>JAYPEG010000001.1:0-6320 GCA_038125645.1 Alphaproteobacteria bacterium
TCTCTACATTGGGCACCGGCCAGGATGAACAGATAATTGACGCGCTGACTGGTGAATACCGCTCACGCTTTATGCTGCATTATAATTTTCCGCCATTTTCTGTCGGCGAGGCTGGTCGGGTCGGTTCACCCGGGCGGCGTGAGATAGGCCATGGCAAGCTGGCCTGGCGGGCGATTAATCCGCTTTTGCCCGCGAAAGAGGAATTTCCCTATACCATCCGCGTGGTTTCTGAAATCACAGAATCAAACGGCTCTTCATCCATGGCGACTGTCTGTGGCACCTCGCTGGCTTTGATGGATGCTGGCGTGCCTCTGGCCCGCCCGATTGCCGGGATTGCGATGGGCCTGATTAAGGATGGTGATGATTTTGCTGTTTTGTCTGATATTTTGGGTGATGAGGATCATCTGGGCGATATGGATTTCAAGGTCGCCGGCACAGAATCAGGCATCACTGCCCTGCAGATGGATATCAAAATCACCTCTATCACGCCTGAAATCATGAAGATTGCCCTTGAACAGGCAAGGGACGGACGTCTTCATATCCTGGGTGAGATGGGCAAGGCACTGACCTCTGCGCGTGACGGCCTGGCTGAATCAGCACCGAAAATCACAACCTTCAAAATTTCAGTTGATAAAATCAGGGAAGTGATCGGGCCGGGCGGCAAGATGATAAGAGAGATTGTCGAGCAGACAGGCGCGAAAATTGACATTGATGATGATGGCAGTGTTTCAGTTGCCGCTGTCAGCCAGTCTGCAAGCGATGCGGCCATTGCGCGTATCCGTGAGATTGTCGCTGAACCGGAGCTGGGCGAAATCTATGATGGCAAGGTTGTGAAAACAGTTGATTTCGGGGCCTTTGTCAATTTCCTTGGCGCGCGCGATGGGCTGGTTCATATATCTGAGATGAAAAATGAACGTGTTGCCCAGACAACAGATGTCTGTAAGGAAGGCGATATGGTCAAGGTCAAGGTTATTGGCTTTGATGACCGTGGCAAGGTAAAGCTGTCGATGAAGCGTGTGGATCAGGAAACCGGCGCTGATCTGGAGGCAGAAACAGACGAATAGGGCTGTTTTTATCTGTTCTGAAACAGGCCGCCCGAACTGGTTTCGGGCGGCTTTTTTTTGGTTCAGTCTCTGTTCTGGCTGATATCAATTTCTGCTGGAACACCGATATGATGATAGCCGCCATCTGCATAATGTGTCTCACCGGTCACGCCAGAGGCCAGATCAGACAAAAGATACACAGCTGCCCTGCCCACCTCATCGGTATCGGGGTTGCGTTTCAGCGGCGCCTGCTGCTCTGAATGGCGGAAAATATGGCGCGCACCTGTAATGGCAGAGCCGGCCAGTGTGCGCATCGGCCCGGCTGACAATGTGTTCACCCGTATATTCCGGCGGCCCAGATCAACTGCCAAATAGCGTGTTGACGCCTCCAGCGCGGCCTTGGCCACACCCATGACATTATAATTTGGCGTTGTCCGCACCCCGCCAAGATAAGACAGGGTCAAAAGAGAACCGCCATGCGGCATCATCTGCATCGCTGCTGCTGCCATTTCAGTGAAAGAAAAAGCAGAAACCAGCATAGTCTGGGCAAAATTATCGCGGCTGGTGTTGTAATAGGGCCCTTTCAGCTCTGACTTGTCTGAAAATCCAATAGCGTGCACAGCAAAATCAATATTGTCCCAATGCTCACGAAGGGCCGCAAAACAGGTCTTTACCGCCCCCTCCTCAGCGACATCACAGGGGATCAGAATATCTGATCCAACTGAAGCGGCCAGCGGCGCCAGCCTTTTTTTAAAGCTGTCTATCTGATAGGTGAAGGCCAGTTCTGCACCCTGCTGGGCGGCAACCTGTGCGATGCCCCAAGCCGCAGAGCGTTCATTTGCAACACCCATGATAAGGCCGCGTTTTCCAGACAAAATACCCATAGCCTGTCTTTTCAATGTCCTGAGGGTTTAACTTGCACAGCGGGCCAGTGCCAATGTTGCGTTTGTGCCGCCGAAACCAAAGCTGTTGGACAGCGCCAGATTGATGGTCTTATTGTCCATAAGCGCGCGCGGGACAGGAATATCACCGATGGCCGGATCCGGATTCTCAATATTGGCTGAGGCACCGATAAAATTATTTTCCATCATCAGCAATGTATAAATGGCTTCCTGTACGCCGGTTGCCCCCAGTGAATGGCCGGTCAGTGACTTTGTTGATGTGACAACCGGCAGATAGCCGCGGGGGCTGAAAACAGCGCGCACCGCCTCCAGCTCTTTGACATCACCAACCGGGGTAGAAGTGCCGTGGGCGTTAATATAATCAACCGGCATATCAAGGCCGGTTCCAGAAAAGCCGCTTAAGGCCAGTTCCATACAGCGCTGGGCGCCCTCACCGGATGGGGCGACCATGTCATGGCC
The DNA here is from genome assembly GCA_038125645.1 of Alphaproteobacteria bacterium. Taxonomy (GTDB): domain Bacteria; phylum Pseudomonadota; class Alphaproteobacteria; order Puniceispirillales; family Puniceispirillaceae; genus JADHLI01. Next base: position 2,405 of record JAYPEG010000001.1, read on the forward strand.
GTCTGAATTGGCACCATAGCCAACAATCTCTGCATAAATTTTGGCACCTCTGGCGCGGGCATGCTCATAATCCTCCAGCACTACCATACCGCCGCCGCCGGCAATAACAAAACCGTCCCTGTCGGTATCATACGCGCGCGAAGCCAGCGTTGGTGTGTCATTATATTTTGATGACATAGCCCCCATCGCATCAAACAGAACAGACAATGTCCAGTGCAGCTCCTCACCGCCGCCGGCAAAAACAATATCCTGCATGCCAAAGCGGATCGCATCTGCCCCTGCTGTTATGCAATGGGCAGATGTTGAACAGGCAGATGATATGGAATAATTCACCCCCTTGATTTCAAAGAAAGTGGCAATACAGGCCGACACGGTTGAGGACATGCAGCGCGGCACCATATACGGGCCGACGCGTTTTGGCCCTTTTTCGCGGGTCGTGTCAAACGCAGCCAGCATATTGGCTGTAGACGGCCCGCCAGAGCCTGCGATAAGGCCGGTGCGCGGGTTTGACACATCACCTGCATCCAGCCCTGAATCAGCCACTGCCTGTTGCATGGCAACAACTGCATAGCCGGCCCCCTCACCCATAAAGCGCATCTGCTTGCGGTCAATATGCTCAGTCAGATCAATATCGACCGCCCCCTTGACCTGCGAGCGAAAACCAAGTTCGGTATAATCCGGGGCCGCAACAATCCCGGAGCGGGCCTCGCGCAGAGAGCAGGTGACACTTTGTGCGTCTGTACCGATTGATGAGACAATTCCTATTCCTGTGATCACGACACGGCGCATTATTTTGCCTCCTCTGCTCCAAACAGGCCGACACGTATATCGATGGCCTCAAACACGCATTCACCATCGCAAAGGACGCGGCCGTCGGCAATGCCCATCACCAGCCGGCGCATCAGAACGCGCTTGATATCAAGCTGAAAGGTGACCAGTTTGGCAGAGGGCAGAATCTGGCCGGTGAATTTAACTTCACCAACAGACAGGGCCCGTCCGCGCCCCAAACCGCCCAGCCAGCCCAGATGAAAGCCGACCAGCTGCCACAGACCGTCCATGCCAAGGCATCCCGGCATGACCGGATCACCCTCAAAATGACAGGGGAAAAACCACAAATCTGGATGAATATCCAGCTCTGCCTCTATATAGCCCTTGTCATACTGGCCGCCGGTATCTGTTATTTTTGTGATTCTGTCGGTCATCAGCATGGGCGGCATCGGAAGCTGCGGATTGCCGGGGCCGAATAGCTCGCCTTTTGCACAGGAAATCAGCTCATCATAAGTGAATGCTTGTTTATGGGTAAGAGACATGCGCCTGAACTGTTCCTCTCTTTTCAGCGTAACCAGTTTATTTATCTGTTATTCCTACACAATGGCCCAAAACAGCCGCAGGGTCACCATTTTTCTGGATCCAGCTCCTCATTTGGCAGCAGGCCCCAGAAATTGGCCCGCTCTGTCCATCCCCTGATTCCCGGCGCCGCCAGACGGCACCATTGTTTGCGGCAATATTGAATTTCCAGTACCACCTCCCTGCCTGCTATGGCCGCCAGGTCTGAAGTGCTGTCAGCCTCAACATGCAGCTGGGTATTTTCCCTTATGATCACCGCATAGCGTTTTGATGACAACAGGGATGAATGTATCCAGCCTGTGACCCCCTCATGGTCAACAACTTTGCGCCAGACATCAAATTCAGACACGATTTTCAGTGGCAGATGGGCCCGCACATACACCCAGTCCAGGGGATATTCACGTCCCGGCCCAACACGCATATTCGTGACGTCTTTTTTCAGGCTGACAAAACGCGGCACAGGATCACCAGAGCCGCGGATAACAGACCGTTTCTCAATATTTGTCTGCGTGCTTGAGATTTCATCTGCTGCTGGGCTGGGCGGGCAAAATGTGGCGGCGGCGATCAAAACCGCTATGCCAGCCAGCCAGGCCCTTTGCTGATATATGAAAGCTGTGATTAAAAAATACATTGCCATTGACCATCCGGCTGTCTGAATCAGATTAGGGTTAATTTTTTTGTTCATTCTGCGTCAAGAGCCCTTTATACTTGCTTATAGCATCTGGCAGGACATGAAAATATGCCTGTCAGAAGAGAAAAGTGCTTTTTTTTCCGATTTCAGATGGAAATCTAAAGGATTGATTAGGGATGAAGCCAAAAATCGTTGTGACCAGAAAACTGCCGGATGTCACTGAAACACGCATGCGTGAGCTGTTTAACACCAGTTTAAATGCAAAGGATGTCCCGCTCAGCGATAAGGCGCTGATTGCTGCGATGCAGGAGGCAGAGGTTCTGGTGCCGACAGTGACAGACAAGCTGTCAGCAAAGCTGATCGCACAGGCCGGCCCGCAGCTGCGTCTGATCGCCTCCTTTGGAACCGGTGTGGATCATATTGACCTCAAAGCGGCAAAGGAGCGTGGCATTACCGTTACAAATACGCCCGGCGTCCTCTCAGAGGACACAGCTGATGTGGCGATGGCGCTGATACTGGCGGTGCCCCGCCGCCTTGCTGAGGGTGACAGGCGCGCGCGCGCCGGCAGCTGGGCGGGCTGGTCGCCGACCGGCATGCTGGGTCACCGCATCAATGGCAAGAGGCTGGGCATTATCGGCATGGGCCAGATTGGCCAGGCGATTGCCCGGCGGGCCCGCGGTTTCGGCATGTCTGTGCATTACCATAACCGCAAGGCGGTACATCCGGCCATTGAAGAAGAGCTGGAAGCCACTTTCTGGGATGATCTCGATGAGATGCTGCGGCGCATGGATATTGTTTCTGTGAACTGCCCGTTTACAGACGCAACAAAGGGGCTGTTATCTGCTGAAAGGCTGGCATTGATGCCGGAACATGCCTATCTGGTGAATACGGCACGCGGTGAGATTATTGATGAGACGGCGCTGGCGGCTGCCCTGTCGGCCGGTGCTCTTGCCGGTGCCGGGCTCGATGTCTATGCACAGGAGCCAAACATACCCGAAGCACTTCGCAGCCTCAGCAATGTTGTGCTTTTACCCCATATTGGATCTGCCACGATTGAGGGCCGTCACGCCATGGGTGACAAGGTGATCATCAATATCCAGACATTTCTTGACGGACATACACCGCCCGACCGCGTCCTGCCGGCAATGCTCTGAGCCGTACTGACCGGTCAGTTGCCACATACAGGACAGTCGGGATCGCGCGCGCAGTCTATCTCAGTGAAGCTGGCTGACAGCCCGTCATAGATAACCAGCCTGCCTGCCAGGGGTGTGCCGAATCCAGCCAGTATTTTCACAGCTTCGGCTGCCTGCAGGGCCCCAATGACCATTGTCGTCGGCCCGATAACACCAGCGCTGGCACAAGAGGGGGCTTGGTCATAGTCAATCTCTGTCTGCGGGAAAATACAGCGCAGACACGGACAGGCGGCATCTGCCGGAATGAAGCTGGTAATCTGTCCGTCTGTTCGCACCGCCCCGCCAAAGACAAGCGGTATTTTATGACGGTGACAACACGCATTTGCCAAATAACGCGCCGCGGGCGTATCTGTGCAGTCAATCACAAGATCATGTCCGGCAATCAGCCCGTCCGCAGTCTCCTCGCTGAAGTGCACATAATGCGCGGACACCTCAATGCCCGGATTGAGGCGTCTGACAAAATCAGCAGCGCTTTGCGATTTTTCCCGTCCAAGGCTGGTCATATCATAGAGCATCTGACGATTCAGATTTGTGATATCCGTGCGATCCTCGTCAATCAGGCTCAGATGCCCGATACCGGCACCGGCCAGTGCTGCGATAACCGGGCTGCCCAGCCCGCCGGCACCCAGAACAGCCACGTGGGCATCCAGCAGCCTTTTCTGGCCCGCCTCGCCTATTTCAGGCATCACAACCTGGCGGGCATAGCGTTCAATTTCTGCGTCACTGAGTATCATGAGACTTCATT
>JAYPEG010000001.1:6330-62109 GCA_038125645.1 Alphaproteobacteria bacterium
CTTCATTTCTGCTTTTTCCCCGGTTGTGATAAACGGCCCCGCAGCCTGTTCCTAATGCCCGGTAGAGCCAAACCCGCCTGATCCCCTTGCCGTGTCATCCAGCTGTTCTGCGGGACTGAAGCTCACTTTTGTGACATCAGCAAAAACCATCTGGGCAATCCGCATGCCATGTTCAATGATTATGGGCGCGCTTCCCAGATTGATCAGCAGTATTTTCACCTCACCGCGAAAATCAGCATCGATTGTACCGGGCGCGTTGACAAGGGCCAGCCCATGACGCAATGCCAGCCCAGAGCGCGGCCGTATCTGGGCTTCCATTGTTGGCGGGATGGCCAGTATCAGCCCCGTGGGCACAGCGGCGCGCTGCAGGGGCGCAAGCTCTACTGGGCCGTCTGGCAGCGCTGCACAGATATCCGCCCCGGCGGCAAATGCGCTTTCGTAACAGGGCAGGGGCAGCCCGGCTGCATGATCAAGCTGTTTTACTCTGACGATGCTGTTCATCAAACCATTCCTCTATCCTGTCCGCCAGCTTGTCTGCAACGGCCTGTTTGCTCATCCGTGGCCAGTCTTCAACACCATCTTGTGTAACCAGACTGACCTGATTCTCATCAGCACCGAACACTTCTGCCATGTCTGTGCCGCCAACCAGATTCCCAACAATCCAGTCACATTTTTTCCTGGCGCGCTTCTCCATCGCCTGTATTTTCAGATTTTCTGTTTCTGCGGCAAAACCCACAACAAGTGCCGGACGGCTGGCATGGCGGCTGAGGCTTGCCAGGATATCTGGATTTTCCGCTAATGTTAATTGCGGCGGCCCGTCTGTTCCCTTTTTTATTTTTTTTGCCCGTGAACCGACAACATGCCAGTCAGCAACCGCGGCAGCGCACAGCGCTGCATCTGCGGGCAGGCTGTCGATACAGGCATCATGCATCTGCTGCGCGCTCTTTACACGGATAACCCTGGCACCGGGCGGATCTGCCAGTTGAACAGGGCCACTGACCAGCGTTACCTGTGCCCCGCGTGCGAGACAGGCCATTGCCAGCGCGTGCCCCTGTTTGCCGGAGGAATGATTGGCAATATAGCGTACACTGTCAACGGGCTCATACGTTGGGCCAGAGGTGACCAGAATATGGCGCCCGCTCAAGGCTGATTCCCGGCAGGAAAACTGTCTGTCCACATAGCTGATGATATCAGCCGCGTCCGGCAGACGGCCGGTGCCGATCTCGCCGCAGGCTGTATCGCCCTGCTGGGGCGGGATGATATGAACAGCCCGCTGCTGAAGGGTTGCAAGATTGTGCTGCGTTGCCGGATGTGCCCACATTACAGGATTCATCGCCGGGGCAGCAACAACCGGACTGTCTGTTGCCAGACACAATGTGCTGGCCAGATCATCAGCCAAACCAGCCGCCATTTTGGCCAGAAAATTGGCTGTTGCTGGGGCTATCAGCACCAGATCGGCCCGACGCGCCAGCCTGATATGACCCATTTCAGATTCGTCAGTTAAAGAGAAAAGCGCGCTGTAGACCTTTTCACCAGTAAGGGCAGCTAGGCTGAGCGGGGTGATGAATTGCTGGGCTGACTCTGTCATGACACCAGTGACATGATAGCCCCTGTCCATCAGCCGGCGGGCCAGCTCAAGCCCCTTATAGGCCGCAATGCCGCCAGTGATAATTAACAGGATTCGCAAAGGCCCGCGGGCCCGCAGCGGGGTCAGCCTCAACTGGTCAAGATCAAGCAGCCAGCCCGCCTCCTTCAGCGCTGCAGCCAGCCGTGCCTGCTGACGGGCTGGCAGGCTGGCACGCATCCTGTAGTTGGAAAGGGCACTGGGCCCGACGCCCAGCAGCACCTGTACAGCCTCACGCCCGCCCAGCCGGTCAATAATCTGATCAAAAAAAGAGGGAAAATCTGACATATGATCCTGTTCGCAATAAATTCACAAGATTGTGAATTAGTCACATTTTAGTGAATAAATGTCAGGCTGTAAAGCGCAACAAGCACTGACAGACCGGTGATGATATAGGGCCAGCGCGGCTGTTTTTTTACCGTCTCGGCGCGTGCCAGCTGATCAAGCAGGACAGGCAGGCGGTGATAGAGCTGGCGCAGATCGCTGACCAGCTGGCGGGCCTGGGCTTTGAACGTGTCTTCAGAGGCCATCCATTCTGCGGCCAGTGGCTCTGCATAATGCCACATATTGGCCTGCGGGTTCAGGCTGCGTGCCACACCCTCTGCCATAATCATGGTTTTTTGCAGCAGGTTGAACTGCGGCTGCACGGAAATGTCAAAACGTGTTGAAATCTGCAGAATCTGGCCAAGCACAAGCCCAAGAGAGATAGCCCCCAGCGGCTTGCCAAGGACTGGGTCTGCCACACTTCTGAGGTTCTGTGCAAAGGCAGCAAGACTGACAGTTTCATTCAGCATTCCCGCGTCATAATGCAGCTGGGCGACCCGGTCATAATCACGTTGCAGAATTGCGGTCAGCAGCCGCGCCAGAAACAGCCTGTCTGAAAAACCGAGCTGGCCCATGATACCAAAATCAATCGGCACCAGTATTCCCGCGTCCGTGACAAAGATATTTCCCGGGTGCATATCGGCATGAAAATAACCGTCGCGGAACACCTGATTGAAAAAGCTGGTAGCGGCGGTCTTTGTTATGGCCTCTATATCATGCCCGGCAGCAACAAGCCTGTCGCGGTCATCTATTCTGATGCCGTCAATCCATTCCGTCACCAGCATGATACTGTTTGTGCGTTCAAGATCAATAAAAGGAATACGCAGTCCCGGCTCATCCGCCATGGTCTCTGCCAGCCGCCCGCCTGCGGCCGCTTCCATACGCAGGTCAAGCTCTGTATCTGAGATTTGCTCAAACTGCCGGACGGCCGTGACCAGCCGCAGCCGCCGCAATCCCGGCGCCAGCGCTTCTGCCAGGGTTGCCAGCGCGTGGAAAAACCGTATGTCGCGATGCATTCTTTGATGAATGTTTGGGCGCAGTATTTTCACGGCAACAATCCGCCCGTCCGGCAGGCGCGCCTTATGCACCTGTGCAATAGATGCAGCAGCAACCGGGGTTTCATCAAAATCGGCAAAAAGCGCATCGAGCGGCTTCTGGCTGGCAGCTTCAATCATGGCGATGGCTTTTTGGCCGGAAAAGGGTGGCAGCCTGTCCTGCAGTCTGACCAGTCCGCCGGCCAACCCGGGGCCTATCAGATCAGCGCGTGTTGCCAGTGCCTGTCCAAATTTGATAAAGCCAGGCCCCAGACGCTGCAGGGCGTCACACAACGCCTGGCCGGCATCCCTTCGGGCAGACCGGCCCGCTATCATCGCATTCACCAAGGATAAAACGCGCCGCAGCCAGCCAGGCAAAAGGTCAATCCGCGAGAGATGACCAAGCACACCAGCGCGCCCCAGCACAAAGGCAGTGCGCGGCAACCGCCATAGGATAATAAAAGCCGCCATCAGTCGAGTTTCCAGCCAGAATGGATGGCAGCAATGCCGCCTGACAGATTGCGGATTCTGATATGCGCAAAGCCGGTCTGCTGAAACATGTCCGCCAGCTCTTCCTGGGCTGGAAACATGCGGATGGATTCTGCCAGATACCGGTAAGCTGCCTCATCACCGGCAACTATCCGCCCCAATCTGGGTAGCGCCTGAAATGACCACAGATCATACAGCTTTGAGAGCAGCTGGTTATTCACTCTTGAAAATTCTAGACAGCAAAACCGCCCGCCCGGCCGCAGAATGCGATGGGCCTCAGCTAGGGCCGCCATCATGTCTGTGACATTACGCAGACCAAAGGCAATGGTCACCCTGTCGGTGCAGCTGTCATCCAGGGGAATCGCCTGTGCGCTGGCGACTGTCCAGTTCAGCCGGTCGGCCAGTGCGCGCAGCTCTGTGCGCTTTTTGCCGGCCTCTATCATATCAGCATTGATATCAATAATATGGGCATGACCGCCGCCGCGCTGCAGAAACCGCAGGGCAATATCACCCGTGCCCCCCGCCAGATAAACCAGAGTATGGCTGGCACGCGGGGCCAGCCAGTCCATAAGGGAATTCTTCCAGATTCGGTGAACACCCCCGCTCATCACATCATTCATCAGATCATAAGAGCCGGCAACAGAGGAAAAAACCGCCCCGACACGCTTTTCCTTGTCAGCGCGCGGCACCTGCTGAAAGCCAAAATCAATCTTGTCATGCTGGTGGCTGTCCTGTGTCACCTTGGCCTCTTTTTATTAATCAGGATGAAAATGTCCGTTGCGGTCATTGCTGATGCTTTGCTACAGCATGAGTATAGTCAAGTTGTTAGGGAATTTGAAGCGTGCCTGAACTGCCAGAGGTCGAAACTGTCCGCACAGCCCTTGTTCCGGTTCTGCAGGGCCAGCGAATAAAATCTGTCCGGCTGACTCGCACGGAGCTGCGCTGGCCCCTGCCGGAAAATCTGGCCAGCCGCCTTGCCGGCATGACATGCACCCATTTAAGGCGCCGCGGAAAATATATTCTGGCAACGCTTGGCAACGGCCAGACACTGCTTTTGCATCTGGGCATGTCCGGGGCTATCCGCTTGTATGACAGAAAACCGGATTTTGCCAAACATGACCATTTTTCTGTTGAGATGGTATCAGGCACATGGTTTGTCTTTTCCGATCCACGCCGTTTTGGCCATATTGATCTGCTGTCCGCCGGTGCTGAGGACACTCACCCCCTGTTGCGCAATATGGGCCCGGAGCCGCTGTCAAACAGCTTTTCTGCAGCTTATCTGGACAGTTGCCTTTATGGCCGTCGCCAGCCAATAAAAACAGCCCTGCTGGATCAGAAACTGATTGCCGGGCTGGGTAATATCTATGCCAGCGAGGCGCTGTTTGCAGCGGGGATATCACCGCGCCGGCTGTCCTGCAATATTCCCGGGCAGCGTGCCGCGCGCCTGGCCCCGGCGATTGTTACTGTTCTGACAAAGGCGGTCGCAGCAGGTGGCACCAGCCTGCGTGATCATATTCAGCCCGGCGGTGAAATCGGCTATTTTGCGCAGCAGCTGCAGGTCTATGGCCGTACAGGGGCACCCTGTTACAGATGCGCCCGCCCGATAAAAGAGCTGCGCCAGTCAGGGCGGTCGGGTTTTTATTGCCCTTCTTGTCAGCACTAGGCATACTGCAGCCATGAAATCCTATCATTCAAAAATCTCTGTAATTTTTGCCCTGGCCTTGGGCCTGTGCTGTGCGTCTGTGTCGCTTCGTGCCGCAGAGCCCCAGCAATGGGTCGCGGATATTCCTATAATTGACGGGCTGACTGTCGCAGCAGAGCTCAGCTTCAGTTTTGATTCGCCCTCAGGCCGGGTGATGGTCATCTATGCCCGTCCCGATAAACAGGACACCGATATCACAGCCGCCTATTCACGCTTGCTGGGGGCCCTTGGATGGCAGGCAGACACACAGGGATTCAGCCGTGCCTCTGAGCAGCTGAAAATTGAGAAAGTCAGGGTAGAGAATATCGACTTGTGGCGATTCGCCCTCACGCCGCGCCCGGCTTCATGATATCTGCGGGCTGTTTTGCCGAATTTGCTTGACCTTTTGTGATGTTTGCGCGTATTATCCCGCGACAAATCAATTAATTATGCTGGATTATTTCAATGGCGAATCACAAATCTGCGAAAAAGCGTATCCGTCGCAATGCCGACCGTGCGGAAATCAACAAGAGCCGAATCAGCCGGATCCGGACTTTTGTAAAGAAAGTTGAAAGTGCAATCCTGTCAGGCGACAAGGCTGTTGCACAGTCAGCCCTCAAAGAAGCACAGCCGGAAATTATGCGCGGTGTTACCAAGGGTGTCCTGCATAAAAACACAGCCGCCCGTAAAGTCAGCCGTCTGGCCGCCCAGGTTAAGGCTGTCGGCGCCTGACGCGCCCTTTATGACTGGCAGCTGACAAGCCTGCCAGCCTTCATTACAGCAAGATTTCAAGGCACAGCCCGACCGGCCTGTGCCTTTTTCAATGTCCGCACGCCCGGTTATGGCTGCAGCGCACGGCTCTGTTCTGCTTCATCTCCGTGCGGGTATAATTGGCCGGAACCCGATGATTGGCCTGTCCGGCTGTTGACCCCTTGTTCAGTTGCGGCCCGTTCTTTTCATACTGGTTTGATTCGCCAATGCTAAGCTGCTTTATTTGCTGGAAATTGCAGATAATCACCCGCTGGCAGGAGCGCTAAAGGCAATCAGCTGTCAAGAAAAATATCTGCCGAAACAGGTGATTTATTTTGCCTGAATCAGATGGCGCCGGCTTGAATCTGCCGATGAATTCTGTTTGATTAGACGGTCTGAAACTTATGCGCACTCACGGCTGGCCCTCAGGTCAAAAGGCCATGTCTGAAGTCTGTATACTGAAGCCTGTATATTAGGATGCAGTCTGTATGTTACGATAGTAAGTTTCCGGAGTTTCGTGTTGGATGTGAAGGGCTGCCCTGCTTTCGTGTGAAGAGGGCCGCAGCAGGGATATTTTTTAAATGGCACCGTCTGATGATAACAAACAAGAAAAAGGATCAGCGTCACAGCTGCCTGTGTCATTTATGTCCAGTGCTGCGGTGCCGCGTGCAGACATGCAGGATCTTGCAGAAGATAATTTGCTCTGGCAGCGGATCTCACACAGGCTGAAAGCTGATTTGGGTGAGGCGAAGTGGCGGGCATGGATTAAGCCGCTGATGCTTGAGTCGCTGGGCGATGGTGTTCTCAGCCTGCGCGCCACCTCGACCTTTCTGCGCGACCGGGTGGTGTCAAATTATCTGGATCGCCTGAAGCTGCTGGCAGCAGCTGAAGATCAGGCGATCAAAGAGCTGATCATAACTGTTTCCTCTGGCACAGCCCCGCCAGCGGCCGGTGATTCCAAGACACATACAGACAGTTCGCCCGATTATCCGCCGCGAATCACAAGACATGCTGAACCGGCAGCTGATAATGCGGAACGCGGGGCTGTTGAGGGGCTTGATCCCCGCTTCACTTTTGACAATTTCATTGTCGGGGCGCCCAATCAGCTGGCCTTTGCGATCGCGCGGCGTGTCGCAGAGAGCCCACAGACAGTTTATAACCCGCTGTTCCTTTATGGCGGCGTGGGTCTGGGAAAAACCCATCTCATGCATGCGATTGCATGGGAGCTGAATTTCCGCCAGCCCCAGCGCAAGGTTATGTATCTGTCAGCAGAAAAATTTATGTACCGCTTTATCCGGGCCCTGCGCTACAGGGATATGATGTCTTTCAAGGAACAGTTCCGGTCTGTGGATGTGCTGATGATAGATGATGTTCAGTTTATTTCCGGCAAGGAATCAACACAGGAAGAGTTTTTTCATACGTTTAATGCCCTTGTTGAAGATAGCCGTCAGGTTGTGCTCTCAGCAGATAAATCGCCTACAGACCTTGCCGGCATGGAAGAGCGTTTGCGCTCTCGCCTCGGCTGGGGGATGGTGGCTGATATTCACCCGGCAGATTATGAGCTTCGCCTTGGTATCCTGCAGGCGCGCCGGGAAAAAGCGGCGATTGATGTTCCTGACAAGGTGCTCGATTTTCTTGCCCGTAAAATTACCTCTAATATCCGTGAGGTTGAAGGTGCCTTTAACCGGATAACCGCCTATGCAACATTGGTTGGTCGTGAAATCACTGTTGAGACAACAAGAGAGGTGCTGAGCGATCTGCTGCGGGCCAGCAACCGCAAAATTAGCATTGATGATATTCAAAAACAGGTGGCGGCGCATTTCAATATCCGTGTTGCTGATATGTTTTCTGCCCGCCGCTCGCGCCAGATAGCGCGCCCGCGCCAGATAGCAATGTTTCTGGCCAAGAATCTCACCTCCCTGTCCTATCCTGAAATCGGCAGGCGTTTTGGCAACCGCGACCATACAACCATTATGCATGCCGTGCGCAAGATAGAAGAGCTGATGGAATCAGATTCCTACCTAGCAGATGATGTGAGCCTGCTGAAATCGGTTCTGGCGGACTGATGAGCCGGTGCAAACAGTGAATTCCAGCCATTATCAGCAGGTTAGCTGACATTCCTGGCAATCCTGTGCCAGCCCATAGATATGGTGCGTCTTTTTGTTTGTACTGCTATATTTTGTGTGTCAAAATAGGGCAGTTTAACAAAAATCTTCAGCATCTGAGAGATAATACGCATGAAATTTGCCATAGACAGATTGAGTTTGCTGCGCCCGCTCGGGCATGTCAGTTCAGTTGTTGAGCGGCGAAACACGATACCGATTCTGGCAAATATTGTGCTGCGCGCGCAATCTGGCCAGCTCTCGCTGACAGCAACAGACATGGAAATGGATATTGCTGAGCATGTCAGCTGTCAGGTTCAGCGAGAGGGAGCCTGTACCATTCCGGCGCATTTATTTTATGATATTGTCCGCAAGCTGCCGGACGGGGCTGAAATTGATGTTGATGTGGCAGAAAATAATGCCTCTATCCGTGCCGGTCGTTCTGCTTTCAGCCTGCCAACCCTGCCGGTTGAGGATTTTCCGGCATTCAGTGTCAGTGACCTGCCAGTGAAATTCACCCTCACGACAGCTGATCTGCGCCATCAGATTGACACAACAAAATTTGCCATTTCAACCGAAGAGACACGTTACTATCTGAACGGCATTTATTTTCACAAGAGTGATTCAGGCGCGCTGGCAGCAGTGGCAACAGATGGGCACAGGCTGGCATTGGCACAGATAGATATGCCGGCCGGGGCAGACGCGATGCCAGAGATTATTGTCCCGCGCAAGGCAGTTGGCGAGCTCCGCAAGCTGCTAGATGATGAAGAAGGTGATGTTGCGGTCAGCCTGTCTGAGACCAGGGCAGAGTTTGCCTTTGGTCAGGTGCGTCTGACATCAAAGCTGATAGACGGTTCTTTTCCTGACTATACCCGCGTCATTCCCAGCGGCAATGACAAGATTTTAACTGTTGACCGCACTTTGTTCTCATCTGCTGTTGATCGGGTCTCAACCATTTCCTCAGAAAAATCACGCGCTGTTAAGCTGAGCCTCGGCCCCAATTTGCTGACTCTGTCTGCCAGCACGCCAGAGGCGTCATCTGCTGTGGAGGAAATAGAGGTCAGCTATGCAGGAGATCAGCTGGACATAGGCTTTAACGCCCGTTACCTGTTGGAAATTGCCCAGCAGATTGACGGTGATGTCATGCAGCTGGCTTTGTCTGATCCAGGGTCTCCCAGCCTGATTTCAACACCTGATGATGATCAGAATTTGTTCGTATTGATGCCGATGCGTGTTTAGGCGCGCCGGCTGTGCGGAACGCTGCAGGGGCAGGTGAGTGAAAAGAGCTACAGCTGAAACATTTACCGGGCTTTGTGAGACACAGGACAAGGGCCCGTCTCACTTGCATGCGGCCTCTGCTGTGCCGGGGCCAGAGACCCGCACAGAGGTGAAAAAGCTGCAGCTGACAAATTTCAGGAATTACGCCAGTCTGGAAATCAGTCTGCAGCCGCAGGTGCCAGTCGTGCTTGCCGGGCCCAACGGGGCTGGTAAAACAAATTTGCTTGAAGCTGTATCATTTTTGTTTCCCGGCCGTGGTCTGCGCCGGGCCCGGCGTGAGGATATCGCCAGCCGCCGCACAGACAGTCCGGTCTGTGACTGGTCGGTTTATGCAGAGGTCAACGGGCCGTCAGGGCCGGCCCTGCTGGGCACCGGCCTGAAACAGGAAATGTCTGAAAGCCGCCGCATGGTGCGGATTAATCAGGCACCAGCCGCACAGAATGATCTGTTGAGTTATTTTACTGTTTCCTGGCTTACCCCGCAGATGGACGGGCTGTTTCTGGCCAGCCCGGCGCACAGGCGCCGGTTTTTGGATCGCCTGGCACTTGTGTTTGATCCTGCCCATGCCGGCAGGCTGGCAAGATATGAAAAAGCCTGGCGGGAACGCGGCCATCTGCTCAATGAGGGGATAACAGACCCGCACTGGCTGGCGTCAATCGAACAGATACTGGCAGAAACAGGCGTGGCTGTTATGGCCACCCGTGCGGCTTTGCTGGTAGATATAAATGCAATGTCAGCTCAACTTGACACGGACTTTCCGCCAGTTTCAGCCCGGCTGGAGGGTGATGTGGCTAGCTGGCTGGCTGAGGGGCTACCAGCTGTGGATATTGAGGATCGCATTCTGCTGGCTGCGCGTCAGCGGCGCATCGCAGGCGATATGACTGTTCCGGGGGCCCATGATGCTGATTTCACCCTCTATCACAGGGGCCATTCAGCAGCTATGGCATCGACCGGCGAGCAAAAAGCATTGCTGATTTCCATGATATTGTCGCATGCGCTGCTCCAGGGCGGCCGTCTGGCCCGCCCGCCAGTGCTTTTGCTTGATGATGTGGCCGCCCATCTGGACGCACACCGCCGGGCAGAACTTTTTGATCTGTGCAGCCAGTTACCGGGCCAGATATGGTACAGCGGGGCTGACCGCAGTGCCTTTGCCGGGCTGGGCAGCAGGGCGCAGTATCTGATGATTGAGGATGGCCGGCTGGTCAGCTGAGGCGGCCTGTGAACAGGGCTTGTGAAAATAAAGAGAGCTGGCAAAGAACTGTTTGTGGGCAGTGCTGGAAGTAAGGTAGAATAGCCGCGGGGCGGGATGGAGGCAAAAATGAGTGATGAGACAGGTGAACAGCAGGATTATGGTGCTGACTCCATTAAGGTGCTGCGCGGTCTTGATGCCGTGCGCAAGCGCCCGGGCATGTATATCGGCGATACAGATGACGGCTCTGGGCTGCATCATATGGTCTATGAGGTTGTAGACAACGCAATTGATGAGGCCCTGGCCGGACATTGCGATATTGCAGAAATTATTCTGAATGGGGACGGGTCTGTCACCGTCTCTGACAATGGGCGCGGAATTCCGACACAAATCCATGCCGAAGAAGGCGTATCTGCGGCTGAGGTGATCATGACCCAGCTGCATGCTGGGGGAAAATTTGACAATAATGCCTATAAGGTGTCAGGCGGGCTGCATGGTGTCGGCGTTTCTGTTGTCAATGCGCTGTCCGCATGGCTTGAGCTGCGGATCTGGCGTGAGGGTTCATGCCATGAAATGCGTTTTGAGCATGGCGAGCCGACAGCCCCGCTGCAGATTTCCGGCCCGGCAGACGACAAAAGCGGCACCCAGATAACATTCCTGCCCTCGTCCGAGACTTTTTCAAATATTGAGTTTGATTTCACTACGCTGGAAAACCGCTTGCGGGAGCTGGCCTTTTTGAACAGCGGGGTGCGGATCCGTCTGACCGATGACCGCAAGGCTGAACAGAAAGTCACCGAATTTTTCTATGATGGCGGCCTGATGGCCTTTGTGGACTATCTGAACAAATCACGCACGGCCTTGCATCCGACAATTCATTTTAACAGTGAAAAAGAGGATATCGGGGTTGAGCTGTCTATGGCATGGACAGACAGTTTTCATGAATCAACATTATGTTTTACCAATAACATACCGCAGCGTGACGGTGGCACCCATCTGGCTGGATTCCGCGGGGCCTTGACCCGGATTATCAATAATTATGCCCAGGATTCCGGCATTGCAAAAAAAGAAAAGGTACAGCTGTCAGGTGAGGATTCGCGCGAGGGGCTGACAGCCATTATTTCTGTAAAAGTCCCGGATCCGAAATTCTCATCCCAGACCAAGGACAAGCTGGTATCCTCTGAGGTGCGCCCGATTGTTGAACAGGCTGTGGGTGAGGCGCTCGGCCAATGGTTTGAAGAGCATCCCGCTGAGGCAAGAAAAATTGTGTCAAAGGCCTATGAGGCGGCAGCAGCCAGAGAGGCTGCGAGAAAAGCCCGCGAACTGACCAGGCGAAAGGGCGTTCTGGATATTGCCAGCCTGCCAGGCAAGCTAGCAGATTGTCAGGAGCGTGATCCTGAAAAATCTGAGCTGTTCATCGTAGAGGGCGATTCAGCGGGCGGGTCTGCCAAACAGGGGCGCGACCGCAGCAATCAGGCAATTCTGCCATTGCGCGGCAAGATTCTGAATGTTGAGCGGGCCCGTCTTGATAAAATGCTCTCATCAGCCGAGATAGGCACATTGATTACCGCCATTGGGGCGGGGGTCGGCAATGCCGACATGGATGTGGAAAAGATCAGATATCACAAAATTGTTATTATGACAGATGCTGATGTTGACGGCTCTCATATCCGTACATTGCTTCTGACATTCTTCTTTCGCCATATGCGCCCTCTCATAGAGTGTGGATATCTCTATATTGCCCAGCCCCCCCTGTTCCGGGCAAAAAGGGGCCAGTCAGAGGTCTATCTGAAAGACCAGCAGGCCCTTGATGATTATCTGGTGACCGCCGGGCTGAAAGATGCGGTGCTGAGAAATGATGAGGGCTATCAGATTGCCGGGGCAGAGCTGAAAGATTTTGTTGAGAGCTGTATCCGCCTCAGCCGTGCGATTGACCAGCTTACCATTCAGATCAGCAGCCGCAATGTGATAGAACAGGCAGCTATCTGCGGCATGGTTAATCTGTCCATGCTAGGCAATGAAGAGGCGGCAAGTTATCTTGCCAAGCGCCTTGACCAGATGTCAGACCCGCTGGAACGAGGATGGCAGGCAGAAACAAAATTTGATGACGGGCCGGTGATAACGCTCAGCCGCACATTGCGCGGCATCACAGAAAATTACCGGCTTGACCGTAAATTTGTACAGACAGCAGAAGCCCGCCAGCTTGATAATGCCGCTGGCATGCTGCAGAAAGTCTTTGCCAAAAGGGCGGTGTTTTCCGGCCCGGGCGGCGAGCTGATTATCAACGGGCCGTTTGCCCTTGCAACACAGGTTACCGCACTGGGGCGCAAGGGCGCGCAGATCGCCAGATATAAGGGCCTTGGTGAGATGAATCCCGGCCAGCTTTGGGAGACCACGCTTGATCCTGAACAAAGAACCCTGCTGCAGGTGCGCGTTACAGAAGAAGAAGATGCCAATATCGCCTTTTCAACATTGATGGGTGAGGCTGTTGAGGAACGCCGGAATTTCATTCAGGAAAACGCGCTTAAGGTTTCCAATCTGGATATCTGATGGCCGGGTCTGTGTTCAGCTTCTTTCTGCCCCGTCCGGCTGACCCGCTGCGGGGCAGCTCGCTCTCACATTCTGTCATAAATCCCAATGCGGTGATTGCCATACGCTGGCTGGCCCTTGCCGGCCAGTCTGCTGCCCTTATATTTGTTGCAGCCGGTCTTGGTTTTGACGGGGCCTTTGCCAGTGCGTTCGGGTTGGTTTTTATCGGTGCCCTGATGAATATATGGCAGGGGGTGCGGGCGCGCTACCGTACCCTGACCAGCCGTGCAGAGCTGGTGTTGGCCCTGTCTTTTGACGTGTTGCAGTTAGCCGGACTTCTGTATCTGACCGGCGGCCTTGCCAATCCCTTTGCCATGTTATTTCTGGCACCTATCGTTGTCTCAGCAGCTCTGCTCGATTTCCGCTCAACTGTTTTTTTAGTGCTGTTGGTCGGGCTCTGCGCTGTTGTTCTGACCCATCTCTATCTGCCGCTACCCTTTTCTGAGGCCGGATTTGCCCTGCCGGCCCTGTATCTAAGCGGTATTCTGAGCGCGCTTGTCGTCTCTTGTGTTTTTATCGGTTTCTATGTCTGGTTTCTGGCTGACCGGGCGCGCCAGACAACAGCGGAACTGGCTGCAATGCAGCTGTTGTTAGAGCGTGACAGGCAGGCAACAACACTTGGCACGCTGGCAGCCGCCGCCGCCCATAAGCTGGGATCGCCTCTGAACACCATTGCGGTTATCAGCCATGACATGGCCCCTGCCCTGAAAGGCAAAATAGGCACTGGTGATCAGATTTATCAGGATGTTGTATTGCTACAGCAGGAGGTGGAGCGCTGCCGGGTGATTTTGTCAGAACTTGACAGGGATGCACAGGCAGACAGGCTGGGCAGTCAGGTTGCCCTGCCTTTCAGCCAGATGATCACAGGCTTGCTGGACAGCAAGATGGCCAGCCTTGGCGCGCGCATAGAGCTGTCATCTGGCCCGCGTGACGCCAGCAAAGAGCCGCTTTCAAAGCCGTTGCCTGATCTGAAATATGCACTTGAAACATTGCTTGACAATGCGTCTGACTATGCAAGGAGTACGATAAGGCTGGACATTGGCTGGACACAGACCCATGTTGAGGTTGCGGTCTGCGATGACGGGCTGGGTTTCAGCCAGAAAGTTCTGGCCCGCCATGGCCAGCCATGGAACAGTAGCCGCGAGGGCCAGTCCGGCCATAAGGGGCTGGGCCTGTTTCTGGCCATGACCCTCATTGAGGCGCTGGACGGAAAAATGCAGACAAAAAATCACAGTGAGGGGGGGGCTGTTGTCAGCCTGACCATCCCGCGTGACAGGCTGCTGTGACAATGACAGGACAAGCCGGCAATGCTATGAGAAAAGTGATGCAGAAGCGATTATTGATGCTTGATGATGACAACGTCCTGCGGCGCACGCTGGCCCGCTCCATGGAACAGCGCGGCTTTACGGTATCACAGGTGGCCGCGGTCAGCGAGGCCTCTGCCCTTATCGCCTCATCAGCCTTTGAATATGCGGTTCTTGATCTGAAACTTGAGGATGGCAACGGGCTGGATGTTGTCACCCATTTGCGTGCCGTCAGCCCGGAATGCCGGATTATCATCCTGACAGGCTTTGGTAATATTGCCACCGCCGTGGCGGCGGTAAAGGCCGGGGCCGTCGATTATTTGCCAAAACCATCCAATCCAGACGAGATAGAGCGGGCCCTGCTACAAAAAGAAGGGGTGCTGCCCGGCCCGCCCAAGGATCCGATGAGCGCTGACAGGGTGCGCTGGGAGCATATTCAGCGCGTCTTTGAGCAATGTGACCGCAATGTATCAGAAACCGCAAGACGGCTGAAAATGCACCGGCGCACATTGCAGCGCATTCTTGCCAAACATGCGCCGCGCAGTTAGAGTGGCGCAGTCTTTCCAGACTGACGGGCAGACAGATAAATGCCCGCTCAGTGCTGATTTTTGGAACCTGTGGTGATGACGAGCATAAAGCCCAAGCGCTATCGCTTTTTGAGCGGGCCTGACACAGCTGATTTCTGTCAGCGTGTCAGCGATGCCCTTGATGCCGGCTATCAGCTTTATGGATCGCCGGTGATGATCAGTGAGGCTGGCCAGCGCTTTGTCGGTCAGGCAGTCATCTGGCCAGATGAAAAAGCGTCTGAAATCACAGCGCATGGAACAGATAGAAATAAGAACAGATAACCGTACGGGCTGACAGGGGCTGGCAGGGCTATGAGTGACAATGATAATTGGCATATAGATACAAAACAGGTGCGCGCTGGTCTTGCCCGCACAGCCAATATGGAAACCTCTGAGGCCCTGTTCATGAATTCCGGCTTTGTCTATGACTCAGCCGAGCAGGCAGCACTGGCATTTGAGGGCAAGGCTGATAATTTTGTTTATTCGCGCTATGGCAACCCGACCTTGCGGATGGCTGAACAGCGGCTGGCCGCCCTAGAGGGGGCAGAGGCCTGCCGTGTCTGTTCTACGGGCATGGCGGCAATTTTTGCTGCGCTGGCTTGCCAGCTGAAGGCAGGAGACAGAGTGGTTGCCAGTCAGGCTTTGTTCGGGGCCTGTCACGCAATTTTAACAAAGATTCTGCCGCGCTGGGGTATTGAAACAGTGCTGGTGGACGGCACCGATTTAGCCGCATGGCAGGCAGCTCTCAGTCAACCGGCCCGACTGGTCTTCTTGGAAAGCCCGTCAAACCCTGTTCTGCAGCTTGTTGATATCAAGGCGGTGTCTGCTCTGGCACATAATGCCGGAGCGCTGGTAATTGTGGACAATGTATTTGCCACACCTGTATTTCAGTCCCCCCTGGCATTGGGTGCTGATATTGTCACCTATTCAACCACGAAACATATGGATGGTCAGGGCCGGTTGCTGGGCGGGGCCGTCCTCGGCACGAAATCCTTCATTGAGGATGTGTTTGTTCCCTTTTACCGCCAGACCGGCGCAACAATGAGCACATTTAATGCCTGGATGCTGGTAAAATCGTTGGAAACCCTGCGTTTGCGGGTAGAGGCCATGTCTGCCAGCGCCGCCGTGATCGCTGACCGGCTGGCTGGTCATCCGGCAGTTGTAAATATGGCTTATCCCGGCCATCCCAGCCACCCCCAATATGAGCTGGCAACAGCACAGATGTCCGGTTTTGGATCATTGCTGGCCTTTGAAATTGGTGGCGGGCGCCAGGCTGCCTTTCGCGTTCTCAACGCGCTGAAGCTGATCGATATATCAAATAATCTGGGCGATGCAAAAAGTCTGGCCTGTCATCCGGCCAGCACAACCCATGCCAATTTATCAGATGATGACCGAGCGGCTCTGTCGATATCACAGGGTCATATCCGCCTGTCAGTCGGGCTTGAGCATGTCGATGATTTATGGACTGATCTTGAACAGGCCCTGAACACACCAGCATCCTAGTGGGCGTCAATGCACAGCGCCCATTTTTTGGCATTGGCAGCTGCCTTCAGCTGGACGCTGGCCAGCCTGTTCGGGCACCGCCCGGCCTATCAGCTGGGCTCGGCTACCTTTAACCGCCTGCGTATGCTGGCGGCTTCACTGCTTTTAACATTGATGATCATTGTCAGCGACAGGAATTTTGCCCTTGCTGATGAATTCTGGCTGCCTGTTCTTGCTTCGGGATTTATCGGGGTGGTTCTGGGAGATTATTTTTTATTTGTGACCATGCGCCGTATGGGCCCGCGCCGCACGGGCATTTTATTTGCAGCCAATGCGCCGCTGGCCGCCCTGCTGGGCTGGCTGTTGTTGAATGAACCGCTCGCACTGATCAAAATCAGTGCCATCCTGCTGGGATTCGGGGGTATCTGTCTTGCGGTGATTTATGGTAAGAGACGTGATCTTCTGCATATTTGGGAGGCTGTCACCCCGCCATTATGGCTGGGTCTGCTGACGGGATTTCTGGCGGCATTGGGTCAGGCGTTGGGCGTTTTGCTACTGCGCCCGGTGATGGCTGCCGGTGCTGATCCCCTGGTTGTCACATTTGTGCGTGTTGCTGCGGCCTGTCTCTGCTTCTGGGCGCTCTGGCCGTTTCGCCGCCACCCCGGCCAGATGGCGGGCCCGGCTGTTGCCCCGCTGATACCGGCGATCGCCGCCAATGCATTTTTTGGTGTCAGCTTTGGCGTGTTTTTG
Source organism: Alphaproteobacteria bacterium (assembly GCA_038125645.1). Classification (GTDB taxonomy): domain Bacteria; phylum Pseudomonadota; class Alphaproteobacteria; order Puniceispirillales; family Puniceispirillaceae; genus JADHLI01. The sequence continues at coordinate 23,490 of JAYPEG010000001.1, forward strand.
CTGCTGAAAGCACTTGAAAGCGGGGCGGTGGCTGATGTCACTATCCTGTCATCTATCAGCCCGGTTCTGATTCTGCCCTTTATCTGGCATCGCACAGGGCACTGTCCGGCATGGGGCGCCTGGCTGGGCGCCGGACTTGTTGTGCTCAGCTCTGCGCTGCTGACAAATGCGCCGGTATAGACAGGCAGGAAAGGGCATGAAATGATAGGATGGTTTTTACTTCCCAGCCAGGAACAGCGTTGAGATGAGCCATAATCTTGTGCGCCCGCAACTGCTCGATTTTGCCATTTTATTTGCATTGGCAGTCATTTGGGGATCAGCATTCGGGGCCATAAAGATTGCTGTTGCTGATACGGGCCCGTTTACATTAGTGGGTGTACGCACAGCTCTTGGCGCATCGGCATTATTTATTGTTCTGGGTTTGATCGGCGGGCTGCGGATAAATGTCTCGCAGCTGTCATGGCGGCGGCTGACCGCGATTGCGCTGATTGGAACAGCGCTGCCCTTTTTTCTGATCAGTTGGGCGGAACAGTACGTTGACAGTGCCATTGCCAGACTTCTGAACGGGGCGGGGCCGCTGGTTACCGCCCTTGGCGGGCATTTTATCACCCGTGATGAGCTGCTGATACGGGCCCGCCTCATGGGAATATTGATACGGCTGTGCGGCATGCTGATTCTGCTGCAGGACGGGCTGGTACAGATTGGCAGCAGTTCTGTACATGGCCAGCTGGCGCTCATATTTGCCTTTGGCTGTTATGTAGCGGGCAATCTGATGGTGCGCGGGCGCACTGGCCTTGGGCCGGTTCAGCTGGCCTGCTCCAGCCTTTTGATTTCATCACTGGTCACTGTGCCGGCCGCATTTCTGCTGGAATCCCCGGCCCCTTTCAGCTGGCCCCTGCCTGTCTGGGGGGCTTTGTTATGGCTGTCACTTGTGTCAACCGCACTTGGCTTTAGTCTGCGCTATCTTCTGATCAGCCGCGCCGGGGCCGGTTTCACGGCCAATGTTGGCTATCTGATACCAGTAGTGGCAGTGGCGATAGGTTATTTTGGGCTTGGAGAGAGGGTGACAGTCAGCACGGTTTTTGCCATGCTGATCATTCTCCTGAGCCTCTATATCACCCGTCAGGCCGGAATTAAACTGAGGAACAGAAATGATTAAAGCTGTACTTTTCGATGCCTATGGCACTTTGCTGGATGTTGATTCAGCTGCTGTGCGGCTGGCCCGCTCTGGCCAGTTTCCGGCTCTTGATGAATGCTGGCATGATCTCTCTGCGCTCTGGCGCGCCCGCCAGCTCAATTATACATGGCTGCGGTCTCTTTCCGGTGAATATCAGTCTTTTTGGCAGATTACCTGCGATGCGCTGGATTATGCGATGGAAGCCCTGAAGCTGTCAGACACAGAGCTGCGCGCCGCCCTGCTTGATCTCTATCGCTGTCTTGATGCGTATGATGACGCGCGCCCGGCCCTCGATGCGGTGGCCGCCGCAGGTCTGCCGGCCGCGGTACTGTCAAACGGCAATCACGAAATGCTGGCCCGTGCCTTTGACGCGGCAGGACTGACCGGCAGTCTTGATAAATTGCTGTCTGTCGAGGATGCCGGCATTTTCAAACCCGCCCCGCAGGTCTATCAGCTGGGCTGTGATGCCTATGCGGCCCGCCCGCAGGAGATTTTATTTGTTTCATCGAATGGCTGGGACGCAGCTGCTGCCGGCCGGTTTGGTTTTGTTACTGTCTGGGCCAACCGCACAGACCAGCCTGTTGAACGGCTACCGGATCCGCCCGCGCATATTGTAGCCGGTCTCGACAGTGTGTCAGATTTTCTGACCAGGCAATGAGACTGCTGTCTGTCATTTTTTCAGCTCCGCGATGGTGCCATGCTGATCTGCAGGGCTGCGGGGATGCGTAGAACTGATCATGAGACCTCTGATTTTTTTCTGCTTTTTTCTTGTTTTCTGTTCTGGGGCCCCTGGCAGAGCTGATAATTTTCTTACCCCCTCGCCGGATTATTCAGCACGCGAGGTCGTAGAGATTCAGCTTTTGGGTCTGCAGGTGGCCGGAACAGATAGGCGCGCCGGCATTACCCAGGTCTGGTATTTTGCCCATCCTGAAAATCAGGCCGTAACCGGACCGTTGCAGCGCTTCTCGCGTCTGTTTGACCTGCCTGCCTATGCGCCGCTTATTGGCCTGCGCGATTATGCGATAACGGACAGCCAGAGCGGGGCAGGACAGGCCCGCTTTGCTGTCAGCATCAGGGCAGGTGACGGTGCAGGCTACAGCTATATCTGGCAGTTGAGGAGAACGGCTGATTCCAAAGGGGCCGGGGTCTGGATGACCACATCTGTCTCAGCGCCATCTTTTGGCGGGGCCAGCTGAAACTGTCTTTTCTGACAGTCTTTCCTGCGCTATAGACAGAAATATGACAGTTTCTCTGCAGCACCGGCTGAAAATGATTCCGCTGCCCGCTCTTGCGGCGATGCTCCTGGTGGGCGGCATTTCTCTCCTCGGGCTTTCTGATAATCTCGTGCGGCTGGTTTCAGACGATGTTGGGCTGGGCATGTATCATTTTCTCCGCTCAGCGATTTCTGTGGCCCTATTTTTATTGCTGAAAGCTGTTTTTGGTTTTGTTCTGCTGCCGGTGCGCTGGGGCCCGGCGCTGGTGCGGACATTTCTGATATCGATGGCAATGGCGCTGTTTTTTTCTGTGCTGTCCTTTTTGCCAGTGGCGGTTGCCGGGGCCGGATTGTTCACCTCACCGGTCTTTGTGCTGATTTTTTCAGCCCTGTTCTTTGGGCTGCGTCCTGGCTGGCGGCGGCTGACAGCCGTCATTTTCGGCAGCGCCGGGGTCTGGCTGATTCTCCAGCCTGATGCTGATAATTTTTATCTCATACAGCTTTTGCCTGTCTGTGCCGGGGCCTTTTATGCCCTGTCCAGTATTGTGACGCGCCGCTATTGTGCTGATGAGAGCCCTTATGCGCTGACAGCTATGTATATGGTCATGCTTGGCGCTGTTGGCGCGCTCTGGTCTGTTGCCAGCGATCTTCTGTCATTAACCAGCACAGCCGGGCAAACTGCTTTTTTCCTGCGTGGTCTCAGCTGGCCGGATTTGCCGGGGCTGGGCTGGATAGCTTTGATGGCTGTATTGTCTGTTATCGGGGTGTGCATGATAACAAAGGCCTATCAGCTGGCTGAAACCAGCTATATGGCTGTATTTGAATACAGCTATCTGATCACCGCAGGCATTATTGGCTGGCTGTTATGGGATGACCGCTTTGGTGCTGCCGCAGCAGCCGGTATTGTGCTGATTGTCTGTGCCGGGGTATTGGTCAGCCTGTTGCCGGCTAAAAGGCAGTAAAGGTCAGTGTGGTCAGCGACCGGCTGATACCGGTAATATCAAGAATATGCTGATTGACATATTTGCCGATATCCTGATCAGCCGGCACATTGATTATCATGAGCAAATCCCACTCCCCGCTTGTTGAATAAAGCTCAGATACGATTTCGCGCTCAAAAATTTGGTCTGCCACCTCATAGGCTGTGCCCGGCTGACAGCGAAGCTGAACAATGATTCTGTTTGTCTGGCTCATCTCTCGCCCCTTTTTTCAGACGCCCAGATAACGGGCTTTCAAGGATTCGTCAGCACGCAGGGCCTGGCTGTTCCCGTCCCAGACAATGCGTCCCTTATCAATAATATAATGCCTGTCTGCCAGCCGTGCCAGTGCAGCGATATTCTTGTCTATAACCAGAATGGACTGGCCTGTTTCTTTCAGCTTTTGCAGACAGTCCCAGATCTGCTCTCTTATCAGCGGGGCCAGCCCCTCGGTTGCCTCATCAAGGATTAACAGCTGCGGATTTGTCATCAGCGCGCGCCCTATCGCCAGCATCTGCTGCTCACCGCCTGACAGCTGATTGCCAGCATTGTGCAGCCGCTCTTTCAGGCGCGGAAAAAGAGCCAGCACAGTTTCAAGATGCCAGCCAGTGACGCTGTTCTCGACTGCGGGCCGCCAAAAAGTTGTCAGATTTTCCTGGACGCTGAGATTGGGAAAAATCTGCCGGCCCTCGGGCACCAGACCAATACCGGAACGGGCAATATCATAGCTGGGTCGCTGGCCGCGATTGTCGCCAAAGCGGATAATATGCCCGCTGCTCAGGGGCAGCATGCCCATTATCGCGCGCACTGTCGTTGTTTTTCCCATGCCATTGCGGCCCATCAGAGAGACACAGCTGCCCGCTTCTATCTTCAGGCTAAGGCCGAACAGAACCTGGCTGGTTCCGTACCCAGCCTGAACATCGCATATTTCAAGCACGCTATTATTGCTCATCACAGCTCCTCACTGCCTAGGTAAGCGGCGCGCACCCGCTGGTCAGCTGAAACCTCTGCCGGCGTGCCACAGGCAATGGACTGCCCCTCAACCAGAACAGTCAGCCGGTCAGCCAGCGAAAATACAGCATCCATGTCATGTTCAATCAAAAGTATGGATGTGTTTCCCTTAAAGCCGGCGATAAGGTCGGTCATAAAGCGGCTTTCCTGTGGCCCGGTGCCGGCCATTGGTTCATCCAGCAGCAGCAATTTCGGTGAACCGGCCATGGCAAGGGCCAGCTCCAGCAGTCGCCGCTCGCCATGAGAGAGTGCGCTGACCTGCCGGTCTTTCCTGTCCAACAGGCCAACGGGCGCCAGAATAGCCTGTGCTGCGGTTATAAGCTGGCTGTCTGTGAAGGCAGGCTTAAAAAAACGCCAGGCAGAATGGCTGAGGGCCTGACAGGTCAAAATGGCATTCTCAAGAACCGTAAATTCCATCAGCACATTGCTGATCTGAAAGGATCGGGCAAGGCCCTTGTGAACGCGCGCCGCAATAGTGGTTGTGCTGATATCCTCTCCGTCAAAAATAATCCGTCCGGCATCCGGGCGCAGGGCCCCGTAAATCTGGCTGACTAGGGTGGTCTTGCCGGCCCCGTTCGGCCCGATCAATGCATGAATCTCACCTGTCCGAACAGTCAGGGAAATATTGTCTGAGGCGGTTATCGCCCCGAATCGCAGGGTCAGATTCTCAATCTTCAGTATGTCAGCTGTCACAGGCGGCCTCCACTTCTGGCAAGGGCTGACAGCCGACTGCAGGCCCCAAGGAGCCCGCCTCTGGCAAAAAGCACAATAGCAATCAGAACCGGCCCGAAAATAATCATCCAGTTTTCTGCATAATCAGGGGCGATCCAGGCAATGATTTCAGGCAGGAACTCTTCAAGCAGAAAAAAGCATATCGCCCCCAACAGCGGCCCCGTCAGGGTGCCCAGCCCGCCCAGAACAATGATGATCATCAGCTCGCCAGACCGCGTCCAGTGCATGATGTCCGGCGAGACATATTCCTGCCAGCTGGTAAACAGCGCCCCGGCCATGCCGCAAATCATGGCAGAGATCACATAAGCAGTCATTTTGAATTTGAATGGCACCAATCCCATCGCCTCTACCCGGGAAGGATTGCTTTTTATTGCCTGCAAGGTTACGCCAAAACGTGATCTGACAAGTACAGACAGAATAATGCCGGTTATCACAAGAGCACAGAGAATAAGATAATAAAGGCGCAGGGGCTCATAGAGATCAATGAGGATAAAGTCTGACCGGTCTGTTGCCATGCCATCATCCCCGCCGAATTTTTCAAGCGAGACAAATAGAAAATACAGCATCTGGGCAAAGGCCAGTGTGATCATGATGAAATAAATGCCAGCGGTGCGTAAGGACAGATAGCCGATCACAAAGCCGCTGGCCGCACAGACACAAAGTGCCATCGCCAGCTGCAGCCAGCCATTGTCCATCCCGTAATAATTGGCTATGCCGGCACAATAGGCACCAATGCCGATAAAGGCTGCATGGCCAAATGAAACCATGCCGCCAAAGCCAAGCACCAGATTAAGGCCCATAGACGCCATCCCCAGCAGCATGATCCGCATAGCAATATCATTCCAGAAGGGCAGGTCAGCAAAGCTGGTATAGACAGGCAACACCATGAACCCGGCTATCAACACCCACAAGCCAGGCGCGCTGACCGCTAATTGCCGCAGATAGTCTTTAGCACCCTGCATCTGATTATCCTTTCGGCGGGAACAATCCGGTTGGTTTCACCACAAGAATGACGGCCATAAGAATATAGACCAGCATGGAGGCAAGCGCCGGCCCGGCCCCGTCAGCTGCTGCCTGATCCATAAAGCCACGCAGCAGAACAGGCAGTAGCACCCGCCCCATCGTATCAACAATGCCGATCATGACAGCAGCTATGAACGCCCCCCTCACCGATCCAATACCGCCGATAATGATAACCACCAATGACAGAATCAGTAAGGGCTCTCCCATGCCGGGTTCAACTGATGTCAGCGGGCCAAGCATCATGCCAGCCAGGCCAGCGCAGGTTGCGCCAGTGGCAAATAACAGGCGGAAGAGCATCTTTATATTCACGCCCAGTGCGGCTGTCATGTCTGGATTGCTGGCCCCGGCCCGCACCATCGCCCCGATCTTTGTGTGTGCCACCAGCAGATGAATGGCCAGCGCGCATAAAAAGCCAACGCCGATGATAACCACCCGAAACACAGGATAAGGAGACCCCGGCACGATTTCAACAAAACCGGACAGGGACGGCGGCAGGTTTGAGAACAAGGAAGCGGGCCCGAATCCAATTCTTATCAGCTCATTGAAAAACAAGATGAGGCCAAAGGTCGCCAGCACCTGTTCCATATGATCACGCCGATAGAGATGGCGGATAATCAGCCATTCCAACAGATAACCGCTGGCAAAGGTAAAGGGAATGGCAAGAGCGATGCCAAGAAAGAAATTGCCTGTCAGCGCTGCCAGAAATGTCGCGGCATAGGCACCGATCATCACCTGTACGCCATGGGCAAGATTGACAAAATCCATTATCCCCAGCACCAGTGTCAGCCCGGCAGCGATCAAAAACAGGGTCACCCCGGCCTGTAGCCCGTTAAATGCCTGTTCAAGAAGAAGTGTTGCTGCCATGACTGTATCGCACCGTTGCGGGTCGGCGAAAACTAATGACGCCTGTCAAATGATGAGAAAAAGGAGCAGCAGGATATCCTGCTGCTCCTGGCGAAAACGGTCTGATTACAAAGAGCAGTCTTTGGCGTAAGAATCACCGTGATTTTCAAACACAGTGGCGATTACCCTTGTTGTGACAATGCCGTCTGTGTCTTTGACAGTCTCGCGCAGATAAATATTCTGCACTGGGAACTGATTTGTGTTCATGCCCAATGCCCCCCTGGTTGTCGGGATATTGCCAGCGGCCAGTGCCTTTGCAAGGGCAGCAGCATCCTTGCTGCCAGCGGTGCGCGCCGCATGATTGAGAGCCATCATGGTATCATAGGCCTGTGCGGCATAAAAAGACGGGTAACCGCCAAACTTGGCCTTGTAGTCTGCGACAAATTTCTGGTTCATTGCATTGTCCAGATCAGGGCTCCATGTCTGGGTGGACAACGTGCCAAGCGCGCTGTCTTTGAGCGCCGGCAGCGACACACCGTCAACGGTGAATGAGCTGTACAGCTTTGACACAGAATTCATTCCAGCCTGTGTCCACTGCTTGACAAAATTAATGCCCATGCCGCCCGGCTGAAACACAAAGGTGGCTTCCGGCTTTGCTGCCCTGAGGGCAGTCAGCTCTGCCTGAAAATCATTCTGGCCGAGCTTGGTATAAACCTCACCGACCACATTGCCTTTGTAATAGCGTTTGAAGCCTGCGATCATGTCCTTGCCAGCCTGATAATTAGGGGCCATTACATAGACAGATTTAATACCGGCATCCTGCATATATTTTCCCATTGCCTCTGGGGTCTGGTCATTCTGCCAGGACATGGAGACAAAATTTGCATGACAATCCTTGCCGGCAATCGGAGACGGGCCGGCATTGGAGCTGACCAGAAGTGTGTCTGCACGGGTAACCTGTTTGTGAATAGCCATCAGCAAATTTGACCAGATAACACCGGCAATCACATCAACCTTGTCTGATTTAATCAGGCGGTTAGCCAGATTTTTGGCAACATCGGGCTTGCGCTGATCATCAGCAAAGATGATCTCAGCATCCATGCCGCCCAGCTTGCCGCCTGTATGTTCCATTGCCAGCTCAACAGCATTTTTCATCTGATTGCCAATAATGCCTGCCGGCCCTGACAATGTTGTCATATAGCCAACTTTTATTGTTTCTGCCTGTGCCGATGCAGCTGACAGCGCGGCAATCAGCAGTGCTGATGCAATATATTTCTTCATTTGTTATGCCTCCCGAATAGGTGTCCTTTGTCATTTTTGACACGCAGACTTGATTTTAACGAGTGTATGAACAGTTTTGCCCGCATCTCTGACCGGCTTTATTCTGTATGAACCCTGTCAGAATGAAAGCAAAAAATGGGGCTTGTGATCAAGAAAAGATTTTGCCGGCACGCCCTGCTGATACTGGTGATTGCCATTTCACCTGCATCCTGACAAGATCAGTACAGGGGCTGTGAATAATGGCGAGGGGGGAGTTAAATGATGGAAAATGCAAATGCAGCCAGCTGGTTTGTTGACCGGCACCGCAAGGGCAGAATAGCGGACAAAACAGCTTTCACAGAAGCCGTGCCGGACGGGCGCAGCCTCACCTACGGCCAGCTGGCCGCCGAAACAGACAGGATGGCCGGTCTTTATCGTCAGGCTGGCCTCCAGCGCGAAGACAGGGCCGTAATGCTGGTTCTGGATGTTATTGAGTTTCCCATTATTTTCTGGGGCAGCCTGAAGGCGGGTGTGATACCCATTCCAGTAAATACATTGCTTTCTGCTGATGTGGTCGGCGGTATCTTGAAGGACAGCCGGGCCCGCGCTGTTTTCATCTCTGCTGCCCTGCTCGGGACACTGGGCGATGTGATAGAGGGGGCACAGGATGTAAGGGCTGTGTTTGTTGTCGGCGGGCCTGCCACGGCCGGTGTCGCCAGTTTTGATGATGCGTTGGCCGCCGCACCAGCCTGTCCGGCGATAGAGGTCTGTGCTGATGAAGAAGCGTTCTGGCTCTATTCATCAGGCTCTACCGGCCAGCCAAAGGGAATTCGCCATCTGCACGGGGCTTTGCGTGCCACTTATGACACTTATGGCGCACAGGTTCTGGGCGTGCGCGGGGATGATATATGTTTTTCTGCTGCCAAATTGTTCTTTGCCTATGGGCTGGGTAATGGGATGACCTTTCCGATGGCGGTCGGGGCTACAGCGGTGTTGTATCCTGCGCGTCCGACACCACAGGCAATGGCAGAGATACTGCAGCAGATAAAGCCCAGTCTGTTTTTTGCCGTCCCGACCCTGTTTGCGGCAATGGTGGCCGCTTTTTATGAATCTGGCCTTGAGGGCGCTGAGCGTTTGCGTTTGTCTGTTTCTGCGGGTGAGGCCCTGCCGGCACAAGTTGGCAGGGACTGGCAACAGCTCACTGGCAGCGATATTCTGGACGGTGTCGGATCCACGGAAATGCTGCATATTTTCCTGTCTAACCGCACTGATGATCTTGTTTACGGCACCTCAGGCATTGCTGTGCCGGGCTATGATGTGCGGCTGGTCACAGAAGAGGGCGCAGAGGCCGGGGTCGGTGAGATTGGTGAACTTCTGGTGCGCGGTATCTCTGCTGCGATGGGTTACTGGAACCAGCGTGACAAGACGCGCAGTACGTTTGAGGGCGAATGGACACGCACAGGTGACAAATATGAAAAAACCGCAGATGGCCGGTTTGTCTATAGCGGGCGCACTGATGATATGTTCAAGGTCTCCGGTATCTGGGTGTCCCCCTTTGAGGTTGAACAGGCTTTGATTTCTCACAGTGACGTTGTCGAGGCTGCTGTCGTCGCCCGCCGTGACGGCGATGGTCTGTTAAAGCCAGAAGCCTTTGTTATTCTAAAAGAGGGTCGGCAGGTTGCCGCACAGTCCCTGCAGGAACATGTCAAACAGGCGGTGGGAAAATGGAAATATCCGCGCTGGATTCATATAACCGACGAGCTGCCAAAAACAGCCACAGGAAAAATTCAACGCTTTAAGCTGCGCGCTGCTGGCCAGTGAGGCCGCGCGATGGGGATTGTCTGGACAGAAAACAGGATACAGTTTTTCGATTTGCCTGACGGGCGGGTTGAGCTGGCCTGTCACGGTTCCTTGGACAGTGACCAGCCGCTTTATGTTCTGCTGCATGAAGGGCTTGGCTGTATCAGCCTGTGGCGTGATTTTCCGGCCCGCCTGAGCGCGGCAACAGGCGCACCGGTTCTGCTCTGGTCACGGCTTGGCTATGGCCGGTCTGACCCGGCTGCCCTGCCGCGACCATGCAGCTATATGGAAGATGAGGCCAGAACGCGAATCCGGCCGCTGCTTGATATCTTCAATCCGGACAAAATCATTCTGCTGGGTCACAGTGACGGTGGCTCTATAGCCAGCCTGTATGCCGGCTGCAGCAACGATCCCCGGCTGATCGGCCTTATTGTGATCGCCCCGCATTATTTTACTGAACCTGCTGGTCTGGCGGCCATCGCACAAACCCGTAAAGACTATCAGACAGGCGATCTTAAAACCAAGCTGTCGCGCTATCATGAAAATTGCAACAATGCGTTTTATGGCTGGAATGACGCCTGGCTGGCCCCTGATTTCACGGCCTTTGATATTACCGGATGTCTGGCGGGGATCAATCTGCCCGTGCTTGCGATCCAGGGCGGGGACGATCCCTATGGTAGCCGCCGCCAGATTGACGTGATATCACAGACCGTAGCAGGGCCAGTTACGACAAGTCTCATACCACAATGCGCGCACAGCCCGCATCTTGAACATAAACAAAAAGTGATCACAACTGTCGTCAATTGGCAGGCGGCCTTCTGCCATTAATGATGATGAATAATGCATATATTAGCCAAAACACTATGAAAGAAAATGTAATATATTTCAACTAGAGACATAAAAAACCAATATCAATAAAATTTTTATAATTTTATGTTAAAATCAGACAGTTTCTTTGTTTGACAGCGGTTATGTCTGATTTGTACCCTTTTTCATGCGTTTGTGTAAGAGAGGGGCGCGATTCAGTCATGAAAAATATAATCGATTTCAGGACAGACCCGTCTGTCTATCGCCACTGGCAGCTGAGTTATGACGGCGATATTGCTTATCTTTCAATGGATGTTGATGAGCAGGGCGGTCTGTTCGATGGCTATGAGCTGAAGTTGAATTCCTATGACCTGGGGGTTGATATTGAACTGGCGGATATTGTCCATCGGCTGCGTTTTGAGACACCGCAGATCCGGGCAGTGGTTCTGCGGTCTGCAAAGGACAAAGTCTTTTGTGCAGGTGCGAATATCCGTATGCTGGCCGGGGCGTCTCATGTCCATAAGGTGAATTTTTGCAAATTCACCAATGAGACACGCAATCATTTTGAACAGAGTGCGGCTGAATCCGGGCAAAGCTGGATATGTGCTGTCAAAGGGGCCTGTGCGGGCGGTGGTTATGAGCTGGCCCTTGCATGTGATCATATTATGCTTACAGATGATGGCAGCTCTAGTGTGGCGCTGCCAGAGGTGCCGCTGCTGGCTGTGCTGCCCGGTACTGGCGGGCTGACCCGGGTAACTGACAAACGCAAGGTCAGACGTGATCTGGCAGATATTTTCTGCTCAGTTGAGGAAGGGGTAAGGGGTAAACGGGCCCTTGACTGGCGGCTTGTTGATGAGCTGGTCTCCAATGCCAGTTTTGACCAGCAGACAGAAGCGCGTGCCAGAGAACATGCTGCACAGAACCGGGCGAAATTCCCGCTCTATGAGAAGGCACAGGGGATAGCGCTGACCCCGCTGGCAAGAGAACTGAATGACAATGGCAGTCTGCACTACCGTTATGTAACTGTGTATATTGACCGTGAACGGCATATTGCCCGCCTCCATATCACAGGCCCAGAAGACGAACCGGCCACAGATGTACAGACCCTGCATGACAGGGGGGCTGACAGCTATATGCTGCAGTTGGCAAGAGAGCTTGATGACGCGATTTTGCATCTGCGTTTTAATGAGAGCGATATCGGCATTGTCAGCTTCTCAACACAAGGTGACACAGCATGTTACCTGCGTCATGAACAGGCCCTTTTCAGCCTGCGCGCCGACAGTTGGCTGGCCAATGAAATCTGTCATTTCTGGAAGCGTGTGTTAAAGCGTATTGACCTGACGTCGCGATCGCTGGTCTGTCTGATAGAGCATGGCAGCTGTTTTGCCGGGCTGCTTGCTGAGTTGGCTTTTGCATGTGACCGCAGCTTTATAATGGACGGCCCGTTTGAGGGCGACAGCCGGCCAGAGGCAGGCCTGACCCTGACACAGGCAAATTTCGGCCCCTGTCCCATGTCAAATGATCTGACCCGGCTTGAGGCCCGTTTCTATGGCGATCCGGCCGCCCTTGCGGCACTGACAGAACTGAAGGACAAGACGCTTATGGCTGCACAGGCAGCCGATGCCGGTCTTGTTACCTATGGGCTTGATGATATCGACTGGGATGATGAGATACGCATTTTCATTGAAGAGCGTGCCAGCTTCTCGCCGGATGCGATGACGGCAATGGAAGCCAATCTGCGCTTTGTTGGGCCGGAGACTATGGAGACACGTATTTTCGGCCGCCTGACCGCCTGGCAGAACTGGGTTTTTCAGCGCCCCAACGCTGTTGGCAGTGACGGGGCCCTGCAGCGTTACGGAACGGGTATGCGTGGCCGCTTTGACATGAACCGCGTGTGAATATGATCGGCCCCGGCCATAATTTTAAGCCGAACAGAATTCATGTTGGCCAGAATTCATGTTGGCCAGAATTTAAATAAGGAGTTTGTTTATGCAAGAATCGATTGATATCAGCTATGATACCCGTATTCCCAATAATGTTGGCCTGTCCTCTGACCGGCGCGTGTTAAAGGCGCTTGAGCGCTGGCACCCCGGTTATCTGCAATGGTGGAATGATCTGGGCCCGGACGGGTTTCAGGACACGCCTGTATATCTGCGCACAGCTGTTAATGTTGATTCGCAGGGCTGGGCAAAATTTGACTATGTGAAAATGCCTGAATATTGCTGGGGTATTCTGCTGGCCCCGCGGGTCGAGGATCGCAAGATAGGCTTTGGCGAGCATAAAGGAGAGCCGGTCTGGCACGAGGTGCCGGGTGAATACCGTGCGATGCTGCGCCGTCTGATCGTGATTCAGGGTGATACAGAGCCTGCTTCTGTTGAACAGCAGCGCTTCTTGGGGAAAACGGCCCCGTCCTTGTATGACATGCGGAATCTGTTTCAGGTAAATGTGGAAGAGGGGCGTCATCTCTGGGCGATGGTCTATCTGCTGCAGAAATATTTCGGGGCTGACGGGCGAGAGGAAGCTGAGATGCTGTTAACGCGCCAGTCCGGATCTGATGAGGTTCCGCGTATGCTGGGCGCATTTAATGAGGAAACACCCGACTGGCTGTCCTTTTTCATGTTCACCTGCTTTACTGACCGTGATGGCAAGATGCAGCTGGAAAGCCTTGCACAGTCCGGTTTTGATCCCCTGTCACGTACCTGCCGGTTTATGCTGACAGAAGAAGCCCATCATATGTTTGTCGGCGAGACAGGCGTCGGGCGCACGATACAGGCAACCTGCGAGGCAATGAACAGGGCGGGTATCACAGACCCGTTTGACACAGACAGGATACGGGCACTGGGTGTGATTGACCTGCCAACAATTCAGAAAAAGCTGAATCTGCATTATTCATTGTCGCTCGATCTCTTTGGCAATGAGGTGTCAACAAATGCGGCGAACGCGTTTAACGCCGGCATTAAGGGACGTTACCGTGAAAATGCCATCAGCGATGATCACCAGTTGAAAAATGATGTCTATCCGGTCGTGCAGATTGATGATGGGCAAATTGTCACAAGGGACATGCCGGCCCTGTCAGCGATTAATATGCGGCTGCGTGATGATTATACCCAGAATGCAGGTATCAGCGTAAACAGATGGAACCGGGCCATCGCTGCCAGCGGCATTGATTTTGAAATGACATTTCCGCATGTGGGCTTTCACCGGCATATCGGGTTTTTTGCTGACGTACATGTTTCACCTGATGGGCTGATCCTCTCTGACGCGCAGTGGCAGCAGAAAAAAACTGACTGGCTGCCAACCGCGGCGGATGGTGATTTCATCGCCTCATTGATGGTGCCCTGTCTTGAGCCTGGCCAGTATGCCAGCTGGATTGCCCCGCCGAAAACGGGCATTGACAATAAGGAGGGCGATTTCGAATATGTCCAGCTTCACAATGCCTGACAGTTAATGGGCGATGCAGACCAGAGATGACAACAGAACAGCTGTGGCTGCGCTGCACCCGCAGCTGGCCAGTGTGATCGCGCATAATCTGTATGCCTTTAGAAAGGCGCGTCAATTCTCTCAGCGCCAGCTTTCACAGCAATGCGGTATCTCGCAGCGCTATATTGCGCAGATTGAGGCCGGTGATGCCAATATTTCTATCCAGCTCCTGGAAAGAATAGCCGCGGCGCTGGGTTGTGATGTCCTGACATTGCTGGGCGCAGGGGACGGCCCCCGCACCCCTGATGCTGAAAGGAAAATTGCCAGAACCGGCACTTCAGCTGGGGACGGGGGCGCGCGTCTGCGGCTACTGGCCGCCCTGTTCACAGCGGCCCCAACACCAGTTCAGGATCGGGTTCTCAGCCAGCTGCGCGCCGCCAGCCCGCAGGCAGGCAGACCAAAGACCCATATCGCGCTCATTGGTCTGCGCGGGGCAGGCAAATCAACATTGGGGCGTATTGTCTGCACCCAGCTGGGCCTGTCAATGATAGAAGGCAACGATTATATCCGCGAACATACGGGCATGGCGATATCCGAGCTTATAGAGCTTTACGGTCATGAGGGGTACCGGCGGCGTGAACAGGCAATGCTTGAGCATATCAGTAAACAAACAGCACCTGTAATTGTTGCTGCATCAGGCGGCATCGTCAGCGATGAGGACAGTTACAGCTGGCTGCTTGACTGTTTTCATGTGATCTGGATAAGGGCAGAGCCGGAAGATCATATGGCGCGTGTACGCGCGCAGGGCGATGACCGACCGATGGCCGGGCATGCTGATGCCATGGCCGAACTGCGGGCGCTTTTGGCACGCAGAGAGGCTGATTATGCCCGTGCCCCGCATTGTATTGACAGCTCAGCCAGAAATCTGGGAGAGACAGCCCGCCAGCTCTGCGGGCTTGTCCAAAGCCTGCTGAAAACACAGTAAAACCCTGTCGGGACAGGATGCAGATGATCAAAAAACAACTTGTCGCAGGTACGCTGAATATGCTTGAAAGAGAGGGTATGGGCTGTGCGGTGCCGGCTGACAGCAAAAAGACCGACTGGTATTGAACAGCCCTCCTCCCCATGGCGTGTTTCACGCTGATATCAGACAAAGAAGAAGGGTAGATATGACAGACTATGTGATTGCGCCGCCTCAGCAGGCGCGTGTAAAGGTCAGCGGAACAGACAGTTATTTTCCTGTACGCCGGATTTTTTGTGTTGGCAGGAATTACGGCGCCCATGCACGTGAAATGGGATTCAGCGAAAAAGAGCCGCCCTTCTTCTTTACCAAACCGGCAGACGCTATCGTTGAGAGCGGGGCCACAATTGCCTATCCCCCGCTTACTGAGGATCTGCATCACGAGATTGAGCTGGTGCTTGCAATCAGTAAGGACGGCGCCAATATCAGCGCTGACAAGGCCCTTGATCATATCTGGGGCGTGGGTGTCGGCATTGATCTGACCAGACGCGATCTGCAGATCGCGCATCGCGAAAAGGGGCGGCCCTGGTGCTGGGGAAAGGCGTTTGACAATTCAGCGCCGATGGCGGCATTTAAAAAGCTGTCAGACCTGCCAGCCGGGCAGTCCCAGCTGGACAAGGGGCGTATCTGGCTGAATGTCAATGGTGCGGTGAGACAGGATTCCGATTTGGGTGAGATGATCTGGAATGTGAAGGACATTATCGCTTTCTGCAGCCAGTCAGTTACACTCAAGGCTGGCGATCTGATTATGACCGGCACCCCGGCCGGTGTCAGCGCTGTTCAGGCCGGTGATGTGCTGGAAGGTGGCGTAGAGGGCATCGGGGAAATTAAAATCACCCTGTCAGAGCGGGTCTGAATGATACCGCTTGCCATAGAGGTGCCTGAAACCGGCAGCTTGCGACAGCTCGCAGATGATCTGTACTGGGCCCGGTTTCAGCTGCCTTTCCGTCTCAATCATATCAATATTTATATGCTGGACACGCCAGATGGCTGGCTGCTGATTGACAGCGGCGTGAATAATGATGTCACGGCCGCGCATTGGCGCCAGCTTCTGGCCGGCCCGCTTTCCGGCCAGCCTGTGTCTGCAATCTTGATAACACATCACCATGTGGATCATATGGGCTATTGCGGGCCGCTGGCGGCACTTACCGGGGCCCCGGTCAGCACCAGCCAGCCGGAGGCCGACCATGGCCAATGGCTTATCGGCCTGTCTCCTGACGAATTTGGTGCGATTATGGCATCAACTTATGCCCGCTATCACCTGCCTGATGACATTGTTGCGGGCGTGCGCCAAAAGGGCAGCCGCTACCGTGCAAACACGGCCCCGTTGCCGCCTTTTTCAATCCTGCAGCCGGGTGAGGTGATAACCAGTAAAAAGGGCAGCTGGGAGGTGCGCATTGACACGGGCCATTCAGATGCACAGGTCAGCCTCATGGACAGGCAGCGCCGCCTTTTCATCAGTGTTGATTTCCTGTTGCCCCGCATCTCGCCCAATATTTCTGCAGATATCCGTGATCCTGATTTTGACCTGCTCTCGCATTATTTCACCTATCTTGGGGAAATGACATCATTGCCAGAGGACATGTCCATATTTCCGGGCCATGACTGGCCGTTCCGTGCCGGCGGCGCGCGCGCACAGGCCCTTATAGACCATCACCGTCACCGCCTTGACCAGCTCTGTGCGGCGGCATCGTCCGGCGGGCTGAGTGTCTTTTCAGCCATGGACGTGCTGTTTGGCCGCCTGTTCGGCGATCATGAAATGTATTTTGCTGCCGGCGAGGCGCGCGCCCATCTTACCCATCTGGTGGCAACAGACAGGCTGATCTGTACCCAGACAAATGACGGTTTTGATCTCTATGAACAGAAATCATAGACTGAATTTGCTGTCAGTGCTGTTTTTTCACAGGTGTCAGGGCCAATGATTCGTGCCTTTCCCCTCATCTTTGTGTTTTTATGGGCCTCGGCCTTTATCACCAGCAAGGTGATCGTGCATGATGCCAGCCCGTTTGCCGCGCTGGCCTTCCGCTTTGTTCTGGTTGCAGGCGGCTTTGCCCTGTTTGCCCTTGTTGCCGGTGACCGGCTGGTGGCCAGCCGCAAAGATGCTGTTCAAGCCGGGGCCACAGGAGTGCTGTTTCACGGTCTGTATCTGGGCGGCGTGTTTTTTGCCATATCAAAGGGAATGCCTGCTGGTCTTGCGGCGCTGATTGTCTCTTTGCAGCCGGTGCTGACCGGGGCGCTGGCCGGGCCGGTGCTGGGAGAGCAGGTCAGCTGGCGGCAATGGCTGGGCATCGGCCTTGGTTTTGGCGGGGCAGCAGCGGTGCTGGGCTTTGATATTGGCAGTGGTTTTCCGCTGATTTCGATGCTGGCTACCCTGACAGCGCTTGTTGCGGTAACAGCCGGCACGCTCTGGCAGAAGCGGCTGAGCGGCCGCCTGCCCCTGTCTGTGTCCAATTTCTACCAAGCCGGTGCGGCCGGTCTGTTTCATCTTGCTGTCATGCTGTGCCTTGAGCAGCCCTTTATCAACTTTACCTCTTCTTTTATCCTTGCTATGGGCTGGCAGATTCTGGCTGTGTCTTTTGGTGCGTTCACGATTTTGATGTATCTTATCAGGACAGGATCAGCCTCGCGCACGTCGACCCTGTTTTTTCTTGTCCCGCCTGTATCAGCGGTCATGGCCTGGCTGTTTCTTGACGAGTTTCTGAGCATGACAGATATTGGCGGGCTTTTCATTGCCACATGCGGCGTTTATATCGCCACCCGTCCGTCAGCTGAAAAGACCGGCTGAACAGGCTTGTGTTTTTGTCTGTGCCGGGCCTAGCATAGGGGCGCAAAACAGCAAGGGCTGGCCACAGACCAGCAGTAAGGAGCGATAATGGCAAAAACAGCACAGGATTATCTAGCAGAGGCCAACGCGATTGTGCCCCGAATTGAGACAGAATCAGCTATTGCAAGACATGGACAGGCGGGCGTTGTCTTTATTGATGTGCGTGACAGCGCAGATATTGCAAAGAGCGGCACAGTAAAGGACGCGCTGCGGATTCCGCGCGGCTTCATTGAATTTGCTGCTGATGAGGGCGGGCGCTTTCATAATCCGGCATTGCAAAAAGATGCCGAACTGATTCTGATCTGCGGGGCAGGCGGCCAGGCCGCGCTTGCCGGGCGGACACTGCTTGAAATGGGTTATCAGAATGTTGTGAATGTTGGCGGTTTTTCTGACTGGGCTGAAAAGGGCGGCCCGAAGGAAAGCTGACAGGACTGCTGACCCTGTGCGTAAAAATTTATGAACCGGCCAGTTTCACTTGCCATTATTGGCAGCGGCTTTGCCAGTTTTTGCCTTGTGGCGAACCTTTTGGACAAAGCCCCGCATTTGGCAGGCCAGATCACATGCTTTGGGCCGCCGCCCTTTGGGGCCGGGGCGGCCTATAGTGCGCGCCATCGCGATTTCCGTTTGAATGTGCGCCCGTCAATCATGCAGATTTGGCCAGACCGGCCCGATGATTTTACCCGTTGGGCAGCAACCCATCTTGACGATGAACAGGCTGTATCCCCGCAAGGGGCCTTTTACCGCCGCTGCGATTTTGCCCGTTATCTCGGCGTGCGCCTATCAGATTTACCGGCAATATCAGATGTTGCATTTATTCCTGACAATGTTGTGGCACTGCAGCGTGAAACCGGTAGCCCTGACTGGCAGATAACAACAAAAGCCGCCTCTTACAAAGCGGCCAATGTCGTTCTGGCAACTGGAAATCCGCCCCCCCGCTGGCCCTGTGCCGTATCCGGTGACAGCTGTGATGACCGCCTAGTGCGCATGCCCTGGCACGGACAATGGGCAGAAAGAATAGACAGCGGCCAGCAGGTCACGCTCATTGGCGGCGGTCTTACCGCCATGGATGCCATTTATGTGCTCGCACAACAGCAACATCAGGCAAAGATAACAGTCATCAGCCCGCAGCCCTGTTTGCCTCCCAGCCAGACGGACTGGGTGCCGCGCAAAGCCATTGATTGGCCTGAAAATATTAATACAGCCCGCACAGTCTTTCGTTTTATGCGCACTGTTCTGCGTGACAGGGACTGGGAAAGCGCGCAATGGCAAGGCCGGTTTGAGGCCCTTCGCGTCCATATCAACAGCGTCTGGCAACGGCTCAGTGACAGTGAGAAAAGGCGGCTGATGCGCCATGCTGGCCCCGCCTGGCAGCTGGCCCGTTTCCGCTCGTCCCCGCAGAGTGCAGATGCAGCTGAAAAATTACTGTCCGCCGGACAGCTGCATGTTTGCAAGGGGCGTGTCAGGCAGATCGATACAACCGGCAGGCAGATAACGCTCGTGCTGAATAATGGCCATATGACAAAGGCAGATATTGTTATTAACTGCACGGGCCCGTCAGCTGATCCGCTGGCCCGCCAGCTGATTGACAGCGGCTGTGCAGATTATGATGCTCTTGGCCGGTCTGTGCGGCTGTCCCCCTCGCTTCAGGTCACCCACAGCAACGGGCGCGTCTATGACAATCTATGGGCAGGCGGGGCAATGACAGCGGGCAGCACAGGTGATGTTGTCGGGGCCAGCACCATTGCAAGACAGATGGCGGGGCTTGCCGGCCAGCTTGCCGCCCGTCTGGACGGTCACAGCTGAAAATTATCTGTAGCAAGAAAGCAAAAAATACTGTGACAGACGGCCAAATGATCCATACTTATTATATGCGTCCGCCAGGCCCCGCAGGCCGTTTCAGTTAACAGGAGCAAAAATATGGCTATACGCTATTTAAAACAGGGCAAGCCACAGGATGCCAGAGATCAGGACGATGCCGTTGTTCGCCAGAATGTTGAATCAATTTTAAAGGATATTGAGGAAAATGGTGACCAGGCCGTGCGCCGCCTGTCAGAAAAATTTGATAATTACAGCCCGCCCGCCTTTCGCCTCGGCACAGGTGATATTGAGGCGCTGATGAATAAAGTCAGTGCGCGTGATATGGCTGACCTGAAATTTGCACAGGAACAGGTGCGTAAATTTGCACAGATACAGCGTGACAGCATGCTGGATGTAGAGGTTGAAACGTTGCCCGGTGTGATACTCGGTCATAAAAACATACCTGTCCAGTCTGTCGGCTGTTATGTGCCCGGTGGCAAATTCCCGATGGTGGCCAGTGCCCATATGTCTGTGGCAACTGCCAGTGTTGCCGGTGTGCCGCGTATCGCAGCTGCCACACCGCCATTCAAAGGCGCGCCCAATCCGGCTGTGATCGCGGCCATGCATCTGGGCGGGGCGCATGAAATTTATGTTCTTGGCGGCATTCAGGCGGTCGGGGCCATGGCGCTTGGCACACAGACCATCCCGGCTGTGCATATGCTGGTTGGCCCGGGCAATGCCTATGTCGCTGAGGCAAAAAGACAGCTTTACGGACGTGTGGGCATTGATTTATTTGCCGGGCCTACAGAAACAATGGTTATCGCTGATGAAACAGTTGATGCTGAATTATGCGCCACTGATCTGCTGGGACAGGCCGAGCATGGCTATAACTCACCGGCTGTTCTGGTAACCAATTCTGAAAAGCTGGCCCGCGCCACGCTGGCTGAAATTGACCGGCTGCTGGGTATTCTGCCCACAGCTGAAACCGCTGCAGCCAGCTGGCGTGACTATGGAGAGGTGATAGTCTGTGACAGCTATGACGACATGCTGGCGGTCGCTGATGATATTGCGTCTGAACATGTGCAGGTGATGACAGACCGGGATGACTGGTTCCTGGAGAATATGACCTGTTATGGCGCGCTGTTCCTTGGTGCTCGCACAAATGTTGCTAATGGGGACAAGGTGATAGGAACCAATCACACGCTGCCAACAAAAAAGGCCGGGCGCTATACAGGCGGACTCTGGGTAGGAAAATTCCTGAAAACGCACAGCTATCAAAGGGTGCTGACAGACGATGCCGCTGCACAGATTGGGGCTTATGGCTCGCGCCTTTGTTTGCTCGAAGGATTTGTCGGCCATGCTGAACAGTGCAATATACGCGTGCGCCGGTATGGCGGGCGCAATATTGCTTATGGGGCTGCTGCTGAATGATTTTGGTTCTGTCAGTAAAATAAAGGGGTAATGATGATGGATTTGCCAAGGACACCGGCATTTCGCCTTGACGGCAAGCGGGCGTTGGTAACCGGCGCCTCTTCTGGTATCGGGCTTGGCTGTGCTGTGGGGCTGGCTGAATATGGCGCGCATGTGATTGCTGCTGCCCGTTCTGCTGACAAGCTGGCCAGCCTTGCTGAGGCAGCAGAAAAGGCCGGGCTGTCAGTTACGGCTCTGGCCCTTGATGTATGCGATCTGCCGGCCATGCGTGCGGCCTTGGCCGAAATCGGGCCGCTTGATATAGTGGTCAATTCTGCCGGGATGGCCAGGCATAGCCCGGCTCTTGATGCAAATGAGGATGATTTTGATGCTGTCATTGATATTAATTTGCGGGCAGCTTATTTCCTCAGCCAGCAGACAGCAAAGCAAATGATAGCCGTCGGGCGCGCTGGCTCTATTATCAATATATCCTCGCAGATGGGGCATGTCGGTGGCGTGGAACGTTCTGTTTACTGCGGTACAAAATTTGCCGTAGAGGGATTTACCAGGGCGATGGCGATTGAATGGGGGCCGTATGGCGTGCGGATCAATACTGTCTGCCCGACTTTCGTGCGCACGGCCTTGACCCAAAAGACCTTTGATGATCCGCAAAAGCGTGACTGGGTGTTAAGTAAAATAAAACTGGGCCGTGTTGCCGAGGTGGAAGACATCATGGGCAGTGTGATTTTTCTGGCATCTGACGCGGCGGCGATGATCACCGGCACCAGTCTGCTTGTTGACGGCGGCTGGACAGCTGACTGATACAGCTGAACAGGTCTGACCAGAAAGACAGGAAAACAGT
The DNA here is from genome assembly GCA_038125645.1 of Alphaproteobacteria bacterium. Taxonomy (GTDB): domain Bacteria; phylum Pseudomonadota; class Alphaproteobacteria; order Puniceispirillales; family Puniceispirillaceae; genus JADHLI01. Next base: position 45,667 of record JAYPEG010000001.1, read on the forward strand.
ATTAATTTTATGGAGATATCACTATGACCGGCCTGCCTTCATCCTTGCTTGAACGCCTTGCTAGCGTTGACACACCGACAGTCTGTAATGCCATTGAGGTGGCCCAGAAAAAACGCGGTTTTGATAATTTTACCCATCACCCGGTTGTCAGCACCGAGGCAGAGGCCCCGGCGATTGTCGGCTATGCTGTAACAGCTAAGGTCAGGGGTAAAACCGCCCCGCAGGACAGCCCAGAGGTACTGAAAGAGCGGCGTATGGGTTATTATCGCTATGTCGCAGAAGCTGCCAGCCCGGCCATCGTTGTGATAGAAGACACAGACGGGTCTGATGCCTGTGCGGCCTTTTGGGGAGAGATCAATACAAGCATCCATAAGGGTTTTGGACTGAAAGGTGTGGTCACTAATGGGGTCGTGCGCGATCTGGGCGACCTGCCGGCCGGTTTTCCGGTAATTGCCGGACTTGTCGGGCCATCACATGGATTTGTCCATCTGCTGGATTATGACTGTGTGGTGGAGGTCTTTGGCATGAAAGTGCGGCCTGGCGATCTTGTTCATGCTGACCGGCATGGGGCCTGTGTCATCCCGCATGAGGTGCATGACATCATCGATGCTGCATTGACATCCCTGTTCAGCAGCGAGGCCGTCATTCTTGACGCTGCGCGCAGGCCGGGATTTGATTATTCTGCCTTTGAGGCGGCATGGGCGGCCTTTGAAAAGGCGCGCACCTGATCTGCCAGCGGCCGGCTAAACGCCTGCGGGCAGGCTGACATTCAGCTCTTCTGACAGGCTGACAAGCTGGTTGGCTATTGTGTCATTGAGGGTAATACCCTGTTCTGCGGCCAGCTTGCGCCTGCGCCGTTCAGGATCGCCGGGGATCAGAACCTCGCCGCCTGCCTCACGCGGGGCACAGTCCCGCACAAAGGTAATAAAGTCATCAATTTCACGAGATATGCCGGCGCCGCTGTCAAAGCGCTGCGGATCGAAGACAATCGACAGCATGCCATTGCAGAACGGCCTGTCATGGGCATTTGTTCCGGCCCCGGTCAGGGCTCCGGCCAGCAGTTCGCACGCCAGCCCCAGACCTGAACCCTTATGCTGGCCGAATGTCTGAATTGCCCCGCTGCCGCTACGCGGATTGGGGACACCGGCCGTCGCGCTGGGGCCGTAAATTGTTGCAGGCACATCTGAATCAGCGCCATTTTCATCAACCATGGCATCAGCAGGCAGAACAGAGCCGGTTTTCTGGCTGACCAGAATCTTTCCCTCTGCAACCCGGCTGGTGGCAAAATCCAGAATAAAATGATCCTGACTGTTATGCGGAACGCCAATCGCAATAGGGGCGGTGGACAGGCGGGCCTGTTTGCCGCCAAAGGGCGCAACAATGCATGAACCGGCAACAGTCACAAAATGAATTGAGATGAGACCGGCATCAGCCAGCAATTCTGCCCAGCTGCCAATACGGCCCAGATGACCTGCATTGCGCAGACCGATGAGGGCCAGGCCCCCGTCAGCCACTATCTCTTTCGCCTCAGCAACAACATGATGGCCCAGTACCTGGCCAAAGCTGTATTGCCCGTCAATCAGCCGCAGTGACCCGCTGGACATAATCGTGTCAAAGGCACAGACCGGGCGCACGGTTTTCTCGCGGATATAGTCCATATAACGCGGCACGCGCACAATCCCGTGGCTGGGATGGCCAGAGGCGTCAGCATCAACAAGATGAACAGCGATAAGTCTGGCTTCATTTTCTGGGCATCCGGCAGCGGTGAACATCGCTGCCAGCCAGCCCGTTACGGCCTGTTGGTCTATCTGCATTTCTTCCCCCTCTTAAATCTCACACCTGTCTTTCTGGCAATGGCTGGGCAGCTGCTGTTACAGAGCCGCACGATAGCCATCTGCAAATCTGTCAAAGGCTGTTTTCAGCCTTTCAGCGGGCTGGGCATAGCACAGTCTGACAAAACCCTCTGCCTCGGGGCCAAAGGCGCGGCCCGGGGCCAGCCCGACACCTGCTGTATGCAGCAATGATTTGCAGAAACGCGTGCTGTCTGTCATGCCCCTGATTGAAAAGAAGCTGTAGAATGCCCCGTCAGGCTGAATGAATGAAATATCCGGCAAGGCGGATAATCGGGATTGTGTCAGTGCAAAACTGTCGGCCAGCTTCTGTGTCAGCTGCTGAATCTCCGGCTCGCCATCTGTTAACATTGCAAGACCCGCCTCCTGAATAAAGCCTGCTGTGCAGGAAATATTGAATTCTGTCAGCTGCGCAAGGGTAGCTTCCAGTTCTGGCGGGGCCGCAACCCAGCCCAGCCGCCAGCCGGTCATTGACCAGGCCTTTGAAAAGCTGTTCACAGATATGATTCTGTCCTCTGGACTGGCCAGCGAGAACAGATGCGGGGCGGCGCGGCCATGCCGGTAAAGGCGCGAATATACATCATCGCTGACAATCCATATACCGTTCCTGCGGCAGTGGCTGAGCAGTATGTCCTGCTCGCTCTGTGTCATGACCCAGCCTGTTGGATTGTTGGGAGAGTTGACCAAAACAGCCTTGACATCATCGCCCAGCAGCCCCAGCAGCCGATCCATGTCAAGCTGCCAGCGTCCCTGGTGCGCGCTCAGATGCACAAAGCTGATATCAGCCCCGACAATGCGGAAACTTTCTGCCAGATTCGGCCAGACAGGGCCAATAACAATAACCTTATCAGCTGGATCGCACAGGGCCTGCGCTGTCAGCATCAGCCCCTGCATGCCAGAACCGGTGACGGTGATCGAAGGGGGGGTTACATGGCAGTTGTAAAGTCTGTTCATATAATCACACAGCGCTTCACGCAGCGCAGGCTTGCCGCTGTTGGGCTGGTAAAAATGATCATGATCAAGCGCGGCACGGGCAGCCTTTATAGCTGGCATGGCTGTCGGCCACTGGCCCTCACCAAACCACAAAGGAATGATGTCATACATTTTCATACCTGTCTCTGCCACCTCTCTTATCAGGCTGGCAGACAGGGCGGCGGCACGGCGGCTGTAGATGGTCATAGTCGGTCCGGCTGGATAGGAAAGCTCATGGGTGAGAGTCTGCCCGTCTCAGCCAGCGTCTGACAAGCAAAAAATCTGCCTGACTGGATTGCTGCAATGCTGGCAGACCATCAAAAATCAACATAAATGTGAAAATATTTTGTGACAATGGGTGCTGTCAGACTATTATCATTTCACTACCACTTTCAAAAATTCAAAGAGCACTGTTCAGGAGAGACAGAGATGGGACGTTTTATTTGCGCTGAAAAACCGGGAAATGCTGATGTGCTGATGCTGAAAGACCGGCCGACACCAAAACCGGCAGATGGTCAGGTGCTGATAGCGCAGACAAAGATGGGACTGAATTTTCTTGATATTTACCAGACCTCAGGCCTGTATCCCTTTCCTGAAAATGACGTGTTTGTGCCCGGCAATGAGGGGGTCGGACGGGTGCTGGCGATCGGGGCCGGTGTCACTGACGTCAAAGAAGGTGACCGGGTTGGCTATCCGATGGGTGTCGGGGCCTTTGCTGAGGAACGGGTCATCGCCGCTGATCGCCTGGTGAAACTGCCTGATGAGATCAGCGATGACATGGCCGCAGCCTCTCTGCTGAAGGGGATGACCGTTGCTTATCTTGTCACCCGCTCTGTACCGTTGCAGGCAGGTGACAGGGTATTGTTTCATGCCGCTGCCGGGGGTGTCGGGCTGCTGGCTGGCCAATGGATGAAATCGATTGGCGTAGAGGCTATCGGCACGGCCGGATCAGAGGAAAAATGCGCGCTGGCGAAAGAGGCTGGCTATGCCCATGTAATCAATTACACAAAGGATGATTTTGTCTCAGCGGTGATGGATATCACAGGCGGGGCAGGGGTGCGCGCTGCATATGATTCAGTTGGCCGGGACACATATCCCGGCTCGTTGAAGGTGATCCAGAATTGCGGACATTTTATTTCCTTTGGCCAGTCGAGCGGTTTGGCTGATTTCAAGCTGGGTGATCTGGCTGCCAATGGTTCGCTCTATGCCCAGCGGCCGACCCTGGCAACCTATATTGCCAGCGCACAGCAGCTGGCAGAAATGGCAGCGCTGCTGTTTTCAATGCTGGGTTCAGGCCAGCTGAAAGTATCTGTCAATCAGCGTTATGATCTGGCTGACACAGCAGACGCATTCCGCGCCCTGACCAGCCGCAAAACAAAGGGTGTGACGCTGATTGAAACCGGACTTTAGCCGGTCTGTGTGAACTGACCCTGACTGAAAACAAGGGGCGGGCGGCATTTTTCGTGATAATGGGCGGTGACCTCGCCGAAAATAACGAGATGGTCGCCTCCCTGCAGCAGCTTGTATGTCCGGCAGTCCAGCCAGGCTGTCACATTGTCCAGATGCGGCAGCCCCGTGGGCCCGGGCTGCCAGGTTGCTGTATTGAACCTGTCTGCGCCGGGGCCGGCAAAATGCTGACAGATATCTGTCTGGTCAGCTGCCAGAATATTCACCGTGAACTGTGCTGCTGACTGAAAAACAGGCAGGCTGGCCGACTGCAGGTCAAGGCTCCATAAAATCAGAGGCGGATTCAGCGAAACAGAGCTGAAGGAATTAATGGTCAGGCCGCAGGGCCTGCCGTCCCCATTCAGCGCTGTCACAACAGCGACGCCTGTTGGAAAACAGCCCAGAGTGGCGCGCAGCTCTTTTTGAAACCTGTCAGCGGGGATTGTATCCATATCGAAAGCCAGTTTTAACTTGTGCAAAGGTGAAATCACAGCCAATTATCTGTGTTTGTTACGCTGTTTTATCCCATCCAGACCAGCGGCGGCTGCCCCAGCATAGCTTCGGTCTGCCGGCGCAGCGCAAAGGCAGTGCTTGTTGTATCCACCTCTACATCATCAAAGGTCAGCATCTGGTCTGGCCCGACATCGGTTTTCAGCCTTACATCCTTGGCCAGTCCCAGCGGCAGGCAGTTGGCGTCAACACTGAGCTGTGCGGGGCGCAGACCGCCGTAAACAGTGGCCCCGCCCTCACCGTCAAGCACAGTGCCCGCGCGCAGGGCAGATTTGCTGACCGCCGCGACATCCGCATTAAACACCCGCGCTGCCCCCGTCGGCTCAGCCCGCAGACCGATTGATGCCACTGATACAGCCAGCTCAAGTCCGATGAAATGCCATTTTTTATACAAACAGGTATAGCGCCCGCTATCATCTGTGATGACCTTATATTCCTCAAAACAGTTCCGGATATAGTCTGTGTCAGCCTCTAGACAGACCCAGACCCCTTTGCGGATATCATTAGCTATCGGCGCCCCTGCCTCGGTCAGGCAGGAAATAACTTCTACCATGCCTTTTTCTGCCAGTACGCCGCCATCTTCTTTAAGGCGCATCAGTGCTGGAATCTCATCAACTGATCCCGGCGGAAAGGCCAGCCCGCCCGCCGGGGCTTTCAGATCACAGGCATTGGCAATGGCAGCTGATTCAATCGCGGGTTTTGATCCATCAAGAAATGCATTGAACATTTTCGGGTTCAGGCGTCCGCGCTCTGCCTGTTCAGCTGTCAGCCCCCAATAATCCCATACTGTCTGCGGTGTCGAATGCCGGTAATGTGGCAGCCATTTATGCCCGCGCCCCGCTGCCATAACAGTAAAGCCGCAGACCCGCGCCCAATCCACAAGATCAGCCGTCAATGCAGGCTGATCGCCATAGGCCATTGAATAAATACAGCCCGCCTGTCCAGCCGCCTGTGCCAATGCCGGCCCGCAAAAGGCATCAGCCTCAACAGTCACATTAATCACATGTTTTTTCTGTTTGAAGGCGGCCATTATATGATCAGCTGCGGCAATCGGATTGCCAGTGGCCTCTATAATAATATCAATGGCGGGATGGGCTGTAAGTGCCTGCCAGTCATCAGTGATGAAGATGGTGCCGTCTTTCTGTGCCTGATCGAGCGATGGTGCGGAAAAAGAAATATCAGGCCAGCCGACCAGGCGTAAATTACTTATCGCTGTTTGCGGGCTGAGATCAGCCAGGCCTAGCAGATGGATGCCTGGCAGCTTTCTGAGCTGGGCAAGGAACATGGTGGCAAATTTACCTGCCCCTATCATACCAATGCGGATTTTATGGCCTGCCCGTTCATGGGCATGCAGTCTGGCAAAAAGATTCATTGTTTTACCCCTTTATCCGGGTGCCATCTGGCCCCCGGGTCACACCAGGCAGGCCAACAGGGATTTTTTGATTGAAGCCTTGAGAATTTTCGTTTTCAGTGAAGGTAAGTGAAAGTCAAAACTGAGACAAGCATAAGTCTATCAGAGAGGATACACCAGGGTCTAGCCTGTTCCAGAACAGGGGCAATGACAAAATGGAGGGCCAGGGAAAATGACAAAGGCAGGAATTGTCGGCATCGGCGACATGGGCAGCGGTATTGCAAAAAACCTGATGGCGGGCGGCTTCAGCGTTTATGGCTATGACCTCAATCCAGACCGGATGACAGCCTTTACAAAGGCGGGCGGCAATGCAGCGGCCAGTCTGGCTGAGGTGGCCCGGGATGCGGGTGCTGTTTTTGTCATGGTGATGACAGGTGCACAGGCCCGTTCAGTGATTTTGGGCCCGGACGGGCTGGCAGCACATCTGCCCGAGGGCGCTGTAATTATTCTGACAGCAACAATTAAGCCGGTCGAGGCAGAGGATATTGCTGCTGAGCTGGCTGGCAGAGCGGTTCATTTTATTGACAGCCCGGTCAGCGGCGGTTTTCCCGGTGCACAGGCCGGCACCCTGACAATGATGGCAGCCGGCAGTGAGGACGCGCTTGCCAGCGCCCGGCCGTTTATGGAGGCTGTTTCTGGCACTATTCACAAGGTGGGTGACAGCGCGCCAAAGGGCCAGATGATGAAAGCCTGTCTGCAGTCAGTGATAGGCTCTGTCTTCTCAGCTGTCTTTGAGGCGTCTGCACTGGCAGCAAAGGCCGGCATTGACGGCCAGACATTATTCAATGTTATCTCAACATCCGGGGCGGGGTGCGGGGTCGCCAAAACTGCGCTTGAAAATATTATTGAGCGTAAGTTTGAGGGTACCGGAAGCCATATCACCACAATGCACAAGGATTTGACAATCAGCCTGTCCTTTGCCGAACAGCTGGGTGTGCCGCTGCATACAGCTGCCACGGCGATGCAGTTGTTCCATGCGGGAAAAACAAGGTATCCTGGCGGCGATAACTGGGTGGTGACACGTGTTCTTGAGGATATTGTTGGGGCAGAACTGCACCGTGAGCGGGCAGTGAAAATAAGGGACTGAGACCAAAAGAATGTTCAGGAGACAGAGATGAAACTGGGTGTGATTTGTGATGGCATCAGCCGGGATCTGGGCCATGCGCTGAACGTCATGGACGAGTTTGAACTTGACTATGCTGAACTGCAATTTGTCTGGGACAAGGAGGTGGGCGATCATGACCGTGATGATATCAGCCGCATAAAAGAGCTGCTGGCCCGCCATGAAAAGCCGGTATCCTGCCTGTCCCGCCATATTTTTGCAGGCCTGACCAGCGCCACACGCCCTAATGATTCTGATCACAGCCGCCATATGGAGGCGCTGCGGCGGGTGATTGATATGGCCCATCAGCTGGATGTGCCGTTGGTGCGGATCATGACATCAAAAAAGGAACAGATTTTATGGGGACTGAACGGGGCCGAACAATGGAATGTCGCCAAGGGGGCCTGGGACGCGCTCTTGCCGCTGATTGCCCCGGCGGTCGAGCTGGCACGCGCAGAAAACGTGACATTGGTGGTGGAAACCGGCAACGGAACAATGGTGAACTCCAACTATACCGGTGTGCGCCTCATTGATGATCTTGATGCCCGTGATGTACTGAAAATCCTCTGGGATCCAGCAAATAACTGTTGGTGCCATGAGCTGGCCTATCCTGACGGTTTTGAAACAGCCAGAGACGGCTATATCGGGCATATTCATATAAAGGATGTAAAAGTTGACACACCCCGCGCCACATTGGAGGTGCGCCCGATGGGTGCCGGCCAGCTGGGCCCGCTTTTTGCCCCGATGGCAGCGGCACTACGCGCCCTTCCCTATGAAGGGGTGATTTCATTTGAAAGTGTCTATCATCCGGGCAATGGTGATTTTGAACAGGGCTTCCGGCAGAATATTGGCCTGTTCAAGCAGCTGTTCGGTGACGCTGGAAAGGGCAGTCTGTAGAGGGGCATGACGGTATGGCAGTTTGTAAGAGGGTAATATGACAATCGGCAAAAATCTATTTGATCTGAGCGGGAAAACAGCCCTTGTCACAGGTGCTGGCAGGGGGATAGGCCTTGCCCTTGCCGGCGGGCTGGGGGCTGCGGGGGCGCGCCTGATCATTAACGGGCGTGATGAGAGCGAGGTCATGGCTGCTGCGGACGGGCTGCGGGCTGAGGGGTATCAGGCTGCGGGGCTGATTTTCGATGTGGCTGACAATCAGGCAGTTCAGGCGGCTATTGATAAATTTGAAACTGAACAGGGCCCGGTTGATATTGTCATAAACAATGCCGGGATTCAGCACCGCTCATCGCTGACTGATTTTGATGCTGAAATGTTTGACCGGGTGATGGCAGTGAATGCGCGCGGTGTCTTTCATGTTGCGCGTGCGGCGGCGCGGCATATGATAACGCGCGGGCAGGGCAAGATTATCAATATTGCCTCTATCATGACAAAGATGGCCCGCCATCATGTCGGTGCCTATATCGCCTCAAAGGCCGCGGTTGGCGGATTGACCCGGGCAATGACGTCTGAATGGGCAGAGCATGGTATTAACTGCAATGCTATAGGGCCCGGCTATATAGCAACAGAGCTGACCCAGCCGCTGTTTTCTGACCAGACATTCAGCAGCTGGCTGACCGCCAACACCCCTGCTGGACGCTGGGGACAGGTCAATGATCTGGTTGGAACAGCTGTCTATCTGGCGGCCCCGGCCTCTGATTTTGTCCATGGTCAGGTGATCTATGTTGACGGCGGTATGACCACGACTGTGTGATCACACGCTAGTCATTCAAATGTCTGCATTCAGGAACCGGGGTCAGCACCCGGCCCTGTTCAAAATAATGAATAAGATTATCAACCGTCAGATCGCCCATGGCCTGTCTGGTCTCTGCGGTCGCTGATCCGACATGCGGGGTCAGCACAACATTTTTCATGGTGAACAGGGCCTCGGGCACATTTGGCTCACTGTCAAAAACATCGAGCCCGGCATAGCCAAGTGCACCGCTCTGAAGGGCGGTGACCAGTGCCTCCTGATCAGCAACTGTGCCTCTGGCAACATTTATAAAACAGCCCTGCGGGCCCAGCGCCTCTAACACCTGTTTATTGACCAGATGGCGCGTGGCGGCCCCGCCGGGGGTAATGGCAATCAGTGCCTTTACATCTTTTGCCATAGCTGTCAGATCATCATAATAGCGGTGCGTGCTGTTGGGGCGCGCGCTGCGGGCATGATAGGAAATGTCGCAGCTGAACGCCTCCAGCTTTCTGGCAATCGTCTGGCCGATGCGCCCATAGCCCAGAATACCGACTTTCATACCGTCTATTGTGTGGCTGAGGGGGGCATTGCCCTTCTTCACCCACTGGCCGGTGACAATATAATTATGATTGAACAGCAGCTCCCGGTAACAGGCTATCAGCAGCATGACAGCTGTGGTCGCCACCTCGTCATTGAGCACATCAGGGGTATGAGAGACAATCACAGATCGGCTGACGGCGGTTTTCACATCAATCGCATCATAGCCGACACCATAACAGGAAATTACCTTAAGGCGCGTCAGCGCAGCCATGACCGGGGCCGGCACACCATCATGCCCGGTGGTGGCCACAGCTTCTATACCGGGCCCTTTTTCAGCCAGAAATGCCTCCAGGTCTTTCTGATCATCAATATGATAACAGGAAAAGGCCGCCTCAAAGGCCGCTGCCATACGCGGTGTGATATCACCGATTATTAATAGGTCTGGCTTCATCTTTTCTCTTTCTGGGTTGAATTTTGACTAGAGCCTGTTATGGCGTAGAAGCTCAAGATAGAGGGCTGAATGATCTGTCTCGCCGCCGTCCATTTCCTCAACCAGTGCTGTGTAACGGGCCTGAACCTGTTCTGTAAGCGGCAGGCTGAGGCCGTGATGACCAGCCTCTTCAAGTGCGTTATTCACGTCTTTGAGCTGGAATTTCGTAAAGCCGCCGGGAGCAAAATTCCGCGTTGTCATGCGCTCTCCATGTTGCTGGAGAATAACCGAATCAGCAAAGCCGCCCTTCAGCGCATCACGGATGGCGGCTGGGGAGGCCCCGCCCTTTTCTGCCAGCAGCATAGCCTCTGCGACAACGCCGATAGTCACGGCAACAATGGTCTGATTGGCCAGTTTTGAGAGCTGGCCAGAGCCATCCGGCCCAACCCGCACAGCCCGGCCCATGGGGGCAAAGACAGCCCGTGCATCAGCAAACACCTGCTCATCGCCGCCGACCATAATTGCCAGTGTTCCGGCCTCAGCCCCTTTGGTACCGCCGGAAACCGGCGCATCAAGATGGGTGCGGCCACTGCTACGCATCAGTCCGGCATGGACTCTTGCCTCGCTGGCCTTGATAGAGCTCATGTCGATAAGACAAGCCCCCTCTTTCATTTCTTTACATAGGCCACCGGCAAAAAACATATCATGAACTGTCGGGCCGTCAGCCAGCATCGTGATCACGAAATCTGCCTGTTTTACGGCCTCTGTTGGGGTCGCGGCGACATGCGCGCCATCTGCGGCCATTGCCTCTGCCTTGGCTGGTGTGCGGTTCCAGACAGTCAGGCTGTAGCCTGATTTCAGCATATTCCGGGCCATGTGATTGCCCATCAGCCCAATACCCAGAAACGCAATTTTCGGTTTTGCCGTCATGGTTCTTTCCTCTTTGTCTCTTTGCTGTCAGCTGCTGCCGGACAGGGTCGTCAATAAGTCGCCCGCCCGCCGGAAATATCAAATACCCCGGCTGTGGTAAAGCTGTTCTCACGGCTCAGAAGCCAAGCCACCATTGAGGCGATTTCCTCTACCAGCAAAAAGCGTCCACGCGGAATTTTTGCCAACATATAGTCAATATGCTCTTGCGTAATCTGGTCAAAAATGCGTGTTTTCGCCGCTGCAGGTGTGATGCAGTTGACAGCGATATCCTGTGCGGCCAGCTCTTTGCCAAGTGTTTTCGTCAGTCCGATTACACCGGCCTTTGACGCAGAATAGGCCCCAGCATTCGGGTTGCCCTCTTTTCCGGCAATAGAGGCAACATTGACAATCCGGCCATAGTGGTTTGCCTGCATGCCTGGAATGACAGCCCGGTTGACAAAAAAAGTGCCGTTCAGATTCAGATCAATCACCCGTTCCCATTCTTGTGTGCTGTACTCAATAGTTGGTATGGCCGCACCTGCAATGCCGGCAGAATTCAGCAGCTGGGTGATTTGACCACAGGCCTCTATTGTTCTGGCTGTTGCCTCTTCCACCGCCTCAGGGCGTGTAACATCCACCTGCAGACAAAGCGGGGCGGCATCAAATGTTGCTGCTGCAGCGTCAAGGGCGCCCTGATCAACATCCCACAGCGCGACTTTTGCTCCATGGCTGGCCAGCCTCTGGGCACAGGCAAGCCCGATACCCATTGCCCCGCCGGTGATTACTGCCACATCCCCGCTCATATCATAGCTGGCCTGCATCTTACTCTCCTGATTTATTATTTTCTGTTTCAGTCCTGATCAACGCTCTGGCGCTGCCGGCCCAGCCCTTCAATCCACAGCTCCATCACATCCCCTTTTTTTAGATAGACAGGCTCTGGCTTGATGCCCATGCCGACACCCGGCGGGGTGCCCGTTGAAATCACATCACCCGGATGCAGGGTCATCATCTGTGACAGATGTGAAATACATTCAGCAACAGTAAAGATCATTGTTGATGTATTGCCTGTCTGCATGCGCTTGCCGTTCAGATCAAGGGTCATATCCAAATTTTGCGGATCAGCAATTTCATCAGCTGTGACCAGCCACGGGCCAATGGGCCCAAAAGTGTCGCATGATTTTCCCTTAGTCCATTGGCCGGTCAGCTTGGTCTGAAAATGGCGTTCAGACACATCATTTGAGACAAAGTAACCGGCAACATAATCCAGTGCCTGCTCGACAGAAACATATTTGCAGGGCGTGCCGATAACAACACCCAGCTCAACTTCCCAGTCAGAATGTGTTGAGCCACGCGGCAAAACAACCGTGTCATTGGGCCCGACTACAGCAGAGGTGGCCTTCATGAACAAAATTGGGTGTTCTGGAATGGGTGAGCCTGTTTCGGCGGCGTGATCTGAATAATTCAGGCCAATGCACATAAATTTGCCGATACCAGCGACACAGGCCCCCAGCCTTGTATCTGGGCTGACAACAGGCAGGGACGCGCTGTCGACGGCGCGCAGTGCCTTCAGACTGTCAGAGGACAGGGCCGTCGCGTTAATATCATCAATATGGGCAGACAGGTCACGGATCTGACCGTCTGCATCAATAAGGCCCGGTTTTTCAGCACCTGCGGCACCAAATCTGACAAGTTTCATATCTTTTCTCCTTAACCTGCTTAATTTTCATCTGTGTTTAATGCAGTTGTGTTTAATGATTGTCACGCGGCACACCCTTTGTGCGGGCGATCGCCTGATAATTCGGGGCATCCTTCAGCACCATGCCCTCTGCAAAGGGCTGAACCAATTCGCGGAAATACTGTTGCCACGGCGACTGGCTTTCAGGTGAGGGAAAGCCGCCTTCTGCCATCAGCGCGGCAGCGCGTTCTGCCAGCTCTTCCCTGCTGACAAGGATATTGGCAGAACAGTCATTGAGATCGATTCTGACCCTGTCGCCAGAGCGTAGCAGGGCCAGCCCGCCGCCCTCTGCCGCCTCTGGTGAGGCATTCAAAATGGACGGAGAGCCGGATGTGCCTGACTGGCGGCCGTCACCAATGCAAGGCAGCTCAGACACACCTTTTTTGATCAAATAGGCTGGCGGGCGCATATTTACCACCTCTGCCCCGCCCGGATAGCCCTTGGGCCCGGCCCCGCGCATAACCAATATGGACTGGGCATCCATATTCAGGCTTTCATCATCGATTCGCTTGTGAAAATCCTCTGGCCCGTCAAAGACAAAGGCGGTGCCCTCAAAGGCATTGGGATCATGCTTGTTCTGCAAAAAGCGTTTGGCAAAATCAGCGCTGATCACACTGGTTTTCATAATCGCGCTGTCAAACAGATTGCCTTTCAGATTGACAAAACCTGCATCCGCCTTCATCGGCGCATCCACAGTTTTAATCACTGCGCTGTTTTTAATCACGGCTGTTTGGCAGTTTGCCCCCATGCTGCTGCCATTGGCTGTCACCGCATCAGGATGCGGCAGCAGATTATGGCGCATCAGCTCTGCGACTACCGCTGGCACGCCGCCCGCACGGTGGAAATCCTCGCCCAGATACTCTCCTGCTGGCTGCAAATTGACCAGCAACGGAATTTTATGACCGACCGTCTGCCAGTCATCATTATTCAGGCTGACACCCAGATGGCGGGCCACGGCATTGAGATGTATCGGGGCATTGGTAGAACCGCCGATGGCTGAGTTGACAACAATCGCATTTTCAAACGCCGCACGGGTCATAATGTCAGACGGTTTTAAATCCTCCCAGATCATATCGACAATCCTGGCACCGGTCTGATAGGCCATCTGGCCGCGCTCGCGATAGGGCGCAGGGATGGCCGCAGAACCGGGCAGCTGCATGCCAAGTGCCTCTGCCAGCGAATTCATGGTTGATGCTGTGCCCATTGTATTGCAATAGCCTGTTGATGGTGTTGAAGAGGTTACCAGGTCAAGAAAACCGTCATCATCAATCTCGCCTGCGGCCATCATCTGGCGGGCTTTCCAGACAATCGTGCCAGAGCCGGTGCGCTCGCCGTCATGCCAGCCATTCAGCATTGGCCCGACAGACAGCGCAATCGCTGGTATGTCAACAGTCGCTGCTGCCATTAACAGGGCTGGTGTGGTTTTGTCGCAGCCGATCATCAGCACAACACCGTCAATCGGATAGCCATAAAGTGTCTCAACAAGGCTGAGATAGGCGAGATTGCGATCCAGCATGGCCGTCGGGCGCTTTCCGGTTTCCTGAATCGGATGCACAGGTATTTCCATCGGTACCCCGCCTGCTGCGATGATTCCATCACGAACGCGTTTTGCCAGCTCCAGATGATGGCGGTTACAAGGTGAGAGGTCAGACCCTGTCTGGGCAATGCCAATTATCGGTTTGCCGGCGCGCAGCTCATCACGGGTCAGCCCGTAATTCAGGTATCTTTCTGTATAAAGAGCGGTCATTTCCGGATCATCGGGATTGTTGAACCATAGCCGTGAGCGCAGCTTGTCTGATGTGATTTTACGGGCCTTCATGATTGTCCTACCTTCATTCATGGCGGCTGACAGTGGTCGGGTCTGCTAGCCTTTTTGTTATTTTGGTTCAGGCCATAAGTCCGGTATCAGGCCCGGATGTCTGGTCAATTTCTGTTGTGGGTGCCGTACCCCGACATGGCTGAGAATTGAATTTCTATGGGTTGCTTTCTTAAGATTACACTTATAATGACAGAAACAGGGAAAAAAAAACCAGTGAAATTTTTTCACACTGCGTGATTTTAACGGAGGCAAGAAGATGCGTGTTCTGATCATGGGGGCAGCCGGAATGGTCGGCCAGAAGCTGTTGGGAAGGTTGCAGGCCGGACAATGCGGACTGGATGGCATTTCCAGTATATATCTGCATGATATGGTGCCAGCGCCTATTCAAGAGGGCCCGCTGTCCTGTGAGGTGATGACCGGCAACATTTCCCAGCCAGAAGAAATGCAAAGGCTGGCTGATCTGAAACCTGACCTGATTTTTCATCTTGCCTCTATTGTCTCCGGTGAGGCAGAGACCGATTTTGACAAGGGCTGGCAAGTCAATATGGCCGGCACGCACGCATTTTTAGAAGCGTTGCGCGCGCATCATACGACAAGCGGCGGGGCCTATTGTGCAAAACTTATCTTTACCTCATCTATCGCTGTCTTCGGCCCGCCGTTCCCTGACCGGATTTCTGATGAATTTCTGTGCGCACCGCAGACATCATACGGCGCGCAGAAAGCTGTTCTGGAGCTGCTGATCACTGATTACAGCCGCAAGGGCTTTATTGACGGCATGTCCATTCGCCTGCCGACCATCTGTGTGCGGCCGGGCAAGCCCAATCTTGCCGCCTCGTCCTTTTTCTCTGGCATTATCAGAGAACCGCTGAACGGCGTTAAGGCGATTTTGCCGGTCAGCGATGACGTGCGCCACTGGCATGCCTCGCCGCGTTCTGCGGCCCGCTTTTTAACCCATGCGGCCGGGCTTGACCTCTCACATTTGGGTAGCAGGCGGGCGCTGAACATGCCGGGCGTTTCCTGTACTGTTGCAGAACAGATAGAGGCCCTGCGGTCTGTGGCTGGCGAGGCAGCTGTGCGTTTGATCAAACATCAGCCCGATGACCATATCATCAAGATTGTTGCGGGCTGGCCACGCAATTTTGACACCAGCCGGGCCCAGGCCCTGGGCTTTGAGGCGGAAAGCAGTTTTGAGGATATTATCCGCATCTATATAGAAGATGATCTGCCGGCAAAACAGTAGCTCTGACAGCCTGTATCAGCCTCAGACACAATAGCGTTCCAGCGTATCGCGCCTGATGCCAAGGCCAAGGCCGGGCCGTTCCGCAATGGCCACCTGCCCATCTGCCATGACAATCGCACTGTCTGTCAGTTCCGTGCGGAACGGGTGTGAAGACTGGTCATATTCCAGTATGGGCTGGCGGGCAAAAAGCGCATGATGGGCTGTCGGCAGGGCAGCTATCAAATGCAGTGAGGCGGCCTGTGCAACAGCGCTGCCCCAGACATGCGGGTTCACTTCAACGCCATGTGCCTGTGCAAGGGCGGTGATATGGCGGGCTGCGGTAAAGCCGCCGCATGAGCCGATATCAGGCTGGGCGATATCCACGGCCCCAGCTGCAAACAGGGCCCGAAAGCCATACAGGCTGTGTTCATTCTCGCCGCCGGCGATGGCCATGGGCAGGCGGCGGCGCAATTCGGCATAACCTTCTATATCCTCCGGGGCGACAGGTTCCTCATACCAGCGCAGATCAAAATCTGCCAGCGCCTGGCCCAGATACAGTGCCTCTGCCCGGCCATAGGCATGGTTGGTGTCAACCATCAGACTGACATCACGGCTGCCAAGCGCTTTTACAATGCTCTGCATGACGTCAATATCATCCCTGACGCCATAGCCCAGCTTGACCTTCATCAGCCGAAATCCCTTTTCATAATGGCTGAGCGCCTCGTCTGCCAGCCTGTCCTGTTCACCCTGCCCGCCCAGCCGGTAAAAGCCGGTGGCATAGGGCTGAACAGTTTTGCGGAACGCCCCGCCCAG
>JAYPEG010000001.1:62119-87350 GCA_038125645.1 Alphaproteobacteria bacterium
ACCGGCTGGCTGTAAATCTGACCAGCGAGATCCCAAAGCGCGATGTCAACCGCGCTGATCGCAGCCATCACAGCCCCCTTGCGCCCGAAATCGCGGGTCTGGTTATACATGGAAAACCATAATCTCTCTGTGTCCAGCGGATTATTGCCGACCAGCAGGGGCGTCAGGCTGTGGGTGATCGCCGCGGCTGCGATCTGCGGGGATTCCAACCCCTGGCAAAAGGCCTCTCCCCATCCGGTCAGCCCGTCATCTGTCGTGATCTCGACAAGTGTAGCATTGCGGCTGCCCACCCAGCCCTGTGAAAAGGCAAAGGGGGTCGCAAGTTCACAGGACAGGCAATAGGTCTTTACAGAAGTGATTTTCATATCTTCGAATCTCTCATTGATAATAGAATGCGGGCGGCTGGTGACGCCCCTTTCTGCCCCTCACAGTGACAGAAAGAACCGCATGAAACCAGTCCCTGGCGCAGGCCGGCCTGAAATATATATAAATTTTTATTGTCGCTCCTATTTTTTACTGGACATGAAAACAGCTCTTGCTTTCTAATCTTAGGCAAAGCAGGACTAAGGGGGATGCATTGGCATTGCTTGTTCCTGTAAAACCTTATGGGAGTAGAATGATGAAATTTTCAAAATTAGCTATTGGTCTGACAGCTGCGGTTGGCCTTCTGGCAGGCCCGGCACTGGCAGGCTCACATGGCGGCACAACAACGCTTCGGATTCAAACACATTATGCGAAAGACCATCCGACAGGAGTAATCTATCAGCAGTGGGCAGATGATGTTGAGACCATGTCAAACGGGTCTATCGACATTGAAATGTTCTGGGCCTCATCTGTTGTAGGCTCTGTTGAAACTTTCGATGCCGCGGCCAATGGTATCCTTGACTGTGACATGACCGGCGGTGCTTATCAGACTGGCAAGAATCCTGCCTTCCAGTTTGTCGGCGATATCATGGGCGGTTATGACACCCCTTACCAGCAGCTGAGCTGGCTGTATTATGGCGGTGGTTATGATGCGGCACAAGAGCTGTACAATGCTTATGGCATGCAACTGATCGGCTGGTCAGTCTATGGCCAGGAAAGCCTTTCATCCTCAAAGCCTCTGAGAGGGTTTGAAGACCTCAAGGGCTGGAAGTTCCGTTCACCTCCGGGTCTGGAAACAGAAATCTTTACAGGCCTCGGCGCGTCACCGATTGTGATGGATTTCACTGAAATCTTCACCGCACTGGAAACAGGCATCATTGACGGTGCTGACGCTTCTGGCCTGAACAACAATGTTGGTCTTGGTCTGTATGATCTGGTTGAGCATGCCACATATCCTGGTTTCCATTCAATGCCGTCTGACCATCTGGCCTGTAACAAGGCTGTCTGGGACGGGCTGACTGAATCTCAGCGCCGGATCATTGACACAGCCATGCAGAAAGTCTCTCTGCATGCTGCGCTTTCCAATGAGAAGAAAAATGCTGAGGCCGCAGCAATGCTGACAGCAAAGGGCGTGAAACTTTATGACTGGTCTACAGAAGACCGCAACAAGTTCCGCCAGATTGCTCAGCAGGCCTGGGAAGGCTGGGCAAAGAAGACTCCTGAGGCTGCAGCTCTTGTGAAGAGCCACAAGGAGTATCTGAGCCAGCTTGGCCTGGTTTCAGGACAGTAAAAATCATTATCACCGGGGCTCTTTTTGGATGCCAGTTCATCCATGTAAATGCCCCGGTGATATTTTTTAAAGGGGGGAATAAGGGGAAATGGATCAGGCGAATAGCATATGGTTGGGCCGGTTTCGCGGGCCCGTCAAAACAGCGCTGAAGGGGACATGCGCCCTTACACTGGCCACCTTTTTTGTTCTTGTTTTCCAACGGGCATTTTTAGACGGGCAGGTGGGTGTTCACGAGATGCTGCGCCCGGAGGGCGGCATTATCGCAAAAATCCTGCTGCTGTCATTATTCAGTTCCTTATTGCTTGCAGGCATTTATTTTTCTGATTCACGCGGGGCCATAGAGCCTGAAAAGTCAGGTCTTTTTGACGTTATTTCCCTGATATGTTCGCGGATCGCAATGATCAGCATTGTGTTTATTGAAATCGTGATGTTTTATGAGGTTGTCTCCAGATATGTATTCAGCCGCCCCACATTATGGGCCAATGAGCTGTCTCTCTGGATAGCCTCGTTTTTGTTTTTGCTGGCGGGCATGTACGCCATGCAGCAGCGAAGCCACATCAGAATTTTTATTATTTATGAAATGTTTCCCAGATGGGCGAAAAAGGCAGCAGATACATTTTCAGTCGGCCTTATTGTGCTGTTTTCCACATGCCTCATTTGGGGTGCGTATGATGAGGCTGTATCAAAATTTGAGAGATTTGAGAGATTCGGAACGGCGTGGGATCCGCCGATCCCGGCAACGGTTAAGCCAGCCATTCTCATCATTATTGTGATGGTTACACTTCAGGCGGTGTCTAATCTGATCGCAGACTGGAACAAACAGGATACCAAGCATACTGCAGCAGATGAAGTGGATCAGACCGAGATAGAAAATATCAGAAAAACTTTGGGAGACCGCTAGTAAATGGTTGATGTGGGTACGCTTAGCTTAATTTTATTGGGCGGCATGTTCTTTTTGCTGGCGATTGGCATGCCATTGGGTTTTGCCTCGGCAATATTGGCTGTGCTGACACTGGTGCTGAAATTTGGCCCTGACCTGATGTTCATGGATTTTGGCCGGGGCCCGTTTTCTGTTCTGAGCCAGGCAATTTACAGACAGATGACGAATTATGTTCTGATATCTGTCCCGCTGTTCATATTCATGGCAGCCTTGCTTGAGCGGTCAGGTATCGCACGCGATATGTATTCCTCGCTCAATGTCTGGCTCAGCCGGGCGCGGGGCGGGATTGCCATCGTCACTTCTTTGATGGCTGTCATAATGGCAGCCATGTCAGGGATTATCGGCGGTGAGGTTGTGCTGCTGGGCCTGATTGCCCTGCCACAGATGCTGCGGCTCGGCTATAATCAGAATCTGGCAATTGGAACTATCTGTGCATCAGGGTCTCTGGGGACGATGATTCCCCCGTCAATCGTGCTGATTTTCTATGGTCTTATTACTGAGACATCGATCAAAGCCCTGTTCACCGCCTCATTCCTGCCCGGCTTCATGCTGGCGTCATTCTTTATTGTCTATATTCTGGCCATTACCAGATTAAAGCCTGAGACCGCACCCTTGCCGGAACCCATTGAGGGTGATCCAGAAGGGCTGGAAAAGCTCATGATGTTCATAGGGTTTATCGCACGCTTTGCCCTTTGGATTACCGGTGTGTTGTTTTTAAGAGCTGTATTTTTTACCCTGACCGGTGAAAACAGGATTCAAGAGGGGGTTGATCCAATTTTTCTCGGCATGGTCTCGGACATGCCCTACATCGCTGGCGCGTTCGCCTTTGCCCTGCTGACGATGTTTTTGATTGTCGGGAAAGAGCGGACAAACAGGGGCTGGGAAATGGGTAAGGGACTGATTGCCCCGACAGTGGTGATCGGGGTCGTTCTCGGATCCATTTACGGAGGCATAACCGGAATAACAGAGGCCGCCGGCATGGGTGTTATTGCGGTCTTTGTCATTGGTTTGCTTCGGCGGGAAATGACTTTTGAAATCGTCTGGGATTCGCTCATGCGTACCTTGCGTTCCACTGGAACGATTATCTGGGTGACAATCGGTGCAGCTTCTCTTGCCGCAGCATATACCCTGGCAGGCGGGCCCGATTATGTGGCGAATCTGATCGTGGGTTATGAGCTGCCCGCAATGGGCGTTATCCTTGTTATGATGCTTGTCTTTCTGGTGATGGGCATGTTTATGGATTGGGTGGGTATTGTTCTTTTGATTATGCCGGTTTTTCTTCCGATCGTAAGAAAGCTGCCAATTGGGGATATTGGCTTTATCGGCAGTATTGAGCCCCGCCATGTGGCTGTCTGGTTCGGTGTGGTGTTCTGTATGAATATGCAGGTGTCATTCCTGTCACCGCCCTTTGGCCCGGCTGCCTTTTATCTGAAATCGGTGGCCCCGGAGCATATCTCACTCACAGATATTTTCAGAGGCTTCCTGCCCTTTATTGCCATCCAGCTGCTGGCCTTGTCAGTGCTGCTGGTCTGGCCACAGATTGTAACTGTATTCCTGGCGTAACAGCCGGGATACAGTTGCATGAGTAAAGCACAGGGCCGTATCGCATTGTTTTGAGGGGGGTACGGCCCTTTTTATCCCGCAGACCTTTCTGGAGCCGGGCCGGCAGTCATACAAGCAGACCCCGCCCCGGCAAGAGGAGGCAAAAATGCTGTCACAGGCACAAAAGACATTTTTTGATGAACAGGGTTATCTGGTGGTTGAGGATGTATTTGATCAGCAGCAGATACTGGATCCGGTGCGCGCTGAATATGTCCGTTTGCTGGACAGCCTGATCGCCGGCTGGGTGCGTTCAGGCCGGATAGCCCCCTTCGCCAGAGAGGCAGATTTTTTTGACAAGCTCAATGTTTGTTATGCGGCGGGGTGTGACTGGTTTCAGCCAATGGATATATCGCTTCCCGGTGACCGGATTTATGCAGATACACCAATGCATTTTGGCCCGGCAGTATTTGATTTAATCACTGCCCCGGCATTGCTTGATATTGCTGAGAGTCTTATTGGGCCTGAAATCACCTCAAACCCTATCCAGCATGTACGCCTGAAACCGCCTGCCCGATCTCTGAAGGCTGGTGAAATCCGTGCCCATATCAGTCATACAGACTGGCATCAGGACAAAGGGGTTGCCCATGATGAGGCTGATGACACGGATATGATCACTGTCTGGTGTGCTGTTACCGATGCCACTGTTGAAAATGGCTGTCTGCAGGTGATACCCAAACAGGCGGCCCAGCCCCTGTTGCCGCATTGCCCGAAAAGCCAGACGGCGATTGCGGATAATTTTATAGATGCTGACAGGGCGGTGCCCCTGCCGGTAAGATCAGGCGGCATTGTCATTTTTCATCCCCTGACCCCGCATTCATCACTGGAAAATAAATCAGACCGCTTTCGCTGGTCATTTGACATCCGCTTTAACCGCACCGGCCAGCCGACCGGCCGCAGCCATTTTCCGGATTTTATTGCCCGCAGCCATAGCCGGCCCGAGGCAGTGCTGACTGACTGGCGTGACTGGCGGGCCCTTTGGGAGACGGCAAGACAGAAACTGGCAGCGACAGATCATATCCCCATTCACCGCTGGCAGTCTGACGCGCCCTTTTGTGCCTGAACCCCTGCCATCATGAAAGACCTTATGTGACAGACAAAGCCTCTCCTGTTTAACTGCAAGCCCCCCCGTTTTAACTGTAAATCCCCGTTTTAACTGTAAATATAGTGATGTGTTATGAATCTCAGTACCTTTCTTAACAGGCGTATTCAATCAAACAGGCCGATTCGTGTCGGCCTGATTGGTGCAGGAAAATTCGGCTCTATGATCCTGTCACAGGCCCGTCATATTGCCGGCTTGCATATTGCAGCTGTTGCTGATCTTGACAGTGACCGGGCTCAGGCCTCATTTGCGCGGGTCGGCTGGGATGTAAAGACCTGTTTTGCCAGCAGCCCGAAAGACGCGCTGATTTCAGGCAAGACATGGCTTACTGAAGATGCAGGGGCCCTTTGTGATATAGAGGAGCTTGACTGTGTAATAGAGGCGACCGGTCATCCTCTGGCCGGTGTGCGCCATGCGCTGATGGCGATTGCCGCAAAAAAAAATGTGGTCATGGTCAATGTTGAGGCTGATGTATTGTGCGGGCCCTATATTGCCCAGATGGCAGAGCAGCAGGGTGTGGTATTTACCATGGCCTATGGCGATCAGCCGGCCGCGATTTGTGAGCTTGTTGACTGGGTTCGCAGTAATGGATTTGAGCTTGTGTCAGCGGGCAAGGGCATGAATTTTGAGCCCCGCTACCGCTATTCGACACCTGATACAGTCTGGGGCTTTTTTGGCTGGACTGATGAAGAGGTCGCTGCCGGCGATTTTAACCCTAAGATGTATAATTCATTTACTGACGGTACAAAGGCTGCCATTGAAATGGCGGCGGTTGCCAATGCCACAGGCCTTGACTGCCCGGATGACGGGCTGGGATTTTATCCCGCTGGACTGCATGATCTGGCCAGCGTGTTCCGGCCGGTCAGCGATGGCGGGCGCCTGCCAAAATCCGGGCTGGTTGACATCGCCGCCAGCCAGGAGCCAGACGGGCGCGAGGTTCTGAATAATATCCGTTTTGGCATGTTTGTCACATTCAGGGCACCGAATGCCTACAGCCGTGACTGTTTTAAGCAATATGGCCTGCTGACCGACAGGTCTGGCTGGTACGGGTCAATGTGGCGGCCGTTTCATATGATTGGACTGGAAACAAATACCAGCGTCCTTTCGGCCGTGCTGCGCCATGAGGCTACAGGCTGCTCACGCTTCTGGCAGGGTGATGCGGTTGCCGTAGCCAAGCGGGATTTGAAAGCAGGAGAAACACTTGATGGTGAGGGCGGCTATTGTGTCTGGGCAAAGGCCATACCCGCCCGCCTGTCACACAAAATGAACGCGCTGCCGATTGGGCTTGCACATAATGTAAAACTCAAACAAGCTGTGAAAAAAGACACTGTCGTGACAATGGATAATGTAGAACTGACGGACGTGGATGATATTCTGGGCTTCAGGGCTGCGATGATCCCGCTTCTCAGCCCGTCAGTGTGAGCCCGCCCGCAAACCGAGAAAAGACTGGTCTTGTTATGAATGATTTTATCCGCCTTGACCCCGCAGATAATGTTATCACCGCAACAGCTGCGCTGGAGGCCAGCACGGCCATTGAGACGATTGTCACTGCCGGCCTGATACCGTCCAATCACAAAATTGCTGCTGCTTCCATAGCCAAAGGCGAGGCAGTAAGAAAATATGCCCAGATTATCGGCTATGCCAGCGAGGATATTGCAGCTGGAAGCCATGTACATACCCATAATGTTGAGTTCAGAAACACAGACAATCTGTATGAATTTGCCACTGATCTGCGCCCGGTTGTCAGCGTGCCGCCGCAAAGCCGTGACAGTTTTATGGGATATCGCCGCCCCTCTGGGCGGGTGGGCACACGCAATTATATAGGCATCCTGACATCTGTGAACTGTTCTGCGACAGCAGCGCGGATGATTGCAACAGCCTTTGGGCCAGAGGAGCTGGCCGCTTATCCCAATGTTGACGGGGTGGTGGCCTTTGTTCATGGCACTGGCTGCGGGATGGCCGGACAGGGCGACGGGTTTGAAGCCCTGCAGCGGGTGATGTGGGGCTATGCCCGCAACCCCAACCATGCGGGTATTCTGATGGTTGGGCTGGGCTGTGAAATGAATCAGATAGACTGGCTGCTTGAGGCTTATGGTCTGAAACAGGGCCCGCTCTTCAAAGCGATGAATATTCAGGACAGTTTTGGGCTGGCAAAGACAGTGGAAACGGGAATTGCCATTGTCAGGGAGATGCTGCCCCTGGCCAATCAGTGTGTGCGCGAACCCTGCCCGGCCTCTGAACTGATGGTGGCACTGCAATGCGGCGGCTCGGACGCGCTGTCCGGGATAACGGCCAATCCCGCACTGGGCTATGCCTGTGATCTGCTGGTTGCCCAGGGGGGTACAGGCGTGCTTGCAGAAACACCTGAAATTTACGGTGCAGAGCATCTTCTGACCCGCCGGGCCGTTGATGATGAAACCGGCAACAAGCTGGTTGAGCTGATTCGCTGGTGGGAGGATTATACCTATCGCAATAAGGGCTCTATGGATAATAATCCCAGCCCGGGCAACAAAAAGGGCGGGCTGACCACAATTTTGGAAAAATCACTGGGGGCAGCGGCAAAGGGCGGCACAACACCGCTGACCGGTGTGTATAAATATGCTGAACCTGTGACAAGGCCGGGTTTTGCCTTTATGGATTCACCAGGCTATGACCCCGCCTCTGTAACCGGGCAAATAGCCAGCGGCTGCAATCTGGTTGCCTTTACCACTGGGCGCGGTTCCGCCTTTGGATCAAAACCATCACCCTGTATAAAAATTGCCACTAACACTGAAATGTATGAACGCCTGAAAGAAGATATGGATGTCAATGCCGGTGCAATGCTGACACAGGGTCAGAGCCTCGAAGAAAAGGGGCGGGAAATTTATCAGCTTTTGCTTGATGTTGCTTCTGGCAGGCAGTCAAAATCAGAGGCACAGGGACTGGGGGATTATGAATTTGTGCCCTGGCAAATCGGGGCAACCATGTAAGGGCTTTAACCAACAACATGCAAATCGAAAGGAGAAGGGCGATGGATGGTGCACAGACGCAGCCAAATGAGATATTAACGCCGGAACAGGTCAGTTTTTACAATGACAATGGCTATCTCTTGCTTGAAAATCACCTGCCAATGTCTGTTGTTGAGAGTCTGCGCGCAGAGATCGCGCGAATAGAGCAAAACGCCAAAGGCATGACACAGTCAGATGATCTGCTGGATCTGGAGGACAGCCATACGCCGGATGATCCGCGCATACGCCGCATAAAGCTGCCGCATACACAATCTGAAATTGTGCGTGAACTGTTATATTCTGATTCAATTCTGGCCCCGGTGCGCGATCTGATTGGCCCGGATATCCGTCTGCATACAACAAAGCTGAACATGAAATCAGCCGGATATGGTGCGCCGATTGACTGGCATCAGGATGTTGCCTTTTACCCGCATACCAATGATGATGTGCTGGCAGTAGCGATCATTATTGATGATATGCGCCCCGAAAACGGCCCGCTCCAGGTGTTTGCCGGCTCGCATAAGGGCCCTGTTTATGACCATCATGTTGAGGGTGTGTTTGCCGGTGGCATGGAACTGGGCGCGAACGGGTTTGATTTGGACAGGGCGGTGTCATTGATGGGGCCTGCCGGGTCTGTTTCAATTCATCATGGCCGTATTGTGCATGGGTCTGCCCAGAATATATCAGACCGCCCGCGCCGCCTCCTGTTTATGGAAATGATGGCAGCAGATGCGTTTCCGGTGATGGGCGGGATGACAAAATTCACGACCATCGAAGAATATAACGAGAAAATCCTGTGCGGTCAGCCAACACTGACACCACGGGTGACAAACACGCATTTGCGGATTCCACAGCCGCAGCCAGAAAAAAGAGGATCAATTTACGAAATTCAGAAGCAGCTGAAGTCACAGGGCATCTGAGTGAACAACACAGCTGACAATGCCCGTCTTGGCATCCTATTGATGCTGGCGGCCTATTTTTTGTTCTCATTCATTGATGTGAGCGCAAAATGGCTGGCCCTGGCCGGATTGCCGGCCATGCAGCTGGCCTTCATGCGTTATATTGGTCATTTTTGTATTTCAACTGTCCTCATTGGGCGCGGCGGTATGAAATCTGCGCGCTTTTGTGGCCCGCATCTGGGCCTGGTGATGCTGCGCGGCGGCCTGTTGATGGGCTCTACAGTGTTTAATTTTTTTGCAGTGAAATGGCTGCCACTGACACTCACCTCAACTATATTATTTTCTGCGCCTATCATAATCTGTTTTTTGTCCTGGCCGCTTTTGGGCGAGCGGGTTGGCATTTACAGATGGTCAGCTATCATCATTGGCTTTGCCGGTGTCAGTGTCGCTATCCGCCCCTTTGATGAGAGCTTTCACTGGGCTGTGTTCCTGTCGCTTTCCGGGGCTGTGTGTTTTGCTGTTTATTCACTTTTGACGCGCCGTCTGGCAGGTAAGGTCAGCACAGATGTAATGCAGTTTTATTCCGGATTTGTCGGTTCTGCCTGTTTGCTGCCATTTGCGCTGTTTTACTGGCAGACGCCCGCAGGCGGCTTTGACTGGGTGATTTTGGTAATGATGGGCGTCTTTGGATGGGCAGGGCATCAGATTCTGACCATTGCCCATAATTATGCCCCGGCCAGCATGCTCAGCCCGTTTGGCTATTCCTTTATTCTCTTCTTGACGGGGTGGAGCTATCTTGTTTTTGACCATCTGCCAGATCGCTGGACAATCGCCGGGGCATTTGTGATTGTTCTTTCTGGCCTGTTTATCTGGCTGCGTGAACTGCGCCGCCAGCCCGTTGCCGCCAATGGCTAGGATGCCGGTACCGAAAAGCTCAGCGATGTCCACAATGATTCCCACACAGCCCCCTGCTGATTGCTGTCTCTGTGGGCTTCCCTGACAACAACATGGTCGATCAGATAGCTGTGTCCGGCTGCAAGGTCTAACAGTATCTGGCCGTTCCTGTCTGTCCTGTCACGGGATTTCTTTACTGTTCCCTGCGATGATTTGGCAAAAACCGTCACTTGTGCGTCAGCAAGGACAGCCCCCTGATAATAGAGCGTGACAGGCACTTGTGCTGCGGGGCCGGCTGGCAGAAAGCCGCTGTCCAGAACAAATTCAATCTCCATGCCTGTTTGTCTGTCCCTGATACCTGTCTGCACGGCACCGCGGCTGAACAGTGCCTTTGCAAAGCGCATATAACGTTCCACAAACATCTGGGTTGACAGACCGCGCCGGCGGTGCGCGTCAAGAATATGTTCAGCATCTTTTTCCTGTAAAAACGCGCTGAATTTATTCATGTCATAGTAAAATATTTTCTCTGGCTCTGACTGATAGGTCAGAATCTGCTGGCCGGCAGCCCCGGCCTCTGTCTGAATGGCGGGACGATCGCCGACACGCCCGTTCACAGCCTGTGCCCCGTCCTTTGTGATCAGCTGCACTTGGCGGATATTGCCAGGCAGATACATCAGCGCATCGCCTGTAAAATCAGGGCCGATTTTTATGTCGGCGATGATCTCTGCCCCCGGGGCACCAAAGGGTTCCTGCAAATCAATCCATAATTCATGGGCATTGGCCACAGACAGAAAACCGGTCAGGCAGCAAACAGCCGCGCCAGGATACATGGCCAGCTGCATAAAAGTCTTTAAAGGGCTGCTAAGTATCATAATCTGCATTATAACCTGTTTTTAAGGAAATGACACCTTTCTTGATTTATTCGGGGTTTAAAATAATGACCGGCCTGTTCACCAGCTTTTTTCGTATTGTTTTTTTCGGCTGTGTACTTGTTCTTTTCAGTGTCTCTGGCAGCCTGTACCGCCCGGCACAGGCACATGAAATCAGACCGGCATTGCTGGAATTTACAGTTTCAGATGAACAGCCCCGGCAGCTGGCCCTTCATCTTGGCATGACAGCAGAAATATTTCTGGCAGAACTGGATGTGACCGGCCTTGCCGACACAGATGACAGCAAGGCAGCTGCTGACTATGACCGGCTGCGCGCGCAAAGCCCCGAATGGCTGTCAGCTGAGCTGCGGCGGCGCTGGACAGACCTTGCCGGTGAAATCAGAATTGAATATGACGGCCAGCCGCTGTCACTGGGATTGGACAGGATAGAGGTGGAAACAGGTCTAAGTCTGACACAAATCCGCCAGACAGACATTTATTTCACTGCGGCGCTGCCGCATACACAGGCACCGCTTGTCATCTCATGGTCATCATGGCTGGGCCCGCTTGTTGTTCGCCAGATGCCGGCTGATAACCCCTCCGGGCAGGAAACGGACAGTCTTTATGCCGGCTTTCTACAGTCTGGACAGACCAGCGGGCCGATTGAACTGGCCTCTGCCGGCCCGCAGCCCGTAGTGGATGTGGCTGTTCATTATACAGTTTCTGGCATTTATCATATTATTCCGCTTGGACTTGATCATATTTTATTTGTGCTCGGGCTGTTTTTATTCAGCCTTTCAGGGCGTGTCCTTGTCATTCAGATCAGCCTGTTCACATTTGCCCATACAATAACGCTGGCACTTGCCAGCCTTGGCATTGTGCGTGTTGCTCCTGAAATTGTAGAACCTCTGATTGCCCTGTCCATTGTCTATGTCGCCGCGGAATGTCTGTGGACAAGGGGCAAGCTGACATGGCTGCGCGGTGGGCTGATTTTCAGCTTTGGTCTGCTGCACGGGCTTGGTTTTGCCTCGGTTCTGGCAGATGTCGGCCTGCCAGCCAGCTCATTTCTTGCTGCTCTTGTCAGTTTCAACATAGGTGTTGAGCTGGGCCAGCTGGCGATTGTCGCCCCTTTATTTTTGTTGGTGTCCTTATGGCGCCCGCGCCCGCGCCTGTACCGGGGCTGGGTACAGTTGCCGGTGTCGCTGGCGATTGCCTTTGTCGGTCTGTATTGGGCAGCTGAGCGAACGGGGCTGATAGCTGTCTAGGCAAGCATTTTCGTGTCGCCGTCAATGGACAGGGCCTGACCGCTGATAAGGCGGCCGCGGCTGCTGGCCAGAAGCAATATCTGGTCAGCCAGATGCCGGGCTGTGACATAATCTTTGATAGAGGTATAGGAAAAGGCTTCTTTTTCAACCTGCTCATAGCTGATGCCGCGCTGTTGTGATTTTGCCTGTAGCACGCGGCGCTGGCGGTCACCGGCAACAAGACCGGGCAGGATTGCATTAACCCGGATATTATCGCTGCCCAGCTCTATCGCCAGTGATTTTGTCAGCCCGATAACGCCCCATTTTGCCGCCGCATAGGGGGTGCGCAGCGCAAAGCCAAACTTACCCGCAGCAGAGGATAAATTGACAATTGAGGGATTGTCACTGCGGCGCAGATAGCGCAAGGCTGCCTTGACACAGTAAAACTGGCTGGAAAGACAGACATCCAGACAGGACTGCCAGGCAGCATCATCAATATCCTCTATTGCCGATGTCGGCCCGGCTATGCCGGCATTATTGACCAGACAATCAAGCCCGCCCATCGCCTCTGCCGCCCGGGTGATGGTGTTCTGAATGGCCTTGCTGTCTGATACATCACATTTGCAGATATCCAGTTCCGGGTAGTCGTCCTTCATATCAGACACAGCCTGTTGATCAATATCACAGCTGGCAACAATGGCCCCCTCTTCCATGAAACTCTCAACAATCTGACGCCCGATACCGCTTGCCCCGGCCGTGACAAAGACTTTCAGGCCCGTTAACCCCAGCTCCATTTTTTGCTCCTGCATGGCAGAAAAAAACATCCTCAGCAGTCTGTTCTGTAATTTGTTTAAAGTCAAACACTTGACAGATTTCAATTTGCCCCATCCACTGATGGCAGAGGATCATTTTAACTGCGTTCCAGGAGGCAGCAGATGAAAAGGGCAGCATTGGTCGGCGCCGGCTTGATTGGCCGGGCATGGGCCCTTGTTTTTGCACGCGCCGGCTGGCAGGTCAGCCTGTATGATGTCAGCCCCACCCTTCTGGAGCGCCTGCCAGCGCAGCTGAGCGCCGAGGCACAGATACTGACCCGTCATGGGCTGACCGCAGCTGACAGCGATCTTTTAGGGGCAGTTGACATTACCAATGATCTGGAACACGCGCTCAGCCAGGCGGATTTTGTTCAGGAAAACGGGCCTGAACGGCTGGAAGTGAAACAGCAGATTTTTGCCGATCTTGACCGGCTGGCTGCCTCTGATCTGCCGCTGGTATCTTCTACTTCTGCTATAGTCACCTCGCAGTTTGCCGCCTCTGTCAGGGGGCGTGGTCGCTGTCTTGTCGGTCATCCGGTGAATCCACCGCATCTGGTTCCCCTGGTGGAGGTCAGCGGTGCGCCGTTCACCGACCAGGCTGTTCTTGAACATGTCTATCAGACCTATTGTGAGATTGGTCAGGTGCCGGTGAGGATTCACAAAGAGACAGACGGGTTTGTGCTGAACCGGCTGCAGGGCGCGCTTTTGGCAGAAGCGATGCGTCTGGCAGGAGAGGGTGTCATTTCAGTAACGGATCTGGACAGGACAGTGAAGGATGGCTTGGGACGGCGCTGGGCTTTTATGGGGCCGTTTGAGACAATAGAGCTGAACGCCCCGGCAGGAGCAGAGGATTATTTTCAGCGCTATGGCCCGCTGTTTTATGATATGGCCTCTAGCCCTGCGGGCAGTGCTGTGTTTTCACCGGAACAGATTGCCCGGGTTGTTGCCAGCTGGCCGGAACGGCTGGCGGCGGCTGATATTCACTCAAAGACCGCCTGGCGCAATGAAAGGCTGGCGGCCCTTGCTGCGCATAATTCAGCGCAGCCAAAACCAGACAGAGATAATGAAGGAGCGTAAAATGGCTGAAAAGGTGATCATAACCTGTGCAGTGACCGGGGCGATACATACCCCTTCAATGTCGCCTTATCTGCCTGTCACACCCCAGGAAATTGCCGATGCGGCCGTTGGCGCTGCAGAGGCCGGCGCGGCTATTATCCATATCCATGCCCGTGACCCGCAAACTGGCCGCCCGGATCAGACGCCAGAGGCCTTTGCCCCTATCCTGCAGATTGTCAAACAGGCGAGCGGCGCTGTTATTAATATTACCACCGGCGGGGCCCCGACCATGAGTGTTGAGGAACGGGTGCGCCCGGCCCAGACCTTTCGCCCGGAAGTGGCCTCATTGAATATGGGGTCAATGAATTTTGGCCTCTATCCGATGCTGAACAGATTCAAGGAATTCAAACATGACTGGGAAGAGCCCTATCTTGCTGGTTCGACAAACCTGATTTTCAGGAATACGTTTGCTGATATCGAACATATTCTGACAACCTGTGCTGAAAACCAGACCCGTTTTGAGATTGAATGCTATGATATAGGCCATCTTTACACGCTGGCCCATTTTGCTGATCGCGGCGTTGTGAAACCGCCCTTCTTCATTCAGTCTGTGTTTGGAATTCTTGGCGGTATCGGCACGCATGCAGAAGATGTGATGCATATGAAGCGCACAGCAGACCGGCTGTTTGGCAATGATTATCGCTGGTCTGTTCTGGGGGCGGGCAGACATCAGATGCGGATTGCGGCAATGGCAGCTGGCATGGGGGGCAATGTGCGTGTGGGCCTTGAGGACAGCCTGTGGGGCGGGCCAGGTGAACTAGCCCGGTCAAATGCTGAACAGGTTACCCGTGTCAGGGGCCTGATCGAAGGGATGGGCCTGTCTGTTGCCAGCCCTGATGAGGCGCGCCAGATTCTGGCCCTGAAAGGGGCAGACAGGGTTGGTTTTTAGTCCTGTTGTCTGTCTGTGCCTGAAAAATCATAGCGGAATGTACAGCATGAGGCACCGCTCATGATCGTCTGGCCACGCTCCAGCCGGGCATTTTTGTCAAATCCCTCTATCAGGGCCAGATCGCGGTTACAGGACAGCAGCGCGCCGTAATCCTCAATGCCGAGCGCCCTGTACATTTCTGCATAGCGGCAGCGTGTGACATTAAAATTGAGCCTGTCCGGGCCCTGTTCCAGAATGTCTACCTCCAGCGCATTATCCTGGCGCCAGTAAGCAAGAGACGCAAGAAAAGCATCAGCACCGGCCCCGAATTCATCAGCCAGTGCCGCACCCTGCTCTCTGGCAATCTCAATTACTGTTTTTTCTATCACATCAAGCACCGCTTGCCGGCCAAAGGCCTCTGACAGGGCGGCAATAACCGGTGCCATCAGCCGGGCCTCTGTCTCGCGCCGCGCCAGAACGCCAATGGCCCTGTTCAGCCGGTCGGGCGGGGCAGTGCTGCTGTTTTTTTCTGTCATAAACCGTCTCCCTGTGTTGTGCCGGACGCCATGGCCCTGTGCCGTCCTGAATGATCATCAGCCCCTATAAGATAGATTTTTCAGCTTGTCTTGGGTAGCATGAAATACATCTTACCAAACAGACAGCTGCGATTGAAAGAGGGCAGGAATGGATTTTACGCTTGAAGCAGAGTTTGAGGAGCTGCGCCAGCGCACACGCAGCTTTATTGCTGATGAAGTCCTGCCGCTTGAGTCTGATCCGGCTAATTTTGACGCGCATGAGAATATCAGCCTTCCGGTTTTGGCTGCTGTGCGTGAACGGGCAAAGGCAGCGGGGCTGTGGGCCCCACAGGCACCAAGAGAGCGCGGCGGTATGGGTCTGCCGGTCAGGGGCTGGGCCGCGCTTTATGAAGAGGCGAACCGGTCTATTTTCGGGCCGGCAGCCCTGAATTGTGCAGCCCCTGATGACGGTAATATCAATCTGCTCTCTAAAATTGGTACCCAGGCACAAAAGGACTGGTTCCTGCAGCCGGTAATTGACGGTCAGGTGCGTTCCAGCTTTGCCATGACAGAACCCGCCCCGGGCAGCGGGTCAGACCCGTCAATGATGCTGACACGGGCAGAAAAAAAAAGGGGCAAATGGATTGTCCGGGGGCGCAAATGGTATATTACAGGTGCTGGTGAGGCGGCCCATTTCATTTTGATTGCGCGCACGTCTGATGACGCCCGAAAGGGGCTGACAGCCTTTTTGTTTCACAGGGATCAACCCGGCTGGCATATAGAGCGGCGTATACCCATCATGGGCCCCGAGGAGCATGGCGGGCATTGTGAGCTTATTTTTGACGGGCTGGAAATTGCTGATGAAAACCGCCTTCTGGGTGTGGGTGATGGGCTGAAAGTCACACAGATCAGGCTGGGGCCGGCGCGTCTGACACATTGTATGCGCTGGCTGGGCCTTGCCAAGCGGGCAATGGAAATCGCTGCTGACTATACTGCCCGCCGGCATGGCTTTGGCATGAAGCTGGCAGAGCGCGAATCCGTGCAGATAAAAATGGGTACGCTGGCCCATAATATCCAGATTGGCCGCCTCCTGGTCATGCATGCCGCCTGGTGTCTCGATCAGGGCAGTTTCGCGCGCAAGGAAATTTCCTCGGCCAAGATTCAAGTTGCCAATATTCTGCATGAGGCTGTCGACACTGCCATTCAGCTGAACGGGGCACGCGGCTATTCAAAGGATACGGTGCTGGAATGGATTTACCGCTATGCCCGACAGGCGCGTCTGGTTGATGGCGCGGATGAGGTGCATAAAATGGTGCTGGCGCGCCATTATGCCGAACAGGGCAGCGATTACTGGCACTGGGGTGTTTAGCTGTGCGGCTGGATGAGCGTGATGCACAGGACAGGCTGCGGCACTGGCTGGCACAGCAGCTGGGTGCAGGGAAAATCACAGTCACTGATTTTTCTCGCCTGTCGGGCGGGGCTATACAGGAAAACTGGCAGCTGAATGTAGATGTATCAGACGGGGCCTTTGCCGGGGAACAGCACTGGGTGCTGCGGACGGATGCGCTGTCTTCGCTGAGCGTGTCACATTCACGCGGAACTGAATTTGCAATTTTACAGGCGGTCAGCGCACAAGGGGTTTTAGCCCCGCGCCCCCTGTTTTACTGTGCGGATAAGGCGGTTCTGGGACGGGCTTTTTTCCTGATGAACAGGGCAGATGGCATAGCACAGGGACATAAGCTGACCCGCCTTGGCCTCAGCCGCGGCGCGGCTGAGGCACTGGGCCGCCAGCTGGGTCAGCAGATGGCCTGTCTGCACAGGCTGGGGCCGGAAACCAAAGCTCTCGGCGTTCTGGGCCCGCCGCCAGAACATCCCGCCCGCCACCAGATAGCTGTGATGCGCGACGGTCTTGACCGGCTGGCAGCGTCAGCACCGGTTCTGGAATATGGGCTGAACTGGCTGGAAGACAGGGCTGATCACATGAACCCGCAGGGCTGTTCTGTTCTGTGTCACCGTGATTTCAGAACCGGTAATTTTCTGGTCAAAGATGGGCAGATGACAGCCCTGCTTGACTGGGAATTCACCGGCTGGAGCGACCGGCATGAGGATATTGGCTGGCTGTGCGCGCGTTGCTGGCGCTTTGCCGCCCCGGAATTAACTGTTGGCGGGATGGCGCGCTTTTCTGATTTCCGCGCTGCCTATGAAACCGAATCTGGGATCGATATAGATTTATTCGCGCTCAGCCTGTGGCAGGTTATGGCAGAAATCAGGTGGGCGGTGATTGCATTACAGCAGGCCGCACGCAATGACAGTGGCGAGGAACTGTCACTGGAGCTCAGCCTGTCAGGCCAGATGGTGCCGGAAATGGAATATCACATGCTGACCCTCATTGATGAGATTGACAGGGGATGCTGGAGGGATGATCGGAAATGAAGGATGGACGGCAATGATGGGAACGGATAAGTCAGCTGACCAGCGTGCGCTGGCCGGTCTTGCAAGGGCTGTTGAGGCAGAATTCACCGCCAGCGTGATGACTGCCCTGCCAGACACGCAGAAATACCGCAGCGCAATGATGCGCCGGGCCCTGCAGATCATGACCAGACAGCTGGCCGGCGGGGATAATGCTGCAGATGAGCTGGCAACCCTGACTGGCTGTGCTGATTTTGCCAGGCTGGCGGTGCTGATAAGACAACGCAAACTGACCCTTGATGACGCGCAGCTGCGCGCTGGTCTGCATGCGCATGTGCGTGCAAGGCTGGCCCAGACCAACCCCGGCTTTCTTGCCCGCCATGACCGGGGATCTGACAATGCGTGACTATCATCAGACCCGCCAGCAGCTGGGCGCGCTTTGCGCGGGTGAGTGTGATGAAATCGCCGTGATGGCGACTGTCGTACAAG
This sequence comes from Alphaproteobacteria bacterium, assembly GCA_038125645.1. Lineage (GTDB taxonomy): Bacteria > Pseudomonadota > Alphaproteobacteria > Puniceispirillales > Puniceispirillaceae > JADHLI01. Next base: position 80,517 of record JAYPEG010000001.1, read on the forward strand.
AGCTGTACAGCAGGTTTGAAGGCTTTGACTGGGTCGGGTTTTACCGGGTAGTTGCCCCGCAGCTGCTGAAAATCGGGCCCTATCAGGGCGGGCATGGCTGTCTTGAGATTGCATTTGACCGCGGCGTATGCGGCGCGGCGGCGCGGACAGGAAAAATACAGCTGGTTGATGATGTCAGAAGATTTGACGGTCATATTGCCTGTTCTGCCAGCACCTGTTCAGAGCTGGTGATACCGCTTATGGACAGAGGCGGGGCGGTGCGCGCTGTGCTTGATATTGATTCAGATCAGCCGGCATTTTTTACAGCTGGGGATGCCAACAGCCTGGCAGCCCTGATGGACAGTCTGTTTGCTTCTGTCTGGCAGGGGGAACAGGGGTGATGTCTGATCACAGCCAGGAACAGAACAGCGATGATATGCTGATGTCAGACCAGCTTAAAGACCAGTTTGTCGGCTGGTTTGTTATTGTGCTGGCGGGCTATTACCTGCTTGACTATCTGGCACAAAGGCACAAAAGCTGAACAGCATCAGCAGCGCTTTCTATCTGCTGTCCTGTGCCGGCCCGCATGGAGGGTCTGAGAAAGGGAACGTCTCACAGCCGGAAGGAACATCCTCTATGCTGACTCTCACCGCCACGGAGCTGGGCTTTTATCTGTTTGCGCTGCTGCTGCTGTTCATCACGCCCGGGCCGGTCTGGGTCGCGTTGCTGGCGCGCACGCTGAAGGGCGGGTTTTCGGCTGCCTGGCCACTGGCACTGGGGGTGGCGGTCGGGGATGTCTGCTGGCCGCTGTTGGCGCTGCTGTCACTTGGCCAGCTGGTCAGCATTCACACAGAGATTTTATTCTGGCTGCGCTATCTTGCCGTGGTGACCTTTATTGTCATGGGGCTGACACTTTGCCTGGCCAGGGTCACGCCGCTTCACACACAGAGCCAGCTGACAAAAGAAGGTATATTGGCTGGTTTTCTGGCAGGCCTGTTGGTGATTATCGGCAATCCAAAGGCGGTTTTATTCTATATGGGCATCCTGCCCGGCTTCTTTGATATCTCCCGTCTCAACCCTGTCGATAAAGGCGTCATTGCTGCCAGTTCTGCCCTGCTGCCCTTTTTAGGCAATCTGGGGCTGGGACTGCTGGTTGGGCGCGCTTCACGCCTGGTGAATTCTGAGCGGCGCAGAAAGCAGCTCAACCAGATCAGCGGCATTATCCTCATTCTGGTTGGCGGCCTGATTTTAGTAACGGTCTAAAACTGCTGAGGTTTCAATTCTCTCGATATCAGACGCTTCCTGTATTGCGTTGCGAAGCTGTGCTATTGCATGAAATGAGGGGGTTGCATCCAAGATAACACAATCCCAAGAGCCAGACACTCCCCACATTCCACAAATAGGATTCTGCACGGATGTGAGTTTCTGCAAATGAGAGATATCTCCATTTTTTGACAACTTAATCATTAAAAAACTTGTTCTTCTCCTAGATAATTGAGCTGTTCATCTTTTGTTATAATAGTGAATTTTTGAATGGTCTTATTTTTAACTAGCTCGTCTATTTTTGCTTTGACTGTTGCGCGACTTATATCTAGCTGCAAGGCGATGTTGGTAATACTCATGCGTGCTTTACCTTTTAAACATTTTAAAATTTCATTTTCTATGACGGCCATGAGCACTTACCAAAATGAAAATATAAAAATCAAAAAATTAGATAATTGGCAATAAACAGAAAATTTTTTGCTACTCTAATTCACATAATTTTGAAACAACTAAAAGGAGAACAATAAAATTTTAAACTTGGCTCTAATCAGATAATTTATTTGCCTCGTCTGCTTAAACACGCATCACGAGCTCACGCAAAGGGGGCAATTTATCTTATCGCAAAGGAAATATTATGGAGAGGCTAAAGCCAACATTTGGCCCGGTATCCGGTACCTTGATGATGCTGAATATTGTGCTGGGGGCCAGCCTGTTTATCTTGCCGGGACTGGCGGCCCAGCAGACTGGCATCACCTCAATTTTATTTTGGCTGCTGGCGATAGGGCTGGCAACGCCCCTGCTTATCGCATTTTGGGTGCTGGCCGCCCATCAGCCCAGCGCTGGCGGGGTAGCGGTTTTGATAGGCAAAGCGTTCGGGCAACGATTTTTCCTGGTGGCTTTCTATCTATTTTTAGGGGCGGTGATGCTAGGCCTGCCAGCGGTGGCGCTGACTGCTGGATTTGCCCTGCAAGCCGGGTTTGGATGGCCTGCCGATATCGCGGCGATGATTATCATTACTCTTGCCATTGGGGCTAATTTTATGCAGACCAGCCAGGCCGGGAAATTGGGCAGTATCGCCTGCAGTGTCTCGCTGATTTTAATGATAGCTATTCTGAGTGTGGGTTTCTGGCTTACCCCTGCTTCTGACTTGCTTCAATCAGATGCGGTGTTTGCCGCGCTATCGGATAAAAAATGGCTAGCTGGCCTTTCTGTCATTCCGCTAATTTTCTTTGCTTTTACCGGCTGGGAGGTGGTGATTTCGCTGGGCGGCGAGTTCAAAGCCCCGCATCGCAATCTACCTATTGCCCTTGCCGCTTCTTTTTTTATCGCTGCGGCTTTGTATCTAGCCTGTGCGCTGGTAATTGTGCATGCTGGCCCGTCAACCTTTAACGAAGCTCCTTTTGTGCATTTGCTGGCCCCTGTTCTGGGGGCAAGGGCCAGCCAATTTATCGCGCTATTTATTGCGCTGTTAATATGGGCGAATTTATTTGCTGCCACCTGGAGCGTATCGCGCATGATCTATTCTATCAGCCAGCAAGGCTATCTGCCGGTCATGCTGGGGCGCTTATCTGGCCATATTCCCAAAGCTGCGCTGCTGGCCTTTACAGGGGTTGGTCTTTGTATGCTGGGGCTACATGGGCTAGCGGTGATAGACATTGACCAGATACTGACCCTGGCCAGCATTAATTTTCTGGTATTATACGGGCTTGTTTGTGCTGTAGGGGTGGTAAAATTGCCGCGCCTGTATCAGCGGGTTTTATCCGGCCTATCGATTGTTACGGTCGCGGCTATTCTGCTGATGGCCCAGTCCGGGCTGTATCTGATCTATCCGATTATGATTACTATCCTTGCTCTTGTGGTATTTACGGCCCGCAAAAATTCTGGCCTGTCCTAAAACATCGCTAGTGCACTTATCTGGTGCACTTATCTGGCACCTGTCTTAAGAGCCTATATTTGGGTCTTGACTTTCTCACCTGAGTCCCGCATTTTAGTATTCTGAATTCAGAATTCAAAAACCGGTTTAGGGTGGAGCAGCACAGCTAATGATTCCGATTAATAGTAAGCCTGCCCTTATCGATCAGGTCTATGAGCAGATAAAACAGGCAATTATTACTGGTGATTTATTGCCATCTGCCCCCTTGGCCCAGGAAGCGCTGGCTGCAGAGCTGGGGGTCAGCCGCCAGCCGGTCAGCCATGCGCTGATGCTGTTGGAAAAAGACGGGCTGGTCGTTGAAAAGGGAAAAAAGGGACGGATGGTCGCGCCGATTGACCGGCACAAGCTGCGCCGGCTCTATCAGATGCGTGCAGTATTGGATGGTCTGGCAGCCAGCCTGTGTGCAGACCGGACAGACAATACCCTTTCACACAGGCTGCAGGCCGGGCTGAAGCGCGGATACGCGGCGGCTGAAACACGCGATATATGTCAGATGGTTGCCGCTGACAGTATTTTTCATCAGACAATTTATGATTGTTCCGGCAATTCAGAGATTTTCGGTGCCCTGGCTGGCGGTTGGCCGCACATGTTGCGGGCCATGCATATTGTGCTTTCTGCCCATGCCCGCCCGCAGCAGATATGGGATGAACATGCACAGATTGTTGAGGCGATCTGTGCCGGCCGCGGCGAACAGGCCCGCAATGCCGCTATTACCCATGCAGAGACAAGCGGTCAGACCACCTTTGAGAATATTGCTGAAGAGCTTGGTGAGAATATTGCTGAAGGGCGTGGCCGGACAGCGTAATTACAGACAGGAAAGTTCAAGGAGGAGACAATGAAACTTTCAGATGCAGACCTTAAAAAATTTGATGAAGAGGGATATTTATTTTTCCCCGGCCTGTTTTCGCCTGAAGAGGCGGCAGTGCTGAAATCTGAATCAGACAATGTCTATGCCCAGCACCGTGACGAGGTCTGGCGCGAGAAAAGCGGTGTTGCCCGCACCGCCTTTGCCGCGCACACCTATAACGAGGCGTTCCGCCGTCTGGGCGCGCATCCGCGCCTGATAGAGCCGGTCTCACAGGTGCTGGAGGGTGATCTTTACATGCACCAGTTCAAGGTGAACGCAAAGGCCGCCTTTGACGGTGATGTCTGGCAGTGGCACCAGGATTATGGCACCTGGAAGCGTGATGACGAGATGCCAGAGCCGCGGGCAATGAATATTGCTGTGTTTCTCGATGATGTAACAGCTGCAAACGGGCCACTGCTGTTTATTCCGGGCAGCCATAAATTCGGCGTGGTAGAGGCAGGTCATGATCTGGAAACCACCAGCTATCCTTTATGGACGCTTGATAATGATCTGGTCAAAAAGCTGGCTGACCGGGGTGGCTGTGTGGCCCCGACTGGCCCAGCAGGCAGCATGTTGATGTTCTCATCCCTGCTTGTTCATGCCAGCCCGGCAAATATTTCACCTTTTGACCGGACGATTGTTTATCTTTCTTTGTGCCATGTTGACAATCATATCCGCGCCTTTAACCGTAAGGAATGGATTGCCCACCGCGATTTCACCCCGATCACCGCGCTTGATGATGATTGCCTGTCAGAGCTGGTGAACAGACAGAAAACTGCTGCTGAATAGGGGCGGGTATGTATCTCTATAGACGCCTGCTGGCATGCGCCGATGCAGATGCACCGGTGCGCGTTGGCCTTATTGGGGCCGGAAAATTCGGCTCTATGTTTCTGTCTCAGGTGCCGACAACCCCCGGCCTGATGGTCAGCTTTATTGCTGATCTGCGTCCTGATAATGCGCGGGCTGCCTGCCGTGCTGTCGGCTGGCCTGATGATCTCATTGACAAGACAGCCTTTACTGAAGATGCGGCTGTCATGATGGCCTCTGGTCAGGTTGATGTGGTGGTCGAGGCAACCGGTAATCCGATTGCCGGCATTCGCCATGCCCGCGAGGCGATCCGCCAGGGCCTGCATATTGTCATGGTGAATGTTGAGGCAGACGTGCTGGCTGGGGCGGCGCTGTCGCGTCTGGCTGATGCGGCCGGGGTTGTCTATTCTATGGCCTATGGCGATCAGCCTGCCCTGACTGTTGAAATGGTGGAATGGGCCCGTGCGACGGGATTTGCGGTGGTGGCCGCTGGCAAGGGCACGAAATATTTGCCCAGCTATCACGCCTCTACCCCTGATACCGTATGGGATCATTACGGGCTGACAGCTGAACAGGCACAGGCGGCCGGCATGAACAGCCAGATGTTCAACAGCTTTCTTGACGGAACGAAATCAGCATTGGAAATGGCCGCTATTTCCAATGCGACAGGCCTTGTTGCCCCTTCTGGCGGCCTGCAGTTTGTCCCGGCGGGTATGGATGATCTGGCGCACAGCCTGCGGCCCCGCAGCGAGGGCGGCCAGCTACAGACAAAAGGACAGGTTGAGGTGGTTTCATCACTGGAACGTGACGGCCGGCCGGTTCACAGGGACTTGCGCTGGGGTGTCTATGTGGTTATCGAGGCCCTGAATGACTATGCGGCGGCCTGTTTTCGCCAATATGGCATGAATACAGATGCCAGCGGGCGCTATTCAGCCATGTACAAACCCTTTCACCTGATCGGGCTTGAGCTGAATATTTCTATTCTGTCTGCCGCCCTGTTTGGCGAGGCAACGGGTCGCACAGCCGGCTTCGTCAGCGATGTCATCGCAACTGCAAAGCGCCCCTTGAAAGCCGGTGAGATGCTTGACGGAGAGGGCGGTCATACGGTCTGGGGGCGGCTGTGCAGGGCCGATGAGTCCCTGAAAAGCAAAGGCCTGCCTATCGGCCTTGCCCATCATGTCCGCCTGAAGAGCAATATTGCCGAGGGCGCTGCGGTCAGCTGGGATGATGTTGATATTGACCTGTCAGATGAAGCGGTTATGTTCAGAAAAGAGATGGAGGCTAAGGCCAGCACATAGCAGAATAAGGGGCAGCCCGCCAATATGATCTGCCAATATGATCCGCCAGTGTGATAGGGATATCGTGTGATTGAGACATATGGGGGGCACAGGATATCCGGGGCCGGCTGGTTTTTCCCGGCGGCAACCGGCCCTATAGCCCGTGATGCTTTAAATCAGCCAGATGCAGCGTCAGTGCCTTTGTTGACAGACAGGTCTCGGCAACAAAAAACATCATAGCTGTTGTCAGCAGCAGGATCGCCAACGCAAAACTGAAGGCTGAAAGATCATCAACCCGGACAAAACAGGCAAAGATTGCCATTAAATTGGCGACAAATGACAGGGCGCCAAACAGAAGGCTGAGTCTTATTATCGCCATCCGACGCATCAGATAGCGCAGCTCTGTTATCAGCCGTGCACGGTTTGCCGGATCGCTGTCTTGAATATGAATTTTATCATGAATGGCGCGCATTAGACCGGCTATCGCGCTGTATCTGCCATTCAGCGCAACCATTGCCAGCGGTATGGCCGGAAACAAGACGCCGATTATAAGTATATCATTTTCCATAACAAGGGCCCTTTGGCTGCGCTGACACGAGGATACGACCTCTATTTAAGGGCAAAGAGCGGTTTCAAACAGGGCTGAATATTCAACCGGTGATGCAAAAAATGCAGCAGTTCGGCTAGGGCCTGAAAGGGCGGCGGGCCTGTCTGTCTCAGAACAGGGA
>JAYPEG010000001.1:87360-107446 GCA_038125645.1 Alphaproteobacteria bacterium
AACAGGGATGCGGCCATTTCTGTTTTTGCTTTATTGTCAGCAGCTGTGCTGCCGTCTGGCAGCACCAGTGAGTTCTCAAAACCGACCCGTACTTTCCCGCCCCTGGCAACGGCCGCCTGCAGGGTGGCATATTCATCATTATCAAAGGCACAGACGGCCCAGTCTGGGGACAGATGATGTGTGGCCAGCCGCTCAAGAAACAGCGGCACTTGTGCTGGATCGCTGCGGCGCCCGCTGTAATGTCCGATTGTAAACAGGCACCAGAAATCTTCTTTTGGCAGCTCTGCCTGTCTCAGCAGCTCTGCCAGCACATCCAGCTGTTCGGGGTGATACAGAATATGCTGTATCCTTGTGCCCTGCTCGGTTATCTCACGGTAAAAATCAATATCTGTTTTCTCTATTCTGCCATCCTGTAGCATTTCAAACAGGCCAATGGACACGCCGGCGGGCTGCACAGTGCGAACAAGTGCACGCATGTCATCAGGACTGTAAATGCCAATCGCCTCAGTTGTGATCTGCATATGCATCTCTGGCAGCTGTATCTGCAGTTCTGCCAGCGCCTCCTTGTAAAGACCGGCGTCAAGAACATGCTGGCCATCTGCATCGCGGACATGAAAATGCATAGCTCCGGCCCCGGCGGCAAAACAGGCTTTGGCAGCGGCCACTGTTTCAGCGATTGTCACTGGCAGGGATGGATGATCTGTTTTTTGTTTACGCGCGCCATTGGGGGCGATCATGATATCGGGCAGATGGTCAGGTATAAATCCAGACATGGGAAGCTCCATCACAAAGCGGCTGAAACCTGGCTGCGACAAAAATGGGGGGTGGTGACAGACAGGACTGGTTTTGAGTTTTTATCAATTCCGGTGCCCGGGCAAGGGGAAAAGTCATCCCCTTTGTTGATTACCCCCAGGGTGCGCTGGCGCATGCATAGCAGAAAAATATTTACACTTGAAAAAAACCGGCAGAACTGGTCTCGTTCTGATTATGGGCGGGGATATTGTTCTCATCCATCAAGGGGAGGGGTAAAATGCCAGAGGGAATAAAACCGGCCGGAAAAAGGCTGGGCCGCAAACAGACAGACAGCTATTGGCGTGATGGGTTTTTGTCGCCGGTTGATCTGATGGACGCTGATGAGACAGCAAAATGGCGGCGCAGCCTTGAGACCATTGAGAGGGACTACAGCCAGGCTGATCTGCCGAGAACTGTGAATACCTATAAACGCGCAGATGCCCAATGTGTCATGCCCTTTGCCTATGAAATAGCCACAAAACCAGAACTGCTGGACATTATTGAGGATATTCTGGGGCCGGATATTCTGATTTATGGTGCAGAATTTTTTATCAAGGAAGCGCAAAGTCCGCATATTGTGAGTATGCATCAGGATCTGACCTACTGGGGGCTGGGGGCAACTGATAATCTGGTCACCGCATGGATTGCCCTTTCCCCCGCAACAAAGCAGAGCGGCTGTATGCAGTTTGTTGCCGGATCGCATAATAATGCGATATTGCCGCATAAGGACACGTTTGCTGAACATAATCTTCTGTCGCGCGGGCAGGAAATCCAGGCTGATGTCAGCGACAGTGATATCACAGACATCATTCTCAGACCCGGCCAGCTCTCGCTTCATCACGGGCGTATGATCCATGGCTCTGGCCCGAACCGGTCTGATGACCGGCGCATTGGTTTTGTTATCCGCTATGTCAGCCCTGATGTGATGCAGGAAGTGGCGGCAGAGGATTATGCGATGCTGGTGCGCGGGGCAGACAAAAAGCGCCATTTCATTAATTACTGTCCCCCCACCCATTTATTTGCTGAAACGCATCTTGTCCTGTATGAGGAAATGCGGCTGGCAAAAAAACAAGCAAAAATGGCCGGGGCGCAGAATAAGAGCTTCTTATATGACTGACCGCCTCTCATGATGGCATTGCAGACAGGCCTCAGCCTAGCTGCTGTCTGTACTGTCCTGAAACATAGAGGCAAAAACAGTGGCATCGCGCTTGTACCACTGTCCACTGCTGATCATTTGATGAAACCAGACAATATCTGCGTGAAAGCTGTCGGGCTCTTCGAGATTCAGCAGATGGCCGGCGCGTGCATAGAGTTTCAGCCCAGACAACGGCATCTGGCGTTTCAGCCACAGGCTGGCATCAAGGCAAGGCTCATCCTCATCTCCGGCAAGAATAAATACCGGCACGCCGAGCGCACCCAGCTGGTCACTGAAATCATGCAGACCAGGTCGCTCTGCCTGCACCCGGGCCAGCGTATGGGCGGCCCCAACAGCTGGATGTTCAGCCAGATGATCACAAAAACGCTGCCATGCGGCCCTGTTCTTGTGCCAGAGCTGGATACGGTTTGGGGCCTTTGCCATAGCTTCTGCCGGAACCTGCCCTGTGGCCAGTATCTGTTCTGCACTGCCCCGCGCATCCGCGATAAAGGCTTGTCTTGTTGGCGGATGTGCCCCCGATCCAATGCTTGCACACACAGCAGATGAAATGATCTGCGGGGCCTCAATAGCCATGAGCAGGGCAATATAGGCGCCCATGCTGAGACCGACAACATCTGCTGTTTCAATGCCGAGATGTTCCAATAGACCCAGCGCATCAGCCAGATTTTCCCGCCAGCCGTAATTTTCCGCGTTCTGCGGTACATCAGAGGGCGGATAGCCGCGGGCAGAAAGCACCAGACAGCGCCGCCTCTCTGCCGCCCTGTTTGCGAAAAAATCCACCTGTTCTTCCCATGTCCGGCTGTCACCGCCAAACTCATGCAGAAACAGCAGGGGCCGGCCCTCGCCCTCATCAAGATAATGCAGACTGATATTGTCACGGGTAAAAACGGGCATTTATGTCTCCGCAAAGGATTGGGGTTCATGTCTCATATGCTGTTCTCAAGACTGGCCCTGACAGCCGCAAAAAGCCAGAAAAATACACCCGCGATGCACTTTATCATTATCATTTCTGGTGAAATTGCGTATGAGTTAAGCCAGCAAGGAGGGCAGTCTGCTGTGAAGGAGTATCAGGGTTGGCTGAAGATATCTATGGCGTGAATGCATGGGGTAACGGGCTTGTCAGGATTCTTGACAATGGCCATATAGGCCTGTGCCGGCCGGATGAGGCGGATGCAGAACCGACCGATCTGCTGGGACTTGTTGAAAAGCTCAGTCAGCGCGGGATAGAAACACCTGTATTGCTGCGGGTAACTGATTTTCTGAAACACCGTATCGATGAGATCAATTCAGCCTTTGCCGCGGCCATTGCTGAAAATGAATATAAGGGCCATTATCAGGGTGTCTTTCCGATAAAGGTCAATCAACAGGCTGAAGTCATCGAGCGGATCGCAGAATATGGCAAGCCCTATCATTTTGGCTTTGAGGCAGGGTCAAAGGCAGAGCTCCTGATCGCCCTGTCGCAGAATCTCTCACGCCAGTCAGCGATTATCTGTAACGGAATTAAGGATACTGAATTTCTGCAGCTGGCTGTCATGTCAATGAAGCTGGGATTCAATGTTTTTATAGTGCTTGAAAGCCCGCGTGAGCTTGATCTGGTTCTGGATGTCATCAAGGATAGTGATGTGCGCCCGCAGCTGGGTATCCGTATCAAACTGACAAATACAGTCAGCGGAAACTGGGCAGAATCAAGCGGTGACAGATCAACATTCGGGCTGACAATCGCCCAGATAATGGATGTGATTGATACGCTGAAACAGACAGGCTATCTGGATTGTTTGCAATTGCAGCATTCGCATCTTGGCAGCCAGATTCCGAACATTATCGAAATCAGGAAGGCAACCCAGGAGGCCTGCCAGTTTTTTGCTGAAATCCGGCGTGAGGGCGCACCGCTTGACTATCTCGATTTGGGCGGCGGTCTGGGGGTTGACTATACTGGCGAGCATACTGATTCAGCGAATTCAATAAATTACAGCCTGCAGGAATATTGCCTGAATATCATTGAGACAGTCAAAGACATTATGGACAGCAATAATGTTGCTCATCCGACGATTATCACCGAGAGCGGGCGGGCCTGTGTGGCCCAGTCATCACTGCTTGTCTTCAATGTGCTTGAGGCGACGCATTTTGACAGTGAAAAGGAAGTGATCCCACAGGAGGGCGACCATCCGCTGCTGCTGAAAATGCTGGAAATCCAGAGCTATCTGACTGGTGACAGAATACAGGAATGCTGGAATGACCTGAAATATTACCGTGATGAGGTTCGGGCCCTGTTTCGCCGCAATCAGATCAGCCTCGCAATGACCGCACGCACAGAGCGGGCCTATCTCTATTTGATGAATCAGATAAAAACCGTGCTGCGTGATCCTGACGCCATGACCGATGACATGCATCTTGCCATGGTACAGGCAGCCGATATTTATCACTGTAATTTCAGCCTGTTTCAGAGCCTGCCAGACGTCTGGGCGATTGATCAGATTCATCCGCTGGCCCCCCTGCAGCGCCTGCATGAACGACCGATGCGCACTGCTATCTTAAGTGACATCACCTGCGATTCTGATGGCAAGATTGATAAATTTGTTCTGGGAACGGGCATTTCAGATACGCTGCCGGTTCATGATCTGATAGAGGGTGAGGATTATTATCTTGGCGTGTTTTTTGTTGGTGCCTATCAAGAAACGCTGGGCGATCTGCATAATCTTTTCGGTGACACCAATGTGGTGACCATCTCGCTTGGCCCTGACGGCAGCTTTGATATTCTCAAGGAACTGGACGGTGATACTGTCTATGAAGTGCTGTCCTATGTTGAGTATGAACCAAAACAGCTGGTTGCCGCGTTTAAATCGATTGTTGAGGCCGCCGTCAAGGATGGCCGGCTCAGCCCGGCAGACAGGCGTCAGATGATTCGCTTCTATACAGAAAGCATGAATGGCTATACCTATTTTGAACATGCTGAAAACTAGGCCTGCACAGCGCCAAAGGAGAGGGATATGACAAAAATTCTGGTAATCGGGGCGGGCGGTGTCGGCTCTGTCGCTGTTCATAAAATGGCCATGCTGCCAGATATTTTCACAGATATCACTCTGGCCAGCAGGCGCAGACATAAATGCGATGATATAGCAGAATCGGTTATGGCGCGCACTGGCCAGTCGGTCAAAACAGCAGAAATAGACGCTGACGATGCTGCGGCCACAGCGCGTCTGATTGATCAAACCGGCGCAGAGCTGGTGGTTAACCTTGCCCTGCCCTATCAGGATCTGTCCATTATGGATGCCTGTCTGATGAGCGGGGCTGATTATCTTGACACGGCCAATTATGAGCCGCCAGAAGAGGCCAAATTTGAATATCGCTGGCAATGGGATTATCAGGCCCGCTTTGCTGAAAAGGGGTTGATGGCCCTGCTGGGCTCTGGTTTTGATCCCGGCGCAACCAATGTCTTTACCGCCTATACCAAAAAACATCTGATAAGCAGGATGCGGACACTGGATATTCTGGACTGCAATGGCGGCGATCACGGCCAGCCCTTTGCAACCAATTTCAATCCAGAGATTAATATCAGGGAGGTCACGGCACCGGCCCGCCATTGGCAGGCGGGAAACTGGATTGAAACACCGGCCCTGAGCGATAAAATTGCCTTTGACTTTCCAGAGGTTGGCATCCGCAATATGTATCTGATGTATCACGAGGAGCTGGAATCGCTGGTCACGCATTTCCCAGAGCTTGAGCGGGCCCGGTTCTGGATGACGTTTGGCGATTCTTATCTGAAACATCTGGAAGTGTTGCAGAATGTCGGCATGACCTCTATCGAGCCGGTTACCTATGAGGGCCAGCAGATTATCCCGCTGCAATTTTTGAAAGCTGTGCTGCCCAATCCGGGCGATCTGGGCAAGACCACCACTGGGAAAACCTGTATTGGCACGGTGATAACCGGCCAGCAGGACGGCCAGGATAAAACAGCCTATATCTATAATATCTGCGATCATGAGGCCTGTTTTGCCGAGGTGGGATCACAGGCAGTCAGCTATACAACAGGCGTTCCGGCAATGATCGGGGCGGCGATGATGCTGACGGGCAAATGGCGCGGCTCAGGCGTCTTTAACATGGAACAGTTTGACCCTGATCCCTTTATGGACATGCTTGGCCGGCACGGTCTGCCCTGGCAGGTTGCCCAGCTTGACAGGGCGCTGTCCTTTTAGATGGTCATGCAGACCAAATCTGCAGGTGCGGGCGCTTTTGCCCAGTTTGATCTCAGCCGTGTTGACAGCCCGGCCTTTGTAGTTGATACCGCGCGCCTTGAGGACAATCTGGCGGTGCTGTCTGCGTTGGCACAGGCCTCTGGGGCGCGTATTCTCACGGCCCTGAAAGCCTTTTCCTTTTGGGCAGCGGCCCCACAGGTCAGCCGTTATCTTGACGGGGCCTGTGCGTCCGGCCTGTATGAAGCCCGTCTTGCCCGTACCCGTTATGGCGGTATTGTATCTGTTTTTTCACCGGCCTACCGCCCGGCTGATATCGATGAGCTGGCAATGCTGTGTGATCATGTTATCTTTAACAGCGTGGCCCAGCTGGACAGATTCGCAGCCCCTGTAAGGAGCAGAGGAAAAGATATCGCCCTGCGGATAAATCCGCAGACACCGCTTGGCGAGGTTTTGACCTATGACCCAAGCGCACCTGGATCGCGCCTTGGTATTCCGGTCAGCCAGTTTGATCCGGCCATGCTTGAGGCTGTCGACGGTTTGCATATTCATAATCTGTGCGAGCAGGGCTTTGAGGCGCTGCAGGCCAGCATGGCCGCCATACAGCCGGTGCTGGAAATGGCGGGCGGCAGGCTGAAATGGCTGAATATGGGGGGAGGACATATGATCACAGCCCCTGATTATGACCGTTCTGGCCTTGCCGCACTGATCAAGGAGTACCGCACGCGCTATGACCTGGAGATTTTTCTTGAGCCGGGCATGGCGGTGGCCTTTGATGCGGGTATCCTTGTCGGGGAGATTCTTGATGTAATGGAAAATGATGGGCTGAACGCGATTGTTGATATTTCAGCTACCTGTCATATGCCGGATGTTCTTGAGGCACCGTACCGGCCGGCGCTGCTGGGTGAGGCGCGCGAGGGCATAGAGGTGCGTTTTGGCGGGCCAAGCTGTCTGGCAGGTGATGTTATCGGGAGCTATCGCCTTGACCAGAAACCGTCCCCCGGCCAGCGCATAGCCTTTCTGGATCAGGCCCATTATTCAATGGTGAAGACCACCACTTTCAATGGCGTGCCCCTGCCCTCGATTTATCTGTGGGACGCCCGCACAGACACGCTAAAGCTGGTGAGGAAATTTTCCTATGACGATTTTGAGGGACGGCTGTCATGAACACTTTGGCAAGGGGCACGCACTGGCAGTCCCAGTTTCTGGGCGAGGAATTGAGCCGGTCTGAAAATGACGCGGCCAGCGCCCGCTTTCATGTCATCCCCTGCGGGCTGGAAAAAACAGTGTCTTACGGCACCGGCACGGCCCGCGGCCCAGAGGCGATTATTGCTGCCAGCCACCAGCTGGAACGGCTTCTGGAAGGAGAAGAGCCCTGCCAGAAGGGTATTTTCACAACGCTACCGATTGACTGTTCGGGGCCGGTTGAAGCCTGTCTTTCAGCTTTGCGGGCAGCTGTTGCGGCCAGCGCGTCAGACGGGCATATTCCGATTGTTCTGGGCGGCGAGCACAGCCTGAGCTGGGGGGCGGTTATGGGGCTTAGAGATGTGCATAAACGCCCCTTTGGCATTGTTCAGATTGATGCGCATGCTGATTTGAGAGAGGCCTATCAGGGTCAGCCCCATTCCCATGCCAGCGTCATGAATCTGTTGGTAAGAGAACAGATACCGCTGTTTCAGCTGGGGGTGCGGGCATTTTGTGCTGAAGAAGCGGGCCGGCGCGCGGCATATAATGTCGGCTTTGTTGATGCTGGCCAGCTGATGCGCGGGCCTGTGCATGATTTTACCCTGCCTGATGATTTTCCCGCTGACATATATATCAGCTTTGATCTGGACGGACTTGACCCGTCTGTCATTGCGGCTACCGGCACGCCTGTGCCGGGCGGGCTGGGATTTTATCAGGTCCTTGATTTACTGTCCTGTGCCGCTGCCGGGCGGCGGGTTATCGGGGCAGATGTGGTTGAGCTGGCCCCACATCCGGCGCACAGCCACTGCGATTTTACCGCAGCATTGCTGTGTTATCATCTGATGCGCCTTGCTGGCAGTAACGCTGAATGAGCCGGCCGCAGGGGCTGGTCAGTTCTGCCGGCCGCCCTGCCATACGCCCTGCTCTTTGAGGCTGTCAGCAATCTCACGCGGCATATAATTTTCATCATGCTTGGCAAGCACGCTCTCTGCTTTAAAGATATCGCCGTCAAAACGGCCTTGTGCGATAATGCCCTGCCCCTCGCGGAACAGATCCGGCAGCGCCCCGTCAAAGGACACGCTGACAGTAGCCGTGCCGTCTGACAGAGCAAAACGGGCAGACAGTCCCTCGATCTGGACGCTGCCCTGTTCAACCAGCCCGCCAAGACGCAGGCGCTGGCCCTGCTTTTGCTGGCCTGTGATCTCAGACGGGCTGAAAAACAGCACAATATTCCGGTTCAGCGCCGTCAGCACAAGATAGCTGGCCGCCCCCAGAAGGGCAGCTGCAAGCAGCACAGTCAGAAGGCGGCGTGATTTTGCTGTCATTTCAGCCAGCTGTCTCAGGCACTGGCTGCGGCGTGATGGCGCTCTGTCCAGCCGGACAGAAGCTGGCGTGCCTCTTTATTGCCGGGGTGAAGATGTTCATCATGGCCTTGCGTTTTTGCGGTCAGCTCAACCACATAGCCATTGGGATCGCGAAAATAAATTGAAGAAATAAAGCCATGATCAGAAATACCCCTTGTCTCAATTCCGCTCTTTTTCCCCTTTTCATACATGGCTTTGAGATCATCCATTGTCACCTCCAATGCCAGATGCAGATCATAATCATGCCGGGCGGTGAATTCAAAGGCGCGGTCAGGGGCTTCGAAGAAAGCTATGTGTGATCCGTCATCCAGCTGATAAAAGCTGTGAAGCACAGAGGTCTGACGCCCGGTCTTTGTTTCCTGTATTTCCAGCGCCCCAGCCAGTGGCAGCCCCAGAAAATCTTCATAGAACATGCGCGTCTGTTCAGAATTCCTGCATCTGAACGCTGCGTGGTGAAGGCCCATAATCATTACAGACTCCTTTTAAAATACGGCAATTCTCCGGCACGCCCCTGCCCTGTTCTGCCTGTCTGCCGGATATCCCTGTCACCCGGGTGCAAGAGGCTTCAAAGCGCCCTGGACTTTCATAAAAAATAGTTTTTTTTGCTTTTTTTTCAAGCCAGACCCGCCATGATAGGGAACAGTCTTTTGTTGCGGGGCGCACAGATGAGTAAAATGGCTGAATTATCACTGAGAGGGATGAGATGATCAGGGGCCCTGAAAAACAGCTGCGTGCGCGCCGCAGCCTTTTATTTGTTCCAGCCAACCGGCCAGAGCGTTTTGCAAAGGCGCTAAACAGTGGGGCCGATATGGTTTGCATCGAATGTGAGGATGGAGTGGCGCCCGCACAAAAAGATACAGCCCGCCAGAATATGCTGGAATTTTTTGCCGATACCGGCCGGCCCCGAACAGGCCCGCAACTGCTGGTGCGGATAAACAGCCCGGATGAGCCCGAAGGACAGGCAGACCTGGCGGCTATTATGGCGGCGGCCGTTCCGCCGCCTGCCCTGATGGTGCCAAAGGTGCGCAGTGCAGAAGATGTGCGCGCACTCGATAGCATGCTTGATGAACAGGCACCGCACATAAAACTGCATCTGCTGATAGAAACAGCCGAGGCGCTGGAGCGGTGCGCGGCTGTTGCGGCTGCGAGCCACCGCCTTGAAATGCTGCTGTTCGGCGGTGTTGATCTGGCAGCAGAGTTGCGCTGCACCACTGGCTGGGAGCCACTTTTATATGCGCGCGGGCGGGTTGTGCATGCCGCTGCCCTTGCCGGATGCGATCTGATGGATATGCCCTATATAGATGTCGGTGATTTGCCTGGGCTGGCTGACGAGGCCGCACGGGCAGCCGTAATGGGCTTTGGCGGCAAGGCCGCCATTCATCCCGCACAGATTCCAGCCATAAATGCGGCCTTTACCCCGCGTGATGAGGAGGTGGCAGAGGCACAGAAAATCATCACAGCCTATCAGCAGTCATCTACGGGTGTTACCCTGGTTGACGGGCGACTGGTGGAAAAACCGGTTATCCGCCGCATGCAGCAGATTCTGGCTGTCAATGACGCTGTTCAGGCCCCAGAGGATCACTGACCGGTAAACCGGGGCGCTCTTTTTTCATTGAAAGCGCGCACCCCTTCAATCCGGTCTTTTGTCGGTACTGTGCGGTTATAGGCCTCAATCTCAAAGGCCAGACCGTCACCCAGTGACATATTCAAACCCCGGCTGACAGCCTGCTTGGCTTGGCGCACCGCCACAGGCCCGTTTGCAGCAATCTGGCGGGCACAGTCAAGGGTCGCGGGCATCAACTGTTCAGCATCAAAAACAGCATTCACAAGACCCCATTCACAAGCGTCTTCGGCTGAAAATACCCGGCCAGAGAGAATCAGTTCCTTTGCCCGGCGCGCGCCGACAGCACGGGCCAGATTCTGGGTACCGCCCGCACCGGGAATAATGCCGAGCCTGACTTCAGTCTGGGCAAAGCGCGCATGGCGCGCGGCATAGGCAAAATCAACCATTGCCGCCAGTTCACACCCGCCGCCATAAGCGGCCCCGTTAACAGCTGCTATCACGGGCACAGGACAGCCCATCACCGCCCTGACCATGCGCTCATAGACAAGGTGCTGGGCCTGCCATTCAGCATCGCTCATGCCATTGCGTTCTTTTAAATCACCGCCGGCACAAAAGGCCCTGTCACCGCTGCCGGTTACAATTATGGCGCGCGTCTGCCCGCCATCCATGCTGACAGACTCGAAAAACCGGACAAGCTCCTCTGCCATTTTCGTGTTAAAGGCATTTGCCACCTCCGGCCGGTTCAGCTGCACAACAGTAATATGCTCATTCTCTTGCGTGCACAGCAAGGTGGTAAAATTGTTATTCATTGAAACAATCCATATTGAGAACAGCCTGCCTGTCAGACATTTTTTGATGATTGTCTTTTTATGAGGCTTGTCAAGCCTGCCATCCAGCCAATATGATCAATTCTGGCGTCGCCGTCTGATGCTGTTTTACCGGAATATAGGCTGATGTTAGGGACAATGTGCTTGTGAACGGACTCGAAAATGAACTTGCCGGTATCACCGTGGTATCAGTTGAACAGGCTGTAGCAGCGCCCTATTGCGGTATGCTGCTCGCTGATGCCGGCGCGCGGGTCATAAAGATAGAACGCCCGGGCGGCGACTTTGCACGTGGCTATGACCGCTGGGCAGAGGGTAGCAGTACAATTTTTATCTGGCTGAACCGGGGCAAGGAATCTATTGCGCTGAATATGAAAGATGATGCGGATATTGCCCTGCTCAGGCGGATGCTGGCCGGTGCGGATGTGATGCTCAGCAATCTCGCCCCAGGGGTGATGGAACGCTACGGGCTGACCGGCCCGGAACTGAGAAAAAGCAACAGGGGGCTGATTACCTGTATGATTTCCGGCTATGGCCGGTCTGGCGAGGCCGCGCGCAAAAAGGCTTATGATTTTCTGGTTCAGGGGGAAAGTGGTGTTGTGGCTGTGACCGGCACAAAGGACGAGCCGGTGCGTGTTGGCATCTCAATGACAGACCTGTCCACCGGCCTGACCGCCTTTTCAGCTATATTGCGGGCCCTGCACCAGCGCTTTCGCACAAATGAGGGCATTGACCTTGACGTGACTATGTTTGATGTGATGACTGACTGGATGAATATGGCCTTGCTAGGCTATCGCTATTCAGATATTCCCCCGCAGCGTTCCGGGCTGACGCATGGCTTTGTCGCCCCTTATGGGGCGTACAGCACAAAGGACGGGCGCCAGGTGCTGCTGTCTATCCAGAATGACCGTGAATGGGCGGATTTCTGTCATCAGGTTCTCAAACAGCCGCGGCTGGTGGATGACCCCGACTATAAACATAATCCAGAACGTTATGCCAATCGTGTAAAACTGGCTGAGATTATCAATGAGGCCTTTTCCCATTACAGCAAGGACAGTGTGATCGCAATGCTGGAGGATACCCGCATTGCCTGTGCCAGCCTCAATTCAGTCGATGAGGTCTCAGAACATAAATTTCTGCAGAACCGCAGGGTGATGATGGGCGAGGTTGAGATAGATATTGCTGATCTTCCTGTACGTCCGGCCAATGGCACCGTTCAGGCGGCCCCGCTTCTTGATCAGCATGGGCCCGCCTTGAGAGAGGAATTCAGCTGATGGATTACCCGCTTGACCATCAGGAGATAAGAGACGGTATTTCACGTCTTTGTGCTGATTTTGACAGTCATTACTGGCAGCAATGTGACAGTGATGATGCCTATCCTTCTGATTTTGTCACAGCACTGACACAAGCGGGCTATCTGTCCGCCCTGATACCAGAGACCTATGACGGTCTGGGGCTGCCGCTGTCAGCCGGTGCGGCCATTCTGGAAGAAATCCACCGCTCAGGCGGCAATGCAGCTGCCTGTCATGCCCAGATGTATACGATGGGCACATTGCTGCGTCATGGTAGCGAGGCCCAGAAACAGGCCTGGCTTCCGGAAATCGCTGCGGGCAGTGTGCGCCTGCAGGCCTTTGGTGTGAGCGAGCCAACCAGCGGAACAGACACAGCCGCTTTGCGGACAACAGCAAAAAGGCAAGGTGACCGATATATAGTGAACGGCCAGAAAATCTGGACATCACGTGCTGAATATTCTGATCTGATGATTTTGCTGGCCCGCACCAGCCCGCCCGGCGGAGAGGAAAAGCGCACAGACGGGCTGTCAGTGTTTCTGGTGGATATGCGCGCCGTAAAGGGCAGCTCTCTGAGCATAACATCTGTCCCAACAATGATGAACCATTCAACAACACAGCTGTTTTTCGATGATATGCCGGTTCCGGCTGAAAATCTTATAGGCGAAGAGGGAAAGGGCTTTCGCTATATTTTATCAGGCATGAATGCAGAACGTATGCTGATCGCAGCCGAATGTATCGGTGATGCAAAATGGTTTATTCAAAAGGCCCGGGACTATGGCTGCGAGCGCGAGGTTTTTGGCCGGCCGATTGCCCAGAATCAGGGGATACAGTTTCCCATTGCCCGGGCCTATTCACAGATGCGTGCTGCAGAACTGATGCTGGACAGGGCCCTTCGCCTGTATGAGCAGGGCAGCAATCCCGGCGAAGAGGCGAATTTGGCCAAAATGCTGGCAGCTGATGCGTCATGGGCGGCCGCAGAGGCGTGTATTCAGACATTTGGCGGTTTTGGTTTTGCCCGTGAATATGATGTGGAGCGTAAATACCGTGAAGCGCGTCTCTATCAGGTTGCGCCGATATCAACCAATCTGATTCTCAGCTATATTTCGGAACATGTTCTGAAAATGCCCCGTTCATATTAACCATGTGCAGAGCAGGATAAAAATTGCCCAATCAGTCAGAATTTGCAAGACTGATTACACATTTAAAAGGGGGGGGTTATGTCAGAATGCTGCAGCTATGATCTGGTCGAATGGGGCCAGCCCTTTGTGCGGCGTTTGCGTGACTGCCCGCCGGTTCCAGACAGGGGGGTTCTGGTGAAAATCACCGCAGCGGGCCTGTGCCACTCTGATCTGCATATCAAAAAGGGATTTATGGATTTAGGGGCACAGGGGCGCCTGACTTTTACCCAGAGAGGGGCACAGTTGCCGCTCACCCTCGGTCATGAAATAGCTGGTGAAATTCAGGCTGTTGGCAGTCAGGTGAAGCATATTGTGCCAGGCCAGAAAGTCATTGTTTTTCCATGGATTGGTTGCGGGGACTGTCTGGCCTGTTCACAGGACAGGGAAAGTGACTGCACCGCCATGCGGATTATCGGCATACACCGTGATGGCGGTTTTGCCAGCCATGTTGTCGTCGAGGATGAAAAATTTGTCATCGATATTGACGGTTTGGATCCGTCTGTTGTAGTGCCTTATGCCTGTTCAGGACTGACAGTCTATAACGCGCTGCTGAAGCTGGGGCTGACGCGCAGTCATGAATGGCTGGCGGTGATCGGCGCCGGCGGGCTAGGGCTGAATGCCATTGCGGTGGCACGGGCAATGGGCTTCAGCAATATTGCAGCTGTTGATGTCAGTGATGAAAAACTGGCAGCAGCAAAAAAGATGGGTGCTGACAAAACCCTGAAAGCCGGTGATGAAAGCGCGGCAGACGCGCTCAGAACCCTGACCGACAACCAGCTTTTTGCTGTGATCGACACTTTTGGCAGTGGGCCGACCGGGGCACTGGCTGTCACCGCCCTGACGAAATCAGGCCGTTATGTTGTTGTCGGACAGCATGGCGGCGACTTTAAAATGCCGCAAATCTGGCTGCCACAGAAAGCGATGACTGTTCAGGGCAGCCATGTTGGCAATTCAGGCCAGCTGCGGGCCCTTATAGACATGTATAAAGAAGGCAGTCTTAAACCCATACCTGTTGAGGTGCGCCCGCTTTCAGCTGTCAATCAGGCAGTTGATGATCTACAGGCGGGACGGGTGACCGGCCGTATCGTTTTTAACCCCTGTCTGGATGAAACAGGCACCAGCTGACAAACAATTTTATTACCATGAGGAAGTGAAAAAGATGAAAAAATACCAGCACTTTATTAACGGTGAATGGACAGACCCTGCGAGCGGCGAGTGGTTTGATACAGAAAACCCCTACACAGGAGAGGTCTGGGCCCAGATTGCAAGGGGAAATGAGGCTGATGTCAATAAGGCAGTGGCAGCGGCAAAGGCTGCCTTTGACAATGGCTGGGGTACAAGCCAGCCCAGCTATCGCGGCAAGCTGTTATGCAGACTGGCCGATATTCTAGACAGAGAGGCTGACCGGCTGGGCCGGCTGGAGGTTCAGGATAATGGCAAATTGCTGGCTGAGATGGGCAGCCAGACCCGCTATATCGGTGAATGGTACCGTTATTTTGGCGGTCTTGCTGATAAGATTGAGGGCACAGTTATCCCAACGGACAAGCCCAATATGTTCAATTTCACCCGCTATGAGCCCTATGGTGTGGTCGGGCTGATCACGCCATGGAACTCACCTTTGCTTCTGGTGGCCTATAAACTGGCCCCGGCACTGGCAGCCGGCAATACCGCAGTTATTAAACCATCCGAATTCACCTCTGCGTCAACGCTGGAATTGATGGAGCTGATAACGGAGGCTGGATTCCCGGACGGGGTAGTCAATGTTGTCAGCGGCTTTGGCAAAGAAGCCGGGGCCCCGCTGGTTGACCACCGCGATGTGGCAAAAATTGCCTTTACCGGCTCGGATGCCTCGGGCCAGAAGATTTACGAGCAGGGGGCAAGGAAGCTGATTCCCGTGACGCTGGAACTGGGCGGCAAATCACCCAATATCGTGTTTGAGGATGCTGATCTTGAGGCAGCTGTCATGGGGGCCATATCCGGAATTTTTGCTGCCACAGGCCAGACCTGTATTGCCGGCTCCCGCCTGCTGGTTCAGCGCTCTATTCATGATGATTTTGTCAAACGGCTGGTAGAGGTGGCCAAGACAGCCAAAATCGGTGATCCGATGTCAATGGACACTCATGTAGGGCCGGTGACAACACCGCCGCAGTTCCAGAAGGTCATGGATTATCTTGAGATCGCGAAAAAAGAGGGCGCAAAATGTATCCTTGGCGGCGGCGCTTATGCTGGTGAAGGGGCAAAGGGGCGGCAGTTTGTTGAGCCGACAATCTTTACCGGTGTCAGCAATGATATGCGAATTGCCCAGGAAGAGGTGTTTGGCCCGGTATTGTCCGTCATTCCCTTTGATGATGAGGAAGATGCGGTTGCCATTGGCAATGATATTAATTTTGGTCTGGCTGCCGGGGTCTGGACATCTGATATCGGGCGCGCTATCCGCATGTCTGAGCGCCTGCGTGCCGGAACGGTCTGGGTCAACACCTATCGTGTGGTCAGCTATATGACACCGTTTGGCGGCTATAAGCGTTCTGGATTGGGGCGCGAGAATGGCCAGCAGGCGATCATGGCCTATCTGCAGCAAAAATCTGTCTGGATTGCCACACAGACCAGTGCGGCCAATCCCTTTGTCATGAAATAGAAAGACAGCAGAAATGGGCCTGACCAGCACCCATTGGGGCACCTATCAGCCGGTTGTCAGAGACGGCCGGCTGGTGGATATGCAGCCCTTTATCCATGACAGCGATCCCTCTGAGATTGGCAAGGGGATGGTCGGGGCGATTGATGGCCCGGCACGCATTATGGCCCCTGCGGTGCGCTCTGGCTGGCTGCAGCGGCGCGGCCTTTTGGCCGATGGCAGGCGCGGTACAGACGGCTTTGTTGAGGTCAGCTGGGATGAGGCCCTTGATCTGGTGTCGCAGGAGCTTGGGCGGGTGCGTTCTGATTACGGAAACCAGGCTATTTATGCCGGCTGTTATGGCTGGGCCAGCGCCGGGCGTTTTCACCATGCCCAGAGCCATATTCACAGATTCATGAATTGCATCGGCGGCTATACAAAATCTGTGAATACATACAGCTTTGCCGCCGCAGAGGTGATCGTCCCGCATGTGCTGGGCGATTTCCGTGGATTTATCTATAACCAGACAAGCTGGGAATCGATCATTGAGGCCGGCAGCCTGTTTGTCGGTTTTGGCGGGGTTCCGGTAAAGAACGGCCAGATCAATCAGGGCGGGACAGGCGATCATATTCAGGCCAGCCGGCTGCGCGCTGCCCGTGATGCCGGCATTGAATTTATCAATATATCACCGCTCAAAGGTGATATGATTGACGATATATCGGCAGAATGGCTGGCGGTGCGCCCGAACACGGATACGGCCCTTATTCTGGGCCTGTGTTATGTGCTACTGGATGAGGGATTGCATGATACCGGCTTTCTGGCCAGCCACTGTACCGGCTTTGAGCGGTTTGCTGACTATCTGTGCGGGAAAACAGACAGCCAGCCGAAAACGCCGGAATGGGCCGCCGGCATCTGCGGACTGCCATCTGATCAGATCGCTGGTCTTGCCCGCAAAATGGCCAGCCAGCGCACAATGATATCGCTCAGCTGGTCTTTGACACGTCAGGCCCATGGTGAACAGCCTATATGGGCTGGTATTGTCCTGGCAGCCATGCTGGGCCAGATAGGCCTGCCCGGCGGCGGCATCGGTATTGGCTATTCAGCTGTTAACCGGGTTGGCCATAATTTGGAGCAGCTGCCCTTTGCCTCTGTTCCACAGGGGATTAACAAGGTGACATCCTTTATTCCCGTGGCCCGTATTGCTGACATGCTACTGAATCCGGGAGCTGAGTTTGACTATAATGGCGGGCGCTATAGCTATCCTGATATCAAGCTGGTTTATTGGGCGGGTGGCAATCCGTTTCATCATCATCAGGATCTGGGGCGGCTGGTTCGGGCCTGGCAGCAGCCGCAGACTGTGATCAGCCATGAATGGTGCTGGAATGCACTGGCAAAACACAGCGATATTGTCCTGCCCGTAACCACACCGCTGGAGCGCCGCGATATCGGCATGGCCCCGCTGGATAATTACATGATTTCTATGGAACCAGCTCTAGCACCTGTCGGACAGGCGCGCGATGATTATGATATTTTTTCAGCGCTCAGCCGCAGGATGGGCGCCGGGCCGGCCTATACAGAGGGGCGCACGGCCGAGGAATGGCAGCGCTGGCTTTATGATGTCAGCCGTCAGAGGCTGGCGGCTAGGGAATTTGAGCTGCCCGCCTATGATGATTTCCGGCAGGAAGGCTGGCACCGTCTGCCCGCCCGCCAGACCCCGGAAGTGATGCTTGCCGGTTTCCGCAGTGACCCGCAGGGCTGCGGGCTGAAAACACCCTCTGGCCGGATCGAGATATATTCTGAGACAGTTGCCGGCTTTGGCTATGATGACTGCCCCGGCCATCCGGTCTGGCGTGAGCCGCCGGAATGGCTGGGCAACTCTGGGGCTGGTGATTGGCTGCATATGATTTCAAATCAGCCGCGTACAAAATTGCACAGCCAGCTTGATCAGGGCCCGGTTTCAGCAGCCGCAAAAATAAATGGGCATGAAGCCATTTTCATGCATCATGATGATGCCGCTTCACGTGGGCTTGAGGCTGGTCAGATTGTGCGTGTGCATAATCAGCGTGGGGCGGTGCTGGCGGGGCTGTGCATTACCGATAGTATCAGGCCGGGCGTTGTCCTGATTCCAACAGGGGCATGGTTTGACCCTGACAGGACAGATGCCAGACTGTGCAAGCATGGCAATCC
This sequence comes from Alphaproteobacteria bacterium, assembly GCA_038125645.1. Lineage (GTDB taxonomy): Bacteria > Pseudomonadota > Alphaproteobacteria > Puniceispirillales > Puniceispirillaceae > JADHLI01. The sequence goes on from JAYPEG010000001.1 coordinate 105,704, forward strand.
GAACATGCTGGCCCCTGACCGGCCGACTTCACGGCTGTCACAGGGGCCGGCTGCCCATTCCTGTCTGGTGCAAGTTACTGCGGTTGCACAGGATAACCTGCCTGCGATCACAGCCCATGCCCCGCCGCAGATACGGCGCCGGGGCTGAGCCCGCTATGCGCGCCTGGGGCCCGCCATCTGCAGCAAAGCGACTAGAAGCCCTCTTCAATCCGGCGAACAACAGCCGCCAATGTCTGATTATAGGGTGCGCTCAGCCCCATTTCGGCACTGACCACAGGCACCATGCCGTTAATGGCATCAATTTCTGATTTCCTGCGGGCCAGATGGTCAAGGCGCATTGATGGGCTGGCATCTGGCATATTGGCTGCAAATTTCATGGCATAGTCATCTGCATCGTCAAATGAGAAATTAATGCCCTTTGCCTTGCCAGCGGTATAGGCCTCGCGCATGCATCCCAGCGCAATTGCCAGACGCTCCTCATTCTCAATGATACCGCGTATAGGACAGTCAAACACCGTACAGGGCGCGCTCAGGAATACATTACAGATATATTTTTCCCAGATCAGCTGATGAATATCAGCAAAGGCATTGGCATTGAAACCAGCGTCCTTCCAAACAGCCTCAACAGTCCTCAAACGGTCTGTCATGCCGCCTTCCATCTCGCCCAGACGAATCTGGCGCATGGAATTATGATGGGCATGCCCCGGCCCCTTCATTGACGCGCCGAACCCTTCTGCCACACCCAGCAGAACATTTTCTGTATGAATGAATTTTGCGATCCTCTCGCCGGCACCCAGCCCGTTCTGAATGGTTAGAATAAGGCTGTCAGGGCGCATTACCCCGGCAATCGCCTGTGCGGCCGCGCCAACCCCGTCTGCCTTGGTCGCGATAATATACAGATCACATGCCCCGGCCTCTGCCAGGCTGGTTGTCGCATGCAATGAGGATACGGTTCTGTCTCCGCTGGCTCCTTCAACGCGCAAGCCATTCTCATTGATGGCTTTGACATGCTCTGCCCATGTATCTATTGCCCAGACTTCATTTCCGGCATCAGCCAGCAAGGCTGCATAAACAGAACCCATCGCGCCGGTACCGGCAATAGCAATCTTCATTTGTCTTTCCCCTTCATTTGTCTTTCGCTTGTATGAAAATTAAATTATCTGTATCAAGTCTCACATGTCATACTGCTGTCAGTACTGTTAAGGCAACTTATTTCCGAAAGGGCCGCTGTGATCGATTTGGCCAGTCAGGGATGTCATGACAGGGTGGCAGCCGCCAGGCGCCTGAAATCCGAACAGGCATTCGCACAGGGCTTATGACAGCGCGGTTGGGGGTCAAGCTGAGGTCAAAGGCAGGAACAGCATCATGACAGACACATTTGATTATATAATTGTCGGTGCCGGATCGGCAGGATGCGTGTTGGCCAACCGGCTGACAGCAGACAGCCGCCACACAGTCTGTGTTCTTGAGGCGGGCCCGCCTGACTGGAACCCACTTATCCATATTCCTGCTGGTTTCATGTATACACTTACCGATCCATCGGTAAACTGGCTTTATGAGGCTGCGCCCAGCTGGGGTACAAATGGGCGTGTGATCAAGGCCCCGCGTGGCAAGACGCTGGGGGGCTCAAGCTCTATCAACGGGCTGGTTTTTAACCGCGGCCAGCCGATGGATTTTGACGTCTGGGCCCAAAAGGGTAATCGCGGCTGGGGCTATGCTGATGTGCTGCCCTATTTCCGGCGT
>JAYPEG010000001.1:107456-146592 GCA_038125645.1 Alphaproteobacteria bacterium
TTACGAGACGCGTATCGGCGGCGGTGATGACAGCTATCGCGGGCGCGATGGTGAACAGATTGTCACGGATCTGACCTGGCGCCATCCTTTGTGTGATGCGTTTGTCGAGGCTGCTGTCGCTATGGGTATGCCGCGAAATCCTGACTATAACGGGCGTTCACAAGAGGGGGTGTCTTATGTTCAGCGCACCGCGCAGGGCCGTCTGCGCGTCAGTGCGGCCCGGGCCTTTTTGAATCCGGCAAAATCGCGCGCGAATTTGACCATCATCACCCGTGCCCATGCGCTGAAAATTCTGTTTGACGGCAAGCGGGCATCCGGCCTGTGCTATGCCAAAGGCGGGCGCGGCGGGGCAGTCAAACAGCTGCAGGCCAGAAAAGAGATTATTCTCAGTGCTGGTGTGGTGAACTCGCCGCAGCTGCTGCAGCTCTCTGGTGTCGGTGATGCGGCGATGCTGAAAGAGCTGGGCATTGAGCCTGTTCATCACCTGCCGGGTGTCGGTGAGAATCTGCGCGATCATTTTGCGCCCCGGTTCACGGCAAAGGCAAAAAATATCGGCACAATAAATGAAAAATCACGCGGGCCGAAATTATTGTGGGAAATCAGTAAATATCTTCTTGGCATGGAGTCTATCGTGGGTCTGGGCCCGACCTTGGTTTATTGCTTCTGGCATTCTAATGAAGCTGTCCGCAATCATGACCTGCAGCTGACATTTGCCCCTGCCAGCTATAAAGAGGGGGTGCAGTCACAGCTGGATGACGAACCTGGATTTACAGTCGCGGCCTGGCAGCAGCGTCCGGAATCGCTGGGCTGGGTGCGTGCCCGTTCAGCCGATCCCTTTGACAAGCCGCTTATCCAGCCAAACTATCTGGATGCCGAGGAGGACAGACAGGTATTGCTGGCGGGCATGAAGCTGTCCAGGCGGCTGATGCATTCAAAAGAGCTTGCCCCCTATCTGGATTATGAGGTCTATCCGGGGGCTGAGATACAACGTGATGATGAGCTGCTGCAGATCGCCCGTGAAAGAGGCACGACAACCTATCATCTGATGGGCAGCTGCCGGATGGGCCCGGACAGTGATCCCACAGCGGTAGTGGATAACGAGCTGCGGGTTTATGGTCTGCAAGGGCTGCGTGTTGTTGATGCCTCTATCATGCCGACCATGCTGTCATCAAATCTCAATGCCGGTGCGCTGATGATAGGCGAGAAAGGCTCAGACCTGATTTTGGGCAAGACGCCGTTGGCGCCCGCCGCTGTCACCGGCAGCTGATCCAGGCCGTGAACCGGACAGCTGTCCAGTCAGTTAAAGCGGGCGGCTGAACCGGCAGCGCTGTTCTGCCAACCCGCGCACAGGCATCTCTATCGCAAAGACAGCGCCGGCCAGCGGCTCCATTCCCTTTCTCAGCCCTTCTTTTGCAGAAGTGACAAACAGGGTTTTCATTGCGGGCCCGCCAAAGCACGGACATGTTATCTGTGAGGCCGGCAGGCTGACCGCCTGTCTGAAGCGCCCGTCCGGCCCGTAACAGGCGACACGCCCGGCCCCCCATTGGGCATTCCACACACAGCCCTCTTCATCAACAGCAGCGCCGTCAGGCTGCAGCATCTCGCTGCTGAGATCAACAAACAGCTGCGGGGTGCCGCGTGGCAGGCCAGTCTGCGGATCCAGCGCAACTTTCAGTATCGCCTGTTTGGGCGTGTCACAGAAATAGCCTGTCCGGCCATCAGGCGAGAAACAGGTGGCATTGGGAATGGAAAGCGGGGCATAGAGCGGGCTGAGGCGAAAACCAGCCCTGTCACGTGCAAGATGATAAATTGCGCCGGCCTCTGGTTCCAATGCGCGTCCCATCGTGCCAAACCAGACCGCCCCGCCCGGGCAGCTGCGGCTGTCATTGGCGCGGGTGAGAATGTTTTCTGCCTCTATTGGAAAGATCAGCTTATAGCTGCGGTCTGGACGCTCAAGCTGATAGAGCCCGCTGGCCCCGGCAACAAAAATTTCGCCGCTCTCATCAAGAAAGGCAGCCGATACTGGCTCGTCAAACAGGACGGATGTGAATCTGCCGGTTTCCGGGCGGCCGAAAAACATCTCCTGTCCCAGAATATCAAACCATATAAGCTCTGCTGTGCGCTGGTCGAATACCGGGCCTTCCCCAAGCTCATTTCTGACGTCAAATGCAATTTCAACAGGCATCACAGGCTCCTTCACCTTGACATTTAATTGTCTTTCCCCAAAGTCTGATGAGAGAAAAATTCGCAACTGGGAACGGCTGTTTAAACTGTAACGAAAGAGACCCTGCTATGACAACTGATGCTGTTTATCCCTCTCTTGGCGGCCGCACGGTTCTGGTGACAGGCGGTGCGTCAGGTATCGGGGCTGCGATTACGCGGGCCTTTATCGCACAGGGCGCGCATGTTGGTATCCTTGACTATGACAGACAGGCCGCACAGGCACTGGCCGCAGAGCTTGCCAGTGACAGGCTGCATTTTGAATATTGTGATTTACGCGACATTCCGGCACTGCAAAAGGCAGTAAAGAGCGTCAGCACGGCATTCGGGCCGGTCACCATTCTTGTCAATAATGCTGCACGTGATGACCGCCATTCCATTGAAAGCGTGACATCTGAATATTGGGATGAGCGCATCGCCACCAATATCAAGCATCAGTTTTTTGCCGCTCAGGCCGTAATGGATGAAATGGCGGCCGCTGGCGGCGGGGCGATTGTCAATATGGGTTCAACAAGCTGGCTGGTGGGTCAGGGGGGCATGCCCTGCTATACGACAGCAAAATCTGCTGTTCAGGGTCTGACACGCGGGCTGGCGCGTGATCTGGGGCCAAAGAACATCCGTGTCAATTCTGTCATTCCGGGCTGGATTATGACTGAACGCCAGATAGATATGTGGCTGACTGAAGACAGCGAAAAAGAGCTTATGCAGCGCCAGTGTATCAAACGCAAGCTGGTTCCTGATGATATCGCCCGTTTTGTTCTGTTCATGGCCTCTGATGAAGCCGGGGCCTGTTCAAACCAGAGCTATATTGTCGATGGCGGCTGGGTATGATGCAGGCAGATGCCAGTGCCTGCCCCTGTCTGACATAAAGACAGATCTGTCACCTGGCAGCTGGGCGCACGCGCCTATTCCGGCATGGCACCGACCACCTGCTGGTCATAATCTATCATGGCCCCGGTTATCACCCCAGAGGCAGGCGCCAGAAGATAGCTGATCAGCGGGGCCAGCTGTCCGGGCTGAACAAGCTGACCCATGGGCAGCTGGCGTGCGGCGGCCTGTTGCCAGCCCTCATCAGCATTGTGAAAGCGTTTCTGGATATTGTCCTCGCCTGGCGTATCCATCCATCCGGGGGCGACCCCATTTACCCTGATTCTGTGTTGACGCAGCATATTGGCAGCATTTTTTGTCAGGCTGATCAAGCCTCCCTTGGAGGCGGCATAGGGCGCGAGAAAGCTCTGTCCCACATAGGCGGATACAGAAAGAATATTGACCATGCTTCCCGGCTGTTTTGCTGCTATCAGCTGCTGTGCGATCCCTTGCATTAATAAAAAGGGCGCGCGCAGATTGGTATGAATATGTTCATCGAACAGCTCTGGGCTACTGTCAAGAATCGTGCCCCTTGTTGTCAGCGCAGCCGAGTTGACCAGCGCATTGACAGTGCCAAAGCGTTTGCGGGCGGCCTCCAGCAGGGCTGTGCATTCCTGTGTTCTGGCAATATCACAGGCAAAAAACAGACACTCACAGCCAAGAGCTGCCAGCCTGTCCTGTGCGGCCAGACCTGTCTCTTTCCTGCGCCCGGCAATAACAATCTGTCGGCAACCGGCATCGATAAGCGCCTCAGCGACCGCCAGCCCCAGCCCTTGTGTGCCGCCGGTAATAAGAGCTGTTGTCCTGCTGTGATCGGTTTTTTCTATTGCCATTCTGTGCCCCCCCTGTCAAAGGCCTGCTTCCTCGTTTCAGTCAATCGTTACCCAGCGGCCGGTTTGTGCTGATCGGTCAACGCCGTCCATAACTTTTTCTATCGCCAGGCCAGCGGCGAAATCCGGCCAGACAGAACCGTCTGTCTCTATTGCTTTCAGCAATTCATGCAATTCACAGATTTTCACATCCATATAGCCAAGACTGTGGCCGCCATTGGGCAGAAAGGCGCTGTAGGGGGGGTGATGCGGGCCGGTCAGAATGGTTCTGAACCCGTCTGTTGCGGGATTCTCCTGCGCGGTGAAGAGCTTTAACTCGTTCAGCCGCTCCTGGTCATAGCAGATTGTGCCCTTTGTGCCATGCACCTCCCAGCGCAGTCCGCATTTGCGTCCCCAGGTTACGCGGCTGGCCCCGATATGGCCCTTCACGCCATTGTCAAATTCTATCAGTGCAGAAACCATATCATCATTATCAACAATTCTGCGGGTCTCTGCTCTGTCGGGATCAGCCCGCTCTGCGTGAATGACAGCAATATCACCGACCACCCGTCTGATTTCTGATCCGGTCAGGAAATGGGCCAGTGAAATTACATGCGAGAGCACATCACCATTGGCCCCGGTGCCGGACTGGCTGCGCGACATGCGCCATGACCAGGGCCGGTTCTCATCAGCCTCATTATCAACATCATAGCGGCAGAAAAAGCCTGCCACCCGCCCGATATGCCCCTCGTGTATCAGACGGCGGGCATGGGTGACGGCGGGGTTCTTTGTGTAATTATAGCCAATGATGGTTTTTGCCCGGCTTTCAGCCGCCGCATCACGCATGGCAGCTGAATCTGTCAGCGCGGTCGACATGGGCTTCTCGCACCAGACATGTTTGCCAGCTTTCAGGGCGGCGATGGCTATCTGGCTGTGCGTGTCATTAGGTGTACACACGGAAACCAGCTCAACAGCAGGATCGCTGACAACTTCCTGCCAATCTGCGCTGTAGCGGGAAAAGCCCAGATCAGTGGCCCGCTGGCTGGCCCGCTCGGGGCTGAGATCACAGACGATTTCAAGGCGCGGGCGCAGGCCGCTGCCAAAGACCGAGGCAGACGCGCTGTAGGCAATGGAATGGGCCTTGCCCATAAAACCGGTGCCAATAACACCAATACCGATTTCCTTCATCTCTGCCTCCGCGATAACATTATCCGTCTGAAATTATATCTAAGTGTCCGGCCCTGATTCGCACAGTTGTCGCAGGCAGGGTTACACTGGTCTCCGGCTCAAACATCATCCAATATGACGGTTCTGTCCATGATTTTTAACAACAAATCAGGCTTGTCTGCCACAGGTTGAAAAAATCCTTTGCATCTTTCATAATTCCTGATTTTTAATATCTTATTCGCGCCATCGGCTGTCGCCGGGGCGTTTATGCAATAATGCGGAGGATAAAATGAAAAAATTCTTGCTGACAGCAACCGCTGTCATGGTTATGGCAGCTGGCGCTGCCCAGGCTGAACGCTATGTGATGGTTACACATGGTGAGGGCAAAGACCCGTTCTGGCCTGTTGTGCAAAAGGGCGGTGAGGATGCAGCCCGTCATGTCGGGGCCGCTTTTGAATATATTTTCAACCCGTCAGGTGATATGGGCGATATGGCAAAATCTATCGCTGCTGCTGCTGCCACCCAGCCGGACGGCATGGTTATCTCACTGCCTGACCCGGATGCGCTCGGCCAGGCGATCAAGGATGCGGTTGCCGCTGGCATTCCGGTCATCACTATGAATTCCGGTTTGGAATCATCCAAATCTGTCGGCGCGCTGATGCATGTTGGCCAGCCTGAATTTCTCGCCGGCCAGGCAGCCGGTGCCAGAGCAAAGTCTGAAGGCGCTTCAAAGGCTGTATGCATGATTCAGGAAGCCTATAACACAGCCCTGAATGACCGGTGTAACGGCTATGGTGAAAATGTGCCGGTCAAGCTGATTGACAGCTCTAACGATCCAGCCACAATTCCGACACGTGCGGCTGCGGGTCTGCAGGCCAATCCTGATGTAGACGCGGTGCTGTCTGTTGGCCCGCATGTATGTGCAGGCGTGCAGAAGGCGATTGATGATCTGGGCATGTCTGTTCATCACTCATGTTTTGATCTCAGCCCTGAGGTGATGGATCTCATCAATGCCGGCAAGGTTCAGTTCACTATTGATCAGCAGCAGCGTCTGCAAGGCTATATGCCTGTGATTGTCCTGCATCTGTATAATAATGGTGCGGGCCTGCTGCCGGGGGCAAATATTCCGTCCGGCCCGGGATTTGTTGACAAGTCAAACGCATCTGCTGTGGCATCACTTGCCGGAGTTGACAGATAAGCGTCAGACCTAACCGACAGGCGGGCAGCATCCATGCTGTCCGCCTTCTTTCATGGATGTGACTATGGCCCTATCATCATCTCGCCAGGAAGCAGACAGGCACGCGCAAAAAGGCTGGCTGAAAGCCGTTTTTTCCCGCCCGGAAATTGGCCCTATCGGGGTTATGCTGCTGCTGTTTGGCATGCTTGGATATTTCTCGATACCGGCGGGTGAATTCTCGCTGAATCCCTTTGCCGGTGAAGGGTTTAACGCTCTTGGCATTCGTAACAATCTGCGCGTGATCTCACAATTGGGGATTATTGCACTTGGTGCGGGGCTGTTGATTATTGCCGGTGAATTTGACCTGTCCATCGGCTCTATGATCGGTTTTGCCGGTGCCTGTATGGCAATGATTCTGCGCTGGGGGTTTGCTATTGTCATCCCCTATATTTCTTTTGACGGTGGGATGCATATTGCCTTTTTCACAGTCATTCATATCGAAAATATATCGCCCCTGACAGCGATTGTGATCACTATGTGCTTTACATTGTTTTTTGGCTGGCTGCAGGGATATATCGTGGTGCGCTCTGGCCTGCCCTCATTCATTGTCACGCTTGGGGGCCTGTTTTTTCTGCGTGGGCTAACCGAGGTGTCCTTGCGGGCCTTTAATCACCGCCCCGATCAAACAAAAGGAGCAACCACGGTAACTGAAATTCCGGATATTAAGAATATTATCAATCTGCCCGGATATGGCGAGATAGAGCGCGAGGCCGCAAAATCCCTGCCAGAAGCAGACCTCATGGCGATTGCCCAGTCACTGCCGGCAGACACGGTTGCAAAAATAACAGAGCGGCTTGAATATACCTATCAGCGTGTAGCAGATGCCAAGACTGAAATCATTGCTGCCAAAGGGGTAAAACCGCTTGAGCGCGCCCTTGAAAATGCTTTGGCGTCCGGCAATGACTTTATGGCTGACACCATCCGGGATAAAATTGCCACTTTCAAGGTTGATCCGGTCGCCGCAAAGGCCGTTACGGATATTGATGTGGCACGGATATATATAGACAGCATCACAACCACCCGTCCGGTGGCAAATTTCTTTGGCGGTGATATTTTGGAGCCGGTCTTTGACTGGCTGTATTTTCCCATCGACTGGAACACGAATAATTTCGGCAATCAGTTTGCCCCGGGCCTTTATTCCTGTGTGATGATCTGGCTGCTTTTGTCTGTGTTCTGCTATATTGTCCTCAGCCGCACACAGGCTGGAAACTGGATTTATTCGACAGGCGGCAATCTGAATGCTGCCAAGGCCAATGGGGTGCCGACAAATAAGGTGAAAATATCCCTGTTTGTCTTCTCGGCCTTCTGTGCCACCTTATTTGCCACCTGCCAGGTGTTTGAGGTGAATACAGCCGATGCGGCAAAGGGCAATCTAAAAGAGCTGGAGGCGATTGCTGCTGCAGTGATAGGCGGTATTGTAATGACCGGCGGCTTTGGCACCGTCATGGGTATTATTGTCGGGGCCTTTATTTTTGGTATTGCAAAAGAGGCCTTTTTCTATATCCCCGGCATTGACGGCTCTTTCTACCGTGTCTTTCTGGGTCTGGTCATCATTGCCTCTGCCCTGCTGAATGAGAATATCCGAAAACGGATTATGGGGAGTGCATGATATGGCGCAGTCTGCTGCAAAGCCGCTTATTGAAACCCGCGGGCTGGTCAAGACATTCGGCAGCTTCACCGCACTTAACGGGGTCTCGCTGAAGGTGTTTCCAGGCGAGGTACATGCCTTGCTTGGTGACAATGGGGCCGGTAAATCGACGCTGATCAAGATTCTCTCAGGCGTGTTCCCCGCAACATCAGGCGAGATTTTTGTTGAGAATAAGCCAGTGGCCTTTGCCTCGCCGCGCAATGCCACAGATGCCGGCATTGGAACTGTCTATCAGGATTTGGCGCTTAATCCTCTGACCTCTGTCACCCGTAATTTTTTTCTTGGCCGTGAGATGACAAGATTCAAATCTCCCTTTGGTCTTCTGAAAATGGCTGAAATGGACAGAATAGCGATAGAGGAGATGGCAAAAATCGGCATTGATATCGCTGATCCTGACCAGGCGGTGGGCACCATGTCCGGCGGCCAGCGCCAGACATTGGCGATTGCCCGGGCAATTTATTTTGGCGCCAAGGTTCTAATTCTCGATGAGCCGACCTCAGCCCTTGGCCAGAAACAGCAGATGGAAGTGCTGAAAACAATCAGGCAGGTTCAAAAGCTGGGCAATATTGCCATCATCCTTATCACCCATAATGAAATTCACGCCCGTCTCATAGCCGATCGTTTTACCTTTCTCAGCCTTGGCGAGGTTATTGGCGAGGGCACGGCAAAAGACCTTGCCGGTGATGATATCAAACGGCTGATGGCGGGTGGGGCTGAAATCGGCGATCTGGCAAAGGAGCTGGCTGGTTAACAGCCAGCTGTTTCCTGTCTTTTTGAACAAACCTGCAGACGCAATCCGCAAAGGGGGCCGGCTGGCCAGCGGCAGAAAAATTGTGGCCCGCCGCCAACAGGCGGATTGCCAGAAGATTATTTTGCGCGTAACCAGAGGGCTGTGACACTGGTTATGGACACAGCCAGACACGGCACCGGCTCAATCGTCACTGTGCACTGGCTGGTTGCGGCTTTTATGGTGAAAGCAAATAGATGAGGGAATGATGAAGCTGCGTTTGGGAATGTCCCCTATATCATGGACAAATGATGATCTACCCCAGCTGGGCGGGGATACAACGCTTGAAACCTGCCTTTCTGAAACACGCGCGGCTGGATTTACCGGCACAGAAACAGGCGGTAAATTCCCCAGAGAGGCAAAAGCACTGTCACAGATACTGGCTGCCCATCAGCTGGCCCTTGTATCCGGCTGGTACTCTGGCACGCTGTTAAACAACAGTCTTGAGGCTGAACTGGCACAGATTACCCCGCAGCTGGAACTGTTCAAACAGTGCGGGGCCAGCGTTATCGTCTATGGCGAGACATTTGAGACCGTCCAGAACCGCCAGCAGCGCCCGCTTTCCAGCCGACCGAAACTGGCTGATTTTGATATTGCCGCTTATGGCAGGCGCCTGACAAAGCTGGCTGATCACTGCGCTGACGAGGGGGTGCCGCTCAGTTTTCATCATCATATGGGCACAGCGGTTGAAACAGAAGCAGAGCTGGATGTGCTGATGGCACAAACTGGTGCATCTGTTAATCTGCTGCTTGATACTGGGCATCTGGTTTTTGCCGGCGGTGATAATGCACGGGTGATTGCCAATCACGCCCGCCGGATCAATCATGTTCACACCAAGGATATCCGTGCCGATATTCTCCTGGCTGTAGACCGCGATCACAAATCATTTCTCGACTGTGTGCTTGACGGTGTCTTTACGGTTCCAGGTGACGGAATGATTGACTATGATGATATTCTCCAGCGGCTTTATGATATCGGATATGAGGGCTGGGTGATCATCGAGGCCGAGCAGGATCCGGCCAAGGCCACCCCCTTTACCTATGCCAAAATCGGCTATGAGACCCTTTCCGGGGCATTGACCAGGGCCGGCTATCAGATAGACAGGACGGTGTGATGACCCCTCATTCTGTCACTGCGCCCCCCCGGCTTATCTGTATGGGAGAGCCGATGGTAGAGTTCAATCAGCAGCCTGACGGCCGGTTTTTAAAGGGCTTTGGCGGTGACACCTCCAATGCGGCGATTGCTGCCGCGCGTCAGGGCGCGCAGGTGGGTTTTTTCACCCATCTCGGCGATGACCGTTTCGGCCATGATATTGTCAGCCTTTGGCGTGATGAGGGCATTGACAGCAGCCTTGTGCCGATGAGGGCATCTGTGCAGACAGGCATTTATTTTGTCACGCATGATGATGATGGCCATCATTTCAGCTATTACCGCAAGGACAGTGCCAGTGCCCGTATCACAGCTGATGACTGTCCCCTGGCTGAGTTGTCATCAGCAGCCATATTGCATGTCTCCGGCATATCGCAGGCGATTTCGCCATCTGCGGCGGATGCGGTTCTGGCAGCGGTTCATGCGGTGCGGAACAGGGGCGGTATGGTCAGCTATGATACGAATCTGCGTCTTGGCCTGTGGCCATTGGAACAGGCCCGGGCAATCATCCATGACACTATGCGCCTTTGTGATATTGCCCTGCCGGGATATGATGATGCCCGCCTGCTGACCAATTGTGACAGGGCAGATGACATTGCTGATTTCTATCTTGGTCTGGGTGCACGTATAGTGGCGCTGACGCTGGGCCAGCGGGGTACATTTGTTGCCCTGGCCGATGAACGCCGCCTTGTACCCAGCTGGCCGGTGACAGCTATTGACGCAACTGCCGCCGGTGATACGTTTGACGGTGCGTTTCTGGCAGAGATTATGGAGGGGCGCGATCCGTTCGCGGCGGCAGCTTATGCAAATGCTGCCGCTGCCCTCTCAACGACCGGCTATGGGGCTGTGAAGCCGATACCGACGCGGGCTGAGGTCAGTGCCTTTCTTGCGGCCCGGCAGTAACAGCCGCGCAGATCAGATAATGGCTGTTTCCAGAAGCGGTCTGTTCTCAAGAATGCGCTGATAGCTGAAACAGCTCAGATCAAGGCTACGGTAACTGCCATAGAGAATCAATTCGCACAGGCCACGCCCAACAGCCGGTGACTGTTGCAGCCCATGGCCGGAAAACCCGTTGGCAAAGATGAAATTGCTGATCTGGTGATGCGGGCCAAGAACAGCATTGTGATCAAGCGTGTTATAGGCATAGTGTCCTGCCCATGACGATGTGACCTTTATTGCCTCAAATTGCGGAATCCGCGCAGCGATCAGCGGCCAGACATGATCCTGCCAGATATGGGGGTCTTCGGCAAAATCATCGAAATCAACAGCCGGATCGCTGCGGGGCGGCGAGCCGGCCATATAGTCATTCCGGCCATATTGGCGCATATGAATCCCCGAGGGATCAATCGTTAGGGGCAACGGCCGGTCGAGCGGCCGGGCGGCAGAGAATATCCAGGTGAAACGCTTTCTGGGCTCAACCGGCAGCTGGATACCAGCCAGGCCTGCAACATATCCGGCGCGCGGCCCGGCGGCATTGACAAGCATGCCAAAGCTGATGCGCTCTCCTGATTTCAGGATCAGGCTCTCTGCCCTTGTTCCCGTCCTGTCCAGCTTAATGTCAACCGCTTCATTATGAATATATTCAGCCCCCTTTTTGCGGGCTGAACGGCGCCACCACTCAAACATGACATTGCCTTCAAAATAGCCCTCATCCTTTAAATTGTGACTGCCAATGATAATGTCATCAAGCTGGTAAAAGGGATAAGCGGCAGCGATCTCTTCTGGTGTCATGATTTTTGTGCCGGCACCCAATGAGGCCTGCAGTGCCTGGTTAACGCGCAGATGATCAGCAAAAGTCTGATTGTCTGCCAGATACATATAGCCAAAGGCATCAAGGCGCAGGGCCGGAATCTCTGCCCCGCCGCCCATATGGGCTCTGAATTCTTTGATATAGGCGGCGGTGAATTGAGAGATGCGGATATTGATTTCAGAGGAAAATTGCTGGCGTACGCATGAATTGGTGCGTGATGTGGACGCGAACTCATAACTGGGATCACGCTCTATAACAAGAATGCGGCCGTCAAAATCAGGGTGGCTGGATAAAAACCACGCAAGAGACGAGCCGATAATCGCCCCGCCGACAATCACGATATCATAATGGCTGTTTTCAGGACGGGGCGGATAAACAGAAGAGGTCATAGGCTGTCACTGTTTCTGTGATGAGCTATAGTGATTACCCTGTGATCATTGTATAAATTTGCCGCAGGGGCAATAAATTTATGCGTCACAGCCGCAGCTTATGCTAGTGTCAGGCATAGGAATGGCGCGCTGGTGCCCAGTGCCCCAGTGCCAGAACAAGTGCCAGAGCCGTGCCATGTGTCTGCAGTGAATGAGGAGCTGCCATCATGTCTGTTGCAGGGCTATTCATTTCAGCTATTCTTTTAAGTCTGTCAATTTTTCTATGGCTCATCGGTTTGGGGGCCAGCGCGCCGGGGCTCACCAGCCCGGCGGCGGCGGCTGCCAGCTGTGCTGCTGCTGGCCTTCGCATTTCATCTGCAGAAATCAGGGCCAGCGCGCCCGGCGCGCCTGTCAGCGGCGGCTATATGCTGATTGCTAATGAGGGCAGCCAGCCGCAGAGGCTGGTATCTGTCAGCGCGCCGTTTTCCGGCAGAACCGAGCTGCATGATATGAAAATGGACAAGGGTGTGATGAAAATGTTTGAATTGCACCAGGGCGTTACTGTTCCTGCTGGCCAGCAGCTGATCTTCAGGCCAGGCGGACGCCATATCATGTTTATGGAACTTGACCGCCAGCTAAGAGATGGTGAACGCTACAGGCTTGCGCTTGTTTTTGATGACTGCGGCACAATCGAGCAACTGTTTGTCGTTACGCGGATGCCGGGCAGGGGTCATAATCACAGCGATGATGATGAGACAAATGATGATGAGACAAATGATGGCACGGGCCATGCTACAGACGCTCACGCACACGGCCATTAATCGGGCGGCGCGCTGGGGGGACGTAACAGGGTCAGGGGCCTGAGAGGAGATTTTGATGCGGCGCACGGCCCTTATTACAGCTGTCTTTGTTATCTGCCTTGCCGGGGCCTTTGCGCTGTCAGAATATCTGGCCCGCCAGTATTATCCCCAGCCCGTCCAGCCTGTCCGGTTGGGGGCTGCTTTTTCCCTAACCGCCCATGACGGCTCTGCCGTTACAGAACAGCTTCTTGGCAGCCGGCCCTCGGCCCTGTTTTTCGGCTTTACCCACTGTCCTGAAGTGTGTCCGACCACTTTAAATGATCTCTCTGTTCTGCGGGAGCAGATCCAACAGGCCGGCGGTGATTTTCAGATCGTTTTTGTCACGCTTGATCCGCTGCGCGATACACAGGACGTGCTGGCACAATATATCCCCTATTTTGGCAGCGGCATTACCGGCATCACGGGGCCAGAGGGTGAGATTCACGCTCTGGCGCGTGCCTGGGGGGTGTTCTGGCAGAAAAATAACATCACGCCTGAGGGCTATAATATCGACCATACCGCAACAGTGTTCCTGCTGGATGAAACAGGTTCATTCAAGGGCACCATAGATTTTCATGAAAGCCGTGATATTGCCCTTATGAAGCTGAAACGGCTAACAAAACTGGCCCTGTAAATCTGCATTCTCAACTGACCGGAGGCGGGCGTGTATCCCAGAAACAATACTCACGCTCAATCGCGCGGGCGGCGCGGATTAACATATCCTCACTGAATGGCCTGCCGACCAGCTGTACAGAAACAGGCAGCCCGTTTCTGTCAAACCCAACAGGCAGACAGACAGCCGGCAGACCAAGAAAATTTACTGGCCGTGTATTATGGCCGATACGCTGAACCAGCGGGGCCGCATCCGGATTGCCGCCCAGATCACTGCCGGCAATCGTTGGCAGAGCAAAGGGCCAGACTGGTGTCATGAACATATCGACCTTGTCAAACAGCTCAGGCAGGGTGCGGGCAATATAATCAGCACGACAGGCCTGAAGCCGGGCATAGGCCTCGTCAGTGGTAAACATCCCTGCCAGCACCCGCATCAATGTCTGGTCATTCAGCTGGCGGTGGGCTGTATCAATCATCGTGTTATGTACATGTGCGGCCTCGGTTGCTATCAACAGTACATTGAGCGGATTGCTGTCCTCTATCCCGTCGATTTTGACATTCCGGCCCTGCGCGCCAAGGCGCAGGCAGCGGTCAAAAACACCGGCAATGATATCAGAGATATCACTGTCACTCCCGGACAGGAAATAATGTTCAGCAAGGCCAATCCGCAGACCTGTCAGGCCGCCATCTATCTGGCGGGCATAATCACGCGATTTTGTTTGAACGCTCATATCATCGCTGCTGTCATAGCCAGCCAGGCACGACAAAATAGCCGCAGCGTCAGCCACGCTTCGGGTTAATGGCCCGGCAGTGTCAAGCGCATTTGACAGGGCAAAGATTCCACTGCGTGAAATCAGCCCCTGTGTCGGTTTGATACCGACCAGACCGCAAGCAGCAGCCGGCAGCCGCACAGACCCGCCTGTGTCACTGCCAAGGGCGCCCGGCACAATCCCGGCCGCCACAACCGCAGCTGATCCTGAGGATGACCCGCCGCAGACATAATCCCGGTTCCACGGGTTTTGCGGTGTGCCGGCATAGCTGTTATGGCCGGTCACACCAA
Source organism: Alphaproteobacteria bacterium (assembly GCA_038125645.1). Classification (GTDB taxonomy): domain Bacteria; phylum Pseudomonadota; class Alphaproteobacteria; order Puniceispirillales; family Puniceispirillaceae; genus JADHLI01. The sequence goes on from JAYPEG010000001.1 coordinate 121,970, forward strand.
GGGCATATTCAACAGACACCAGCCGTCCGCAGTCAACTGCCCCTGCCCTGTCGAGTTTTGTTATGGCCATGGCTGTCTTTGCAGCCGTTTGTCCCTGATAGGAGCGTGACCCCCCTTCAAAGGGCCAGCCCCTGTTTTGCGGCAGTGCGCGGCCATAAAGTTCCTTATGAGCGAGCGGCACCCCATAGAGCGGGCCCTTATAGTGTGAGCCCGCACAATTTTGTGCCTGTGCAAGGGTAAAGTCAGGGTCGGTGAATGTCACGGCTGATAGCTGGCGCCCGACCGTTTCAAGCTCGTCAATAACGTTGCGCGCGCGCGCCTCTATACAGGCAGGATCAGCTGTATTTTCCGCGCGTATCTCAATAAGTGACTGGTATGAGGGCATCTAGCTTGCCTCGTCCTGACGGGCGGCCAGGCGAGAAAATATATCGCGTATGTCGGGGGTTCTGTGCCCTGCCAGCTTATAACGGGCCAGAAGTTCATGCAAATTCTGGCTGGTTTCAAGGGCAAGGCTGATATGTGCATCACTGATACCGGCCCGGCTGAGGCGTTCTGTCACTGCCTGAATATGTTCCTTATCACTCATAAGATAATTTTAGCCGTGTCAGTCTAGCCTCACAAGTTTAAAAAATGCGGACTGTACCGCATGATGATACCGCGCTGCCCAGACGATAAATGAAAGACAAATCTTTGAAATTATGCTAGCAATGCGACACGTTTCAGCCCAATTGCCTGTTTAAACAATGAGAGCCCTGGCCGATGTCAGAAATGATTCCACAAAGTGCAGCCATTCCCCACAGTGACTATGTCATTTTCGGCGGCACAGGCGATCTGGCCCTGCGGAAAATATTTCCGGCCCTGTTCTGGCGTTATTGTGACGGTCAGATTAACGAACATTTCCGTCTTGTTGCTGTTTCCCGGCAGAAAATGGAACACAGCGCATTTGCTGAACGGCTGAAGCCCTTTTGCAGTGACATACTGGCCGCCCAGAGCGATCCTGAGAAAAGTTGGCAGGGATTTCTGTCCCTGCTGCGGATGCAGGCTATGAATATCAGCACCGGTGAGGGGCGTGCGGAACTCGCCGCCTTTCTGCTGAAAGGGGCTGCCCCGGAACGGCCGTTGATTTTTTATTTGGCTGTTGCCCCGGCCCTGTTTGGACCCAGTTGCGACTGTCTGCGTGATGCTGGTCTGGTGCTGCCACAGACCCGGCTTGTTGTTGAAAAACCGCTGGGCCATGATTATGCCTCTGCTGAACAGATCAGCCGCCAGATACGGGCTGTTTTTGATGAAAGCCAGATTTATCGGATTGACCATTATCTTGGCAAGGAAACCGTTCAGAATCTGATGGCACTGCGTTTTGCCAATGTGATCTTTGAAAGCCAATGGAACAATACAGCCATTGACCATGTTCAGATCACCGTGGCTGAGACTGTGGGGGTTGGCCAGCGCGCGGACTATTACAATGAAAGCGGGGCCCTGCGTGATATGGTTCAGAACCATATATTGCAGCTGGTCTGTCTGGTGGCCATGGAACCGCCTGCTCATTTTGATGCCAATCAGGTGCGTGATGAAAAACTGCGTGTGCTGCGCGCGCTGCGCCCGCTGGCAGCTGAGGATATTATGCGCGGCCAGTACCAGGATTATGAGGGCGAGCTGGGCGCGCGTTCTGATACAGAAACATTTGTTGCGCTGCGTCTGGGTATAGAGAACTGGCGCTGGGCAGGTGTGCCCTTTTATGTGCGTACGGGAAAGAAAATGGCGGTGCGTGCAAGTGAGATTGTCATCACTTTCAAACGCAAGCCGCATGATATATTTGCCGGCCCGCAGTTACGCAGGCCAGCCGATGATCTGCCCAACCGCCTGATTATCAGATTACAGCCCCAAGAAGGGCTGCGCCTGCAGCTGATTTCAAAGGAGCCGGGCCCAGGTGGCATGCGCCTGTTTCCCTCTGAATTGAATCTTTCATTTGACGATACGTTTGATTCGCGTCTGCCTGATGCCTATGAGCGTCTGTTGATGGATACAGCCAGAGGCAACCAGACCCTGTTTATGCGTCATGATGAAGTGCTGGCGGCCTGGTCATTTATTGATCCGGTGATAAAGCTGGCGCAAAAAACACCGCCGGTTTTGTATCGGGCGGGCAGTTTTGGGCCGCCTGATACTTTTTTTGCTGAACGCGGCACTGGCTGGCTGGATCCAAGGGCCACGGGCACTGACCAGGCAGATCATGAACGGCTGTAAACGCACCAACAGCGCCGATGTCGCTGATACGATCGCAGACAGGCTGGCAGAAAGCTGCCGTCTGCGCGGACAGGCCAGCCTTGTTGTCTGCGGCGGCAGCAGCCCGGAAGCTGTATTTTCAGAGCTCAGTGAAAAACAGCTGGACTGGCAGCAGATAACTGTGACGTTGGCTGATGACCGGCTGGTGCCCCCAACCCATGGCGACAGCAATATCGCGCTGGTGAAAAGCTGTCTTTTAGTCAGGCATGCAGCTGCGGCCGTTTTTTTCAGCCTCCAGGATATGCGTCTGGAAAGGCTGATGCCGTTTGATCTGGTGCTGCTGGGAATGGGAACAGACGGACATATTGCCTCATTATTTCCTGATATGATGGCTGACAAAAAGGCCTTTGACAGCATGGCTACACCGGCTGTGCTGACCACCGGGCCAGAGGGCAGCCCTGCACATCCCCGGATTACAATGAACCTTGCCATGCTGACACAGAGCCGTGATATTTTTCTGCTGATAAGGGGTGAGGAAAAACGACAGCTGCTGGCAGAGGCAACATCAGCCAGCCAGCCGTTCCGCTTTCCGGTCAGCGCATTGATGGCGCAGACAAAGGCCCTTGTGTCTGTTATGGATATTCAGGACTGACAAAAGGGGCTGGCTGCTGCTGGCAGAGGCGGAAAAGAGCATTGAGATGAAACCATTACACAAGCGCATTGAACAGGTGATAGAGCGGGTACGCAAGCGCAGCCTCAGCACCAGATCAGCCTATCTCAGGCAGCTTGAAATGATGCACGGGGCAGCTGATTCTGACCGGCTGTCGGTTTCCTGCTCAAATATGGCCCATGCTGCAGCCGCTGCTGGCCCTGACCAACCAGACCTGCTTGATCAGTCAGGCGCGCACAAGCCGAATATTGCTGTTATCACCGCCTATAATGATATGCTCTCAGCCCATCAGCCCTATGAGAGTTATCCTGCACTTATCCGTGCTGCAGCGCGCCAGGCCGGGGCAACCGCACAGGTGGCCGGGGCGGTTCCGGCCATGTGTGATGGTGTGACACAGGGTCGCCCGGGCATGGAGCTGTCCCTGTTCAGCCGTGATATTATTGCGCTGTCTGCGGCGGTCGGGCTCTCGCATAATGTCTATGATGCAGCCCTGTGCCTCGGCATCTGTGATAAAATCGTTCCGGGCCTGGTTATGGGGGCGCTGTCATTTGGCCATCTGCCAGTCATTTTTGTGCCTGCCGGGCCAATGTCATCGGGCCTTGCCAATGAGGATAAGGCAAAGGTAAGAAAGGCCTTTGCCAGAGGTGAGACAGACAGAAAGACGCTCATGGCAGCAGAAAGTGCGGCCTATCACGGGCCGGGCACCTGCACCTTTTACGGTACTGCCAATTCCAATCAGATGCTGATGGAAATTATGGGCCTGCATCTGCCTGGTGCGGCCTTCATTCATCCGCACAGCGATCTGCGTCATGCGCTGACCACGGCAGCTGTTGAACAGGCTGTTGCGGTTCACCGCCGCTCTGCTGATCCGCGCCCGATTGGCAGGCTTTTGGATGAGCGTGCCTTTGTCAATGCCATTATCGGCTTGCATGCCACGGGCGGTTCAACCAACCATACGCTTCATCTGCCGGCGATGGCCGCCGCCGCAGGCATTGATTTGCGCTGGGATGATTTTGCTGATCTCTCAGAGGTGATACCGCTTCTGGCCCGCGTCTATCCCAATGGCCAGGCAGATGTTAACCAGTTTCATGCAGCAGGCGGCATAGGCTTTGTTATCCGCACATTGCTGGATGAGGGGCTGCTTGACGGCACTGCACAGGGGGTCTGGGGGGACAGCCTGGCCAGCTATGCACAAGAACCTGTAATGCAGGGCAACCGCCTTGTCTGGCGGGCGGCAGCCCTGCAGTCTGCTGATGAGACTATCCTGCGCCCGGCTGACCGGCCGCACGCGCCGGAAGGCGGGCTGAAAATGCTTGACGGGAATCTGGGCCGGGCAGTTATTAAAATTTCTGCTGTTGCAAAAGACCGTCAGTCTGTCACCGCCCCAGCGCTTGTTTTTGAAAGCGAAGCAGAGGTGAAAGTAGCCTTTCAGGCCGGCCGGCTTGACCGCGATGCGGTAATCGTAGTGCGTGCCCAGGGCCCGCGCGCCTGTGGCATGCCGGAACTGCACAGCCTGACACCGCTTCTTGCCAGTCTGCAGGACAAAGGATTTAGGGTAGCACTGGTCACTGACGGGCGCATGTCAGGTGCCTCTGGAAATGTGCCTGCAGCCATTCATTTGTGTCCGGAAGCGGTTGCCGGCGGGCCGGTTGCCCGGCTTTGTGACGGTGATATCATTACGCTTGACGCCGGGGCCGGCCGGCTGACAGTTGATGTTGATTTATCAGCCCGCACGCCGAAAACCGATTATGCGCTGGCAACAGAGGGTTTCGGGAGGCCGCTTACAGCCATGATGCGGGCTACTGCGGCACCGGCTGAGCGGGGCGGCGGGCTGTGTGTGTACGATCAGATGAAAGATGTATGAGATGACAGACATAAAAGAGATACTGAAACGCGGCCGGGTGATGCCGGTGATCGTTATCGACCAGCAGCAACAGGCAGGTGCGCTGGCACAGGCGCTGCTGGCGGGCGGTATCACAACAGCAGAAATTACCCTGCGAACCCCCGCCGCGCTTCAGGCGATAGAGGCGATGGCGAAGAGCTGTCCGGATATCTGTGTCGGGGCGGGAACGGTTTTAAATGCCGGTCAGGCGCGTGATGCAGCCAATGCCGGGGCGCGTTTTGCTGTCAGTCCCGGGGCAACAGAAGCGCTCATAGATGGCTGTGCGGCGGCTGGCCTGCCGCTGCTGCCCGGCGCCGCCACTGTGTCAGAGATGATGGTTCTTGCGGAAAAAGGGTTTACGGAACAGAAATTTTTTCCTGCCTCTGCAGGGGGCGGTGTGCAGCTGCTGAAATCTGTGTCCGGCCCGCTGCCCGGCCTGTCTTTCTGTCCAACTGGCGGAATCACTCAGTCAACAGCATCTGAGTGGCTGTCGCTTGATAATGTGCCCTGCCTGGGCGGCAGCTGGATAGCCCCGCAACAGCTTATAGCACAGGGCGATTTTTCTGCTGTCACACAGCTGGCCCGTGCCGCCAGCAATTTATGATCTGTTCTGGATAAGAGTGCCCGATGGCTGATAACAAAACAGATATCGAACTGACAGAAAAGCGGCTGAGGCAGCTGGCAGAAGAGATGGCATCGATGAGCCTTGCAACCCTCATGCACGCACCCGGGCGCGCGCAATTCTGCTATGAATTTGAAGATTTGCAAGTCGATTGCACCCGCCAGCCCGTCACAGAAGAGGTAATGGCCTGTCTGTTCGCATATGCCCGCCAACGCTGCCTGCAGCAGCGTATAGACGAGATGATGTCCGGTCAGCCAGTCAATCTCAGCGAAAACAGACCGGTTGTTCACTGTAATCTGCGCCGTCCTGAATACCGTCTCTCAGACGCGTTTCAAAAACCAGCAGCCTTTGCAGAAAAGCTCCGCAGCCTCCCTGCTGTCAGGGCCGTTGTTAATCTAGGTATTGGCGGCTCTGATCTGGGCCCGGCCATGGTTGTGCGCGCTCTTGCTGCATTTCATGACGGGCCGGATGTGCATTTTGTTGCCAATGTTGATCCGGCCGATCTCAGCGATGTTCTGGACAGTTGTTCTCCAGATACCACACAGTTCATTGTTACCTCAAAAACCTTCACAACAGCAGAAACACTGCAAAATGCGATGCTGGCCAGGGGCTGGCTCAGCCAGCATGGCATTGCCCCGCAGACGGCGATGGCCGCTGTTACAGCCAATGCTGAGCGTGCCGCTGACTGGGGGATTGCGCGTGACAGAATATTTACCTTTCCTGAGGGGGTTGGCGGGCGCTATTCGCTGTGGTCAGCTGTCGGGTTGCCCATTATAACAGCCATTGGGGCTGAAGGCTTTGGTGCGCTGCTGGATGGGGCCTTTGCGATGGACACTCATGTCAGTCAGGCCCCGTTTGAACGGAATCTGGCAGTGATTATGGGGCTGCTCAGGGTCTGGCACCGCAGTTTTCTCGACCGCCCCTCTTACGGGCTGATGCCCTATGACCAGAGGCTGGCCGATTTTCCGGCATGGGCCCAGCAGCTGGAAATGGAAAGCAACGGCAAGGGTGTTGACCGTCACGGCCGTGTCCTGGGCTGTCCGGCTGGGCCGCTTGTCTGGGGCGCGCCGGGCACCAACAGCCAGCACAGTTTTTTTCAATGGCTGCATCAGGGGCTGGATACGGTTCCGTTGGATATATTGATTGCGCTGCGGCCGGCAGCCATCAGTCCAGACAGCCCGTTTTATGCTAGCCATGAAATACTGGCCATCAATGCTGTGGCACAGGCAGAAGCCCTGGCCCTTGGACAGGAGAACCGGCACGAGCCGCATCGCCATTTTCCCGGCAACCGGCCGTCTGTGCTGTTAAGCTGGCAGCAGACGGATGCTTACAGTCTCGGGCGTCTGCTGGCTCTGTATGAGCATATTACAACCATTTCAGGTTTTATATGGGATGTGAATTCCTTTGACCAGTGGGGTGTTGAGCTTGGCAAGGAGCTGGCGCGCGCCCTGCAGAACAGCGGGCAGAACAGCGGGGAGAACAGCGGGCAGAACAGCATGTTCAGCCCGGCTGCCAGGGCCTTTGTCAGACGGCTGAGGGGCTGAAATATTAAAAGCAGAGTTTATTGAAAAGAGGGGATTTGAAATGTTACTTGGCTGTATCGGTGATGATTTTACTGGCTCGAGCGATTTGGGTAATACATTGAGCCGGGCAGGCATGCATGTCGTGCAGTATTCAGGTGTTCCCGATGTTCGCGCTGACCCTTATGTTGAGGCGGGGATTGTCGCGCTGAAGTCACGCTCCATTCCTGCAGACCAGGCTGTTAAACAGACCCTTGCCGCACTTGACTGGTTAAAGGCGCAAGGCTGCAGGCAGTTCTTTTTTAAATATTGTTCGACATTTGATTCAACACCACAGGGGAATATCGGGCCTGTGGCACAGGCGCTGGCAGAGGCGCTGGACGCAGAGCAGGTGATTTTCTGTCCGGCCTTTCCGACAACTGGCCGTTCAATTTTTCAGGGCCATCTGTTTGTCGGTGACAAATTGCTGTCTGACAGTCCGCTCAAGGATCATCCTCTCAACCCAATGACTGAGTCAGACCTGCGCCTCTGGCTGGGTCTGCAGACGGGCACACCCATCGGACATGTACCTATAACGGCCGTGCTGCAGGGCGAGGGGGCTGTGCGCCGTGTGATGGACGCCGAGGCAGCGGCCGGACGTCCCTTTATGATTGCAGATGCAATACAGGATTCAGACCTGATGACATTGGGGGCCGCACTGGATGGGGCCATGCTGGTGACCGGCGGTTCGGGCATTGCCATTGGTTTGCCACAGAATTTTTCTGAAATCAGACAGCGTAGCGGCAATCCGCGCAGATGGGCAGGTATGCCGGGCCCCGGCGCGGCCCTGTGCGGTTCTTGTGCGGCTGCCTCACGCAGGCAGATAGACCAGCATAAAACAGCCGGCCAGCCAGTCATGATGCTTGACGCAGAGGCTGTCATAAAAGGCAGCTTCACAGCGGATGCAGCACTGGCATGGGTGCTGGATTGTCTGGTAGCTGATCCAAATGCACTGCCTTTGGTCTACAGCTCTGCTGACCCGGATGTTGTGCGCCAGATACAACAGACATTCGGTGCCGCAGAGGCCGCATTGGCCTTTGAGCGGTTTTTTGGCCAGCTGGCTTGCAAGCTGACAGCAGCAGGTATCATCAGGTTAATTGTCGCTGGCGGTGAAACCTCGGGTGCGGTGGTAGAGGCACTGGCCCTGCCTGCCCTCGTCATCGGGCCGGAAATTGATCCTGGTGTGCCGGCACTGGCAGCAGAACCAGACCTGGTTCTGGCCCTTAAAAGCGGTAATTTCGGTGCTGATGATTTCTTTGCCAAGGCTGGTGCCTGTCTGGCGGGCGGGTAACTGTGAGCGGCGGCTGCAGGCAGGAAAGCGACAATCTGTAAAAGGACAGGGATGTGATGGAACAGACACACAAGCGTGAACAGATTTGCCGGCTGGCTGCCTCTATGTATGAGCGCGGGCTGACGGCCGGTGCCAGCGGCAATATTTCTGTCCGGCTGGATGACGGCAGTTTGCTTGTCACCCCGACTGGGGCCTGTTTTGGCCGGCTTGATCCAGGCCGTCTGACGCATATTGGCACTGACGGGCAGATACTTTCCGGCGATGCGCCAACCAAGGAAATGCCACTGCATGCGGCCTTTTATGAAAGTCGTCAGAAAACAGGGGCGGTTGTGCATCTGCATTCCACCCATTCAGTGGCCCTGTCCATGCTGCCGGATCATGATGAGGATTGTTTTCTGCCGCCGCTCACGGCCTATTCTGTAATGCGTCTTGGCAAGGTACAGCTGCTGCCCTATTTTCGCCCGGGCGATGCGGCGATGGGAGAGGCGGTGCGCTCTCTTGCCGGACGCCGCTCTGCTGTAATGCTGGCCAGTCACGGCCCGGTGGTAGCCGGCAAGGAGCTGGAGGCAGCTGTTTTCGCCATTGAAGAGCTGGAGGAAACAGCAAAGCTGGCCTTGTTGCTCAGAGGTATGAATCCCACTATGTTATCAGCAGATCAGATAAAGGATTTGGCTGCCCATTTCCCCATTGAATGGGACTGAGCCGGCTGCGGCCGGCTGCAAGGAGCTGTGTCATGGATACAATTATTGAGGTGCGCGGGCTTCATAAAACCTATGCTGCGGGCACAGCTGCGCTGCATCCAGTGGATTTGGACATAAACAGAGGTGAGATCCTTGCGCTTCTGGGGCCGAACGGTGCCGGAAAAACAACCCTGATTTCATTAATCTGTGGACTGGTATCACCCAGCGGCGGGCATGTTACTGTCGGCGGCCATGACATTCTGACCGCCTATCGCGCGGCCCGCCAGCTTATTGGTCTCGTGCCGCAGGAAGTCGCGCTTGAACCATTTGAGACAGTCATCAATACAGTGCGCTTTTCACGCGGCCTGTTTGGTTTTGCCAGAGATGATGACTATCTGCGCCAGATTCTTGAGCAATTATCCCTGTGGGACAAGCGCAGTGCACCGGTAAAGGAATTGTCGGGCGGCATGAAAAGACGGGTGCTGATTGCAAAGGCCCTCAGCCATCAGCCGCGGATTCTGTTTTTGGATGAACCCACGGCCGGTGTTGATGTTGAGCTGCGCAAGGATATGTGGCGGATTGTTGAGCAGCTGAAAGCCGATGGTGTCACAATTGTGCTGACCACCCATTATATTGAGGAGGCAGAGGCACTGGCCGATCGTGTCGGCGTGATCTCACAGGGCCGCATTCTGCTCGTTGAGGACAAGCACAGGCTGATGCAGCAGATGGGCACAAAGGAGCTGACAATTTTTCTGCAGACGCCGGTCACATCCCTGCCTGCGGGGCTGGCTGAATATCAGCTGCGCCTCTCGACTGATGGCGAAGCCCTTATATACAGCTATGATACAAAAGCAGAGCGCACCGGCATAACAGGTCTGCTCAGCGCCCTTTCTGCTGCTGGTCTGGCATTGCGCGATCTGCGAACCTCGCAAAGCTCACTTGAGGATATTTTTGTTGATCTGGTAAAAGACTGATGACCATGAATTTCTATGCCATAAGGGCGATTTACCTGTTTGAGATGTCGCGGACTTTCCGCACGCTGCTACAGTCCATTATCTCGCCGGTGATCTCAACAGCCCTTTATTTTATCGTTTTCGGCTCTGCTATCGGCTCGCGCATGGTGGCGATAGAGGGTGTAAGCTATGGTGCCTTTATCGTGCCGGGGCTGATAATGCTGACCGTTCTGATGCAAAGCGTCAGCAATGCCTCTTTCGGGATTTATTTCCCAAAATTTATCGGCACGGTTTATGAGCCGCTCTCGGCCCCAATTTCCTATATTGAGATGGTTATCGGCTATGTCGGTGCGGCAGCGACCAAATCCTTTATTATAGGGCTGATTATTCTGGCGACTTCATTTTTATTTGTGCCCTTGTCAGTCGCGCATCCTTTCTGGATGCTTTGCTTTCTTTTGCTGACTTGTGTATCTTTTAGTCTGCTGGGCTTTATAATCGGCATCTGGGCCCGCAATTTTGAACAGCTGAATCTGGTGCCGTCACTAATTATTACCCCGCTGGTCTTTTTGGGCGGCAGTTTTTATTCCATTTCTATGCTGCCGCCTTTCTGGCAGACAGCCACCTTGTTTAATCCGGTGGTCTATCTGGTTTCTGGCTTTCGCTGGGCCTTCTTTGACACTGCGGATGTGGCGGTGGGTTACAGCTTGGCTGCGATTGGCGCGTTCAGTCTGATTTTTGTTGCCATTGTTGCGGTGATTTTCCGCACTGGCTACCGCCTCAAACCCTGAGGGCAGGTCACCCCAGAACAGGTCATTGCCAAAAAATCCCCAGATGACAGGACGGCGCCGGAAATCATGGCGGCCCGGCAAAATATGGCCCAGTAAAATATGACCCAGTAAAATATGGCTGTAAGCCGGGGCCGGTAATCAGGACTGCCAGAGGGGCGCGCGTTTTTCGATAAAGGCGCTGATCCCCTCTTCTGCATCGCCGGCCAGCATATTCTCAACCATCACCTCTGCGGCGAATTTATACGCCTCTTCTATGCCCATCTCTGATTGCCGGTAAAATGCCTGTTTGCCGATTTTCACAGTTGCGGCCGGCTTTCCCGCAATGACATCAGCCAGCCTATTTGTTTCCGCTGCCAGCTGTTCTGGTGCGGCAACACGGTTAACCAGCCCCCAATCCAATGCGGTTCCAGCTGAAATCATTTCACCGGTCAGCAGCATTTCCATCGCCTGTTTGCGCCCCAGATTTCGGGACAGGGCCACCATCGGTGTCGAGCAGAACAGGCCGATATGAACGCCCGGCGTGGCAAAGCGGGCCTGCTGGCTTGCCACGGCCAGATCACAGCTGGCAACAAGCTGGCATCCGGCGGCGGTTGCAATACCCTGAACAGAGGCAATGACAGGCTTGGGACAGCGCATGATTGCCTGCATCACAGCCGAACAACGGGTCATTGTTTTTTTAAAAAAAGCGCGGCCCCTGTCCGGCTGGCTGCGCGCGGCCGTCAGTTCCTTTAAATCATGGCCACTGCAAAATCCCGGGCCGTTCGCCGCCAGAATAATGACCTTTGTCTCGGGGCGTTCTGACAATGCCTCTATGGATGAAAGCAACTGGTCAAGCATTTCCAGTGACAGGCTGTTGCGCGCCTCTGGCCGGTTGAGTGTCAGGCGTGCAACTGGCCCCCTGTCATCTGCACAGATCACCAGTTCGCTGTGCTCTGTCTTTTGTGCGCTGATTGTCATCTCTGCCTCCGCATAATGATGGTCGGGCTGTTCACTGAGCATAGACATATTCGCGATAAAAAGCCATTGGCTGTATATTCTGCCCATTGTCTATATATATTGCCTGGCTGTCTGTCCGGCTGTCGGTGCTAAAGGGCGCGATGGGTTGAATTTTTTAAAAAATCCTCACTGATTATATTGGCATGGCTGAAATAATGGCGATAAACTGTCAGCATGGATGGAAATTCACAGACAAACAGGGCTGTCCATGACGCCGCCCTACGGCCGGTAACACTGGCTGACAAATATGATCTGGACACAGAGCAGGTCTTTGTCAGCGGCACACAGGCATTGGTGCGCCTGTGCCTGATACAGGCGGCCAGGGACAGACAGGCCGGGCTGAACACAGCCGGCTATGTCACCGGCTATCGCGGCTCTCCGCTTGGCAGCATAGATTTACAGTTCGCCCTAGCCAAAGAGGCACTGTCATCAGCAGGCATTGTTTTTACCCCGGCATTGAATGAGGATTTGGCCGCCACTGCTGTATGGGGCACACAGCAGGCCCAGCTGCATGGTGAGGGCACGCATGACGGGGTGTTTGCCATCTGGTATGGCAAGGGCCCGGGCGTTGACCGCACGGGTGATGTCTTTCGCCATGCCAATCTTGCCGGAACCGCTCCGGCCGGCGGGGTGCTGGTATTGATGGGTGATGATCATGTCGGTGAGAGTTCCACAGTCTGCCATCAGTCAGAATATGCGCTTATGGATGTCATGATCCCTGTTCTGAACCCGGCCAATCTTGAAGAGATGGTGGATTTTGGTCTGCATGGATGGGCCCTGTCGCGATTTGCCGGCGTCTGGTGCGGCATCAAATGCGTCAAGGATAATATTGAATCAACCGCTTCTGTAACCCTGACACCGGAGAAATTCTCTCATCATCTGCCAAATGATTATCAGCTGCCAGAGGGTGGGCTGAATATCCGCCGCCATGATGACCGGCATACCCAGGAGCAGCGTCTGCATGCACATAAAATGCGGGCAGTGAATGCTTATGTGCGGGCGAACCGGCTGGACAGGGTGACACTGGCGGGCGGCGCGCGCCCGCGCTTTGGCATTGTCAGCACAGGCAAGGCCTATATGGATGTTCTGCAGGCGCTTGCTGATCTGGGCATTGATGCCGCTCAGGCAGAACAGCTGGGGATCAGCCTCTATAAGGTTGGCATGTCATGGCCACTCGAACCACAGGGGGTAAAGGAATTTGCTGCGGGGTTGGAACGGGTTTTGGTGGTTGAGGAAAAACGCGGCCTGATCGAATCGCAGCTGAAAGAAATTCTGTATGACACGCAGAATCCGCCCCCAATTATCGGCAAGCGTGACAGCAGGGGCGCGCGCCTTCTCACAGAAGAGGGGGCGTTAAACTCAACACAGGTTGCCCATGCCATAGCCGCCCATCTTCTGGATAAAAGCAATCATAGCGCGGTTGTGGCAGCGCGGTTTTCACAGATAGACAGCCTGCTGAAGCGCGAGTTCAGTCCGCTCAGCATATCCCGGATGCCCTATTTTTGCGCCGGCTGTCCGCATAACAGCTCTACGCTGTTGCCAGAGGGTGCGCGCGGCTATGCCGGCATTGGCTGTCATTACATGGTTCAGTTTATGGATCGCAATGTTGAGGGCAACACACATATGGGCGGCGAGGGGGCAAACTGGATCGGTGAGGCCTGTTTTTCAACGCGCCGCCATGTTTTTCAGAATATTGGTGACGGCACTTTTAATCATTCAGGTTTAATGGCCATTCGCGCTGCTGTCGCCGCCGGCGTCACAATTACATATAAAATCCTCTATAATGATGCTGTTGCGATGACTGGCGGGCAGACGCATGAAGGTGGGCTGACGCCAGTTGACATTGCCAGACTGCTGGTTGCCAGTGATGTAAAACCGGTGAAGCTGGTCACGGATGACCTTTCTCGTCATGACAGATCAGCCTATCCGTCTGAGGTCAGTTTCCATCACCGCAATATGCTGCAGCTGGTTCAAAAGGAGCTTGAATCCACAACAGGTGTCAGCGCGCTGATATATGACCAGACCTGTGCGACTGAAAAGCGCCGGCGGCGCAAGCGCGGCAAGATGGTGGATCCGGCCGAGCGGGTCTTTATCAATCCAGAGGTTTGCGAGGGGTGCGGGGATTGTTCCCTGCAATCGAATTGTGTGGCCGTGCTGCCCCTGGAAACAGAATTGGGGCGCAAGCGCCAGATAGACCAGTCAGCCTGCAACAAGGACTTTTCATGCATCAAAGGCTTTTGCCCCAGCTTTGTAACAGTCAGGGGCGGCACCTTAAAGCAGCCTCTGTCACATGATCCTGCCAGTGATGAGCTGCCAGCACCGTCATCATGTTTTGACCTTGGCCGACCGGTCAGCATTGTTCTGACAGGTGTTGGCGGCACAGGTGTGGTTACGGTCGGGACGCTTATCGGCATGGCTGCACATATTGAGGGAAAGGGCTGCGGTATTATTGATATGGCCGGGCTGGCACAGAAAGGGGGGGCGGTTGCCAGCCATATCCGCATCGCCAGCCAGCCAGAGGATATCTCAGCTATTCGCATCGGGCCCGGCGGGGCTGATCTGCTGCTGGGATGTGATTCGCTGGTCAGCGCGGACAGTGCTGTGCTGCGCCTGATCGCCGGGACTGGCCATGCTGTGGTGAACAGCTATGAAATGCCAACAGGCGATTTTACGCGTGACCCAGAGGCCCGTCTGCCGGCAAAGGACATAGAAAAGAGACTGCGTGAACTGGTGCCGGACGGACAGGCATTGATGGTTAATGCCACGCAGATTGCCAGTGCGCTGATGGGCGATACGATTGCTGCCAATCTGTTTCTGCTGGGCGTTGCCTTTCAGCGTGGGCTGATCCCGCTGTCGGCCGCAGCTATTATTCAGGCAATTACCCTCAATAATATTGCTGTGGACGCAAGTGTGCGTGCCTTTAACTGGGGGCGCGTATATGTGGCTGAACCCGCCAGGCTGGATGCAGCCCTTGCCCAGAGACAGCAATATTCAGCGCCGCCGCTTGAGGATCTGGACAGCATCATTGCCGACCGTGCGGCGCGGTTGACCGCTTATCAGAATACTGGCTATGCAGAGCGTTACAGACAGAAGATTGAAACTATCAGGGCTGTTGATCAGCAAAAGCATCAGAAGCTGACAAAGGCAGCGGCGCGTTATCTATATAAAATGATGGCGATAAAGGATGAGTATGAGGTTGCCCGCCTCTATACAGACACCCGTTTCACCAGTCGGATAGAGGCGCTGTTTGAAGGGGATTATCAGCTGTCTGTGCATTTGGCCCCGCCGCTGTTTTCTGGCCATGATCCAGCAACAGGGCGGCCGCGCAAATCTGCCTATGGCAGATGGATATGGCCTGTTTTCAGGCTGCTTGGCGCCCTGCGCGGGGTTCGTGGCAGTGTTCTGGATATTTTCAGCTACAGCGATGAACGCCGGGCAGAACAGCGCGCGCTCGCAGATTATGAGAATATGCTGGAAACTATAGCTGCCCGTCTCTTGGCCGGCAGTTGTGACATCGCGGCTTATAACGCGGCTGTGGATATGGTCAGTGTTGCTGAGGTCATTCGTGGCTTCGGGCCTGTGCGCACCAGTCATATGGCAGAGGCAGAGAGCAAGCGCTCAGCAGCTGAGCAGCGTTTTGAGCGGGCGTTACAGAGTCGCAGCAAAAAACAGACTGCCTGACTGGCCGCAGGCTGATATATCTCTCTGGCCAGTGCATCTGCCGGCTGGTGAAAAATAAAAGAGGTAAAGGTTTATAAATGACTTACACGCCGCCAATTGAGGATATGAAATTTGGTCTGCGCTATCTGGTCAGGCTTGCAGATATTGCCCGTCTTCCCGGCTTCGAGGAGTTCAGTACAGAAGTGGCAGAAGCTGTGATAGAAGAGGCCGGAAAGCTGGCGGCCGGGGTAATCGCCCCGCTTAATCACAGCGCTGACCAGCAGGGCTGTCACCACCATGATGACGGCCAGGTGACCACACCGCCCGGGTTCAAAGAGGCCTATCAGGCAATGGCGGCCGGCGGCTGGACATCCATAGAGGCAGACCCGGCCTATGGCGGCCAGCAGATGCCGATGGCCCTCAGCGCGGCTGTAAATGAAATGTGGCAGTCGGCCAGCCTCAGCTTTGCCTTATGCCATCTGTTGACACAGGGCCAGATTTTTGCCCTGCAGTCCACTGCCTCTGCAGAACAAAAACAGACATTTTTGCCGCCGATGATAGAGGGCCGCTGGACGGGAACAATGAATTTGACTGAGCCGCAAGCGGGAACAGACCTTGCTGCTATCAAGACAAAGGCGGTGCCCGATGGGGATCATTATCTGATAACGGGTCAGAAAATTTATATCACCTATGGTGAGCATGATATGGCTGAGAATATCATCCATCTGGTTCTGGCCCGCACCCCTGATGCCCCGCCGGGCGTCAAGGGGATATCGGTTTTTATTGTGCCTAAATTTCTGGTCAATGCGGACGGCACGCTTGGGGCGCGCAATGATGTAAAATGCCTGTCGATAGAAAAGAAACTCGGCATCAAGGCCTCACCGACAGCTGTCATGCAATATGGCGAGGCGGGTGGGGCTGTCGGTTATCTGGTCGGAGAGGAAAATAAGGGTCTGGAGATCATGTTTGGCATGATGAATCATGCCCGCTTTTCTGTCGGTTTGCAGGGGCTGGCGATTGCCGAGCGGGCCTATCAGCAGGCTGTTGACTATGCCGCCAGCCGTATTCAGGGCACACCGATTGACCAGATAAGGGGCACGCCTATTCATGGCCACCCTGATGTTTTGCGTCTGCTGGCTGTGATGCGCGCTGAAACAGAGGCGATGCGCGCGCTGGCACTGGTGGGCGGTGCTGCTCTTGACCGGGCCCATCATGCAGCCCCGGACAGGGCGGCGGCTGAACGCCAGCGGGCTGAGTTGCTGATCCCGGTCATAAAGGGCTGGCTGACCGAACGGTCTGTGGCGCTGACCTCGGATGCGGTTCAGGTTCATGGCGGCATGGGCTTTATAGAGGAAACCGGGGCGGCCCAGCATTACCGCGATGCCCGTATCCTGACCATCTATGAGGGGACAACAGCAATACAGGCCAACGACCTGATTTTCCGCAAGACACTGCGTGACAACGGCGCGACTGTGCGCGCCCTGTTTGATGAAATGACTGAAGAGCTGGCAGATTTGCCTGACACGCTCTCAGCGCCTGTGACACAGGCCATCGCCGCAGCGGCCCGAACCCTGGACAGCCTTTGTGCGCGTGCGAACAGCCCGCGCAATGCCGCTGTCAGCGGCGTTGACTGGCTGATGCTTCTTGGCTGTCTTTGCGGCGGCTGGCAGATGGCAAAATCAGCCCATATTGCCAGCACACAGGCTGGCCAGGAATTTGCAGCAGATTTTATTGATGCCAAAACAGCGGCTGGCAGGATTTATCTGACCAGCTGTCTGCCGCAGGTCAGTGCCCTGGCAGAGAAAATCCTGAATGCCGGTGATGATGTGCTGGCCTTTCAGCCGGCCTGGCTTGCCAGACAGTGATTTCCCTGCAAGCGTATGCGAGCTGGATTACAGATAACGGAACAGCATTATGAGCGATGATTATAGATTTGACACGCTGAGCCTGCATGCCGGTCAGCTTCCCGATGATCGGCATGGATCGCGGGCTGTGCCCATTCATCAGACCACCTCTTATGTGTTCAAGGACACCCGCCATGCAGCGGCCCTTTATAATATGGAGATTGGCGGGCATCTGTATTCGCGCATATCCAACCCGACCGTGGCCGTTCTCGAACAGCGCATAGCTGCCCTTGAAGGGGCGGCTGCCTGCACAGCAACGGCCTCTGGCATGGCAGCCCTGTCAGCAGCGCTGCTGACCCTATGTTCTGCCGGCGATCACATAGTCGCTGCCGCCCAGCTCTACGGGGCCAATGTTAACCTGCTGAAATATACACTGCCGCGTTTTGGCATTCACACCAGCTTTGTTGATGCCACCGACCCCGAGGCGTTCACAGCGGCCATCAGACCAGAGACAAAGCTGGTTTTCGGTGAGGTTATCGGCAATCCCGGCCTTGATATCATGGATATTGAGGCCGTCAGCAGGATTGCCCATGAAGCGGGCATTCCGCTTGTTGTGGATGCGACATTCAATACCCCCTTTTTGTTGCAGCCCATCAGCAAGGGGGTTGATATTGTCATTCACTCGCTGACCAAATGGATGGGGGGGCATGGCATCGCCATTGGCGGGGCCGTTGTAGACGGCGGCCATTTTGACTGGGGCCAGAATGATAAATTCCCGACTGTTGCTGCTGCCCATTATTCAATGGACGGGATAAATTTTCATGAGGAATTCGGCCCCGTGGCCTTTACGGCAAAATTCCGGGCCGAGGCGATGTATAATTTTGGCCCCTGCCTGTCACCTGGAAATGCCTTTCATCTGTTACAGGGGCTGGAGACACTGCCACTGCGTATGCAAAAGCATATGGACAACACTTTTGCCCTGTTGGATTTTCTGAGCAGTCATGAGGATGTGGCATGGGTGCGTCATCCAGGCCTGCCCTCTCATCCCGGCTATGAGACAGCAAAGCGGCTGATGCCGCGCGGGGCCGGGTCAATCATCAGTTTTGGCGTCAAGGGCGGGCGTGTTGCCGGTCAGGCCTTTATTGAGTCAGTTCAGCTGGCCTCGCATCTTGCCAATGTTGGGGATGCAAAGACACTGGTCATTCATCCGGCCAGCACCACCCATTCCCATATTGATGCAGAGGCCATGCAGCAGGGCGGACTGAGTGATGATATGATAAGACTGTCAGTCGGGCTGGAGGATATTGAGGATATCAAGGCTGATTTTGAAATCGGTTTCAAAGCGGCACGCCGGCGGCTGAAGGGCTGAGAACATGAAACTGAAAGTCAGTAATAATGAGATTCACATAGCCACTGGCGGGCGGGCCTTTACCGCTGCTGCGGTGCCCCTTATTTTTTTGCATGGCAGCGGCCAGAGCCATCTCAGCTGGGTATTGCAGAGCCGTTATTTTGCCTATGGCGGCTATGATGTTCTGGCCCCTGATTTTCCCGGCCATGGCCTGTCATCAGGCCAGCCCCTGACCTCAATCCCGGAAATGGCTGACTTTGTCATCGCCCTGATGGATGAGCTGAAAATAGATACAGCTGTGATTGTCGGCCATTCGCAAGGGGGGCTTGTTGCATTGGAACTGGCAGCGCGCTGTCCTGCGCGGGTCAAAAGGCTGGCCCTAATTGCCACTGCCTTGTTCATTCCGGTGAATGACCATCTGGTGGACAGCGCGCAAACCCGCCAGCCAGCCGCCATTGCCATGATGACCGGCTGGGGGCATGGCCGCAAGGCCCATTTTTATGACAACAGCCAGCCCGGCTTCTCGCATCTGGGGTTCGGGCGCGCACTGATGACAGCCAATGACAGGCGCGCGCTGGTGGCTGATCTGAACGCCTGTAACCTTTATGACGGCGGGCCGGCAGCAGCTGGGCAAATAGCCTGTCCCAGCCTAGTAATACTGGCAGGTGCTGACAAGATGATACCGATAAAACAGGGGCGCGCGCTGGCACAGGCCCTGAAAGACAGTCAGACAGTTGAAATTGCCGGGGCCGGGCATATGTTGCCAGCAGAGGAACCAGAGCATGTGAACCGGGCCCTGTCTGCCTTTCTGGACAGCTGAGCCCGGCCCACCACCATCACTTACAAGGTAACAGGGCGTTATGTCAGAATCATCTGTGTTTGAGAAAATTGCGGTCATTGGTGCGGGAACAATGGGCAGTGGCATTGCGGCCCAGATAGCCAATGCCGGGCTGCCGGTTCTGCTGCTTGATCTGCCCGAAGGACGCCCGGGTGAAAAGCCGCCTGCGGCGGCGGCGATTGACCGGTTGCTGGCCTCTGATCCGCCGCAGCTGATGCATAATGAACGTGCCCGTCTGATCACTACAGGCAGTATTGATGATGATTTTCACCGGCTTGCTGAATGTGATCTGGTGATAGAGGCGGTTATTGAGCAGCTGCCGGTAAAACAGGCACTCTATCACAGGCTTTTCCAAACAGTCTCGCAAAGCTGTATTGTCACCTCAAATACATCAACCATTCCTATCCGCCTGTTAACCAAGGGCCTGCCTGGCTCATTCTGCAGGCGTTTTGCCATAACCCATTATTTCAATCCGGTGCGCTATATGCGCCTGCTGGAGCTGGTCAGAGGCACACAAACAACCGATGCGGTGATAGACAGGCTTGCCGATTTTAATGACCGGCAACTGGGCAAGGGGGTTGTTATCTGTGCGGACACGCCCGGTTTTCTAGGCAACCGTGTTGGTGTATATGCGCTGCAGGTCGGCCTGCATGAGGCGCTGAAGGCGGGGATTTCAATAGAGGATGCAGATGCGCTGATGGGGCGGCCGCTGGGTATTCCCAAAACAGGCATTTTTGGACTTTATGATCTGATCGGTATTGACCTGATGTCTGATGTTGTTGCCTCGCTGCGTTCTATCTTACCAGAGGGGGATGATTTCGATTCTGTCGGCTCTGATCCCGGGCTTGTCACAGCGATGATCGCACAGGGCTATACAGGCAATAAGGGCAAGGGCGGTTTTTACCGCACGGGGCCGCAGGGCAGGCGTGAAGTGCGCGCTGTCGAGGCGGTCGCAGACGGCTCTGTCTGGCGCGGGCTGAAAAAAGAACTGCCGCCGGCCGCGCTCAAGGCCGCACAGGCACAGGCCCGCCAGCGGGAACCGCTGGATGCCGTCTTGCAGGACAACACAAAAGAAGGACAGTTTGCGCGTGTCTGTCTGCTGCGCATCCTGTCCTATGCAGCCTCTCTCATTCCCGAGGTCACAGACCGTGCCCAGAATATTGATGATGCGATGAAACTGGGCTTTAACTGGCAGCGCGGGCCGTTTGAGCTGATTGACGCCATAGGAGCTGACCGTCTGCGGGCACTGGCCCTGCAGGCTGATATTGCCCTGCCCCGGCAGCTGGCAGATAGAAAAACCAGCTATTACCGTGTCATCCAAAACCAGCTTGAGGCCGCGCATTACAAAAAGGGCTATCAGCCTGTAGAGATGGCCCCCGGGGTGATGCGGCTGTCTATGATGCGCCGCTGTCTGCCGGTGATTGCCGGGAATGAGGCGGCCAGCCTGTACCGTCTTGATGATGATATGCGGCTGGTCGAATTTCATTCAAAGGCCAATGCGCTGACAGATCAGTCAATGGAAATTGTCAGCGCCGCTGCAGCTGACTGCGACAGTGGTGTCATTATTCACAATGATGCCCAGCATTTTTCCGCCGGTGTTGACCTGACCCATTTTCAGAGCCTGATTCTGGCACGTGACTGGGATGAGATTGATGCCTTTCTCAATCGCTTTCAACAGGCTGTCAGGGCCCTGAAATATACAGATGTGCCGGTAATTGGTGCCCCCTCTGGACTGGCTGCCGGCGGCGGATTTGAAGTGCTGATGCATTGCGACCGGCTGGCCGTGCATGCCAATTCTGTCATGGGGCTGGTTGAATCAGCTGTCGGGCTGGTGCCGTCCGGCGGCGGGGTCAAGGAAAGCTATTTGCGCTGGCATGCCGCAACGGGTGATTGGCAGAAGGCTGCCTGGCAGACTTGGATGCAAATCGGCTATGGGCGCACCGGTAGCTCGCCGGAGCTGGCTGCCCGCTTTCAGTATTTCCGACCTGCCTGCGATATCAGCGTGATGAACCGGGATCGTCTGCTGGCAACAGCCATGCAGACCATCAGGGACATGCAGGCAGACTATCAGCCGCCATCCCCGCCGACTGTCTGTCTGGCCCCGCATGCCGGGCTTGCTGCCATGGACAGCTTTATGCAGGCCGGCGTTGATAAGGGCCAGTTCACAGCCCATAACAAAACAGTGGCGATGGCCATTGCCAGCATCATTATCAGTGATGACGCCGAGGGAACAGACAGTGATGAGCAGGCTCTTTATGACCGCGAGCGCCGGGCCTTTATCTCACTTGCAAAAACTGAGGAGACAACTGCTATGATTGCCCGCATGCTGTCTGGCTAGGGAACGGCCCTGTCAGCTGTGCAGGGTCATTACATTTGTGCCGGCCAGCGCCTCGTCACGCGGGTCATGACTGACCAGCAGAACCGGCAGGCCGCGATCGTCTGCCTGTGACCGCACCATGCCGATAATCTGTTCACGGCGCTTGTCATCAAGGCTTGAGAAAGGCTCATCCAGCAACAATGCCTGCGGCTGTGACAATAATGTCCGCAACAGCGCAATACGTGTCTTTTGGCCGCCTGACAATGTTTCTGGATCGCGTTTGCCCATCCCGGCCATGCCACAGGCCTCAAGCGCGCGCTCTATCTCGCTGCGGCGCTCTGTGCCCCTGATTTTTGCTGACAGGCCAAACCCCAGATTGTCAGCGACACTGAGATGCGGAAACAAAAGCGGTTCCTGAAACATCAGGCCGATACGGCGCTGTTCTGCCGGCAGGCCATCAATGCATTGCTCATGTAGCCAGACGCGGCCACTGGCAGCAAGGCCAGGCACGCCAATGCCGGCAATCCAGCGCAGCAATGTTGTTTTTCCTGCCCCGCTCGGGGCTGACAGAACGGCGATTTCTCCGCCCTTTACATTAAGGCTCAGCGGCTGAAATAAAGGGGTGTCATTAAAGCTGAGCTGTATCTGTTCAAGCCTGAGCATAACTGCCTCATTACTGGTCTGTCACCGCATGGTTATGCCCGGCTGCACCACACAGGAATAACTATAAGGTACCTGTCTCAGGAGGCGAATAAAAAAACAGGCCCGCTGCGATTATTTATCCAACTGTTAATTCTAATTTAACTTTTTTCAGCTAGCCTTTTATTCTGACCCCGTTAAAGTGTGCAGCGGACAGGAAGATCGCGTCCACCGGCCTGTTGTGGCTGGTGTGCAGGGAAACATATTTAAACTGAAAATAAGGATGCTATCATGAGACTATCCTCTTTTCGTAATCTGCGGGCTGTCCTGTTTATGGCAGTCTGTTTACTGGCAGGTTCATATTCAGTGACGGTGTCTGCCGGTGATTTTGACAAGCTGGCTGAAAAGGCAAGGGGGCAGAGCGTTTATTTCAATGCCTGGGGCGGCTCACCACAGATAAACAGCTATATTGCCTGGGCTGGTGAACAGCTCAAACAGCGTTATGATATTACCCTTGTTCATGTCAAGCTGACGGAAACTGCTGATGCGGTGTCACGGGTTCTCTCAGAAAAAGCTGCTGGAAAGACAATAGGCGGGTCAGTTGATCTGGTCTGGGTAAATGGTGAGAATTTTGCCTCTCTCAAGCGCG
Organism: Alphaproteobacteria bacterium; assembly: GCA_038125645.1. Taxonomy (GTDB): domain Bacteria; phylum Pseudomonadota; class Alphaproteobacteria; order Puniceispirillales; family Puniceispirillaceae; genus JADHLI01. The sequence goes on from JAYPEG010000001.1 coordinate 144,926, forward strand.
AGGGGTTGCTGCGCTCTGACAGCTGGGCATTTGATTTGCCGTCATTTGCCTTTACTGACGCTCAGGCGTTGCCGGGAATCATCAGCGATTTTGCGACGCCAACAGACGGGCTGGAATCGCCATGGGGGCGTGCACAGATGGTCTTTGGCTATGACACGGCCATCCTGGTAGAGCCGCCACGCTCAGCCGCTGCGCTGGCCGGCTGGATCAAGGCCAATCCCGGACGCTTTACCTTTCCCCAGCCGCCTGATTTTACCGGCACCAGTTTTTTAAAACAGATTTTACTCGAACTGACAGCTGACAGGGCTGTTCTTGCGGCCCCGGCTGCACAGGCCGATCACAATGCTGTTCTGGCGCCGCTCTGGGCATGGCTGGATGATGTGAACAGCTATCTGTGGCGTTCTGGCAAGACATATCCGCCAAATTACACTGCAATGGTGCGTCTGCTGGGTGACGGTGAGCTGTCTATTGCGATGGCCTTTAACCCGGCTGAATTTTCCAATGGTATCTCCCAGGGGATTCTTCCCGATACAGTACGCAGCTATATCCATGACAGCGGCACTCTTGCCAATGTGCATTTTGTTGCCATTCCCTTTAACGCCTCAGCAGCAGAGGCAGCGCAGGTGACAGCTGATTTTCTGCTCTCGCCAGAGGCACAGCTGCGCAAGGCCAATCCCGATATCTGGGGTGATCCGACGGTTCTAGCCATGGACAGGCTGACCGCTGATGATGCGGCTGCCTTTGCCGGATTGCCGCGTGGGCGCGCCACTCTGAGTACAGCTGATCTGGGCCGCACCCTGCCAGAGCCGCACCCAAGCTGGGTCGGGGTGATAGAGAGGGAATGGGCCCGCCGCTATGCCGGGGGCTGAGGGCTGACAGGTCAGTAAATTTCATGGTGGTGCGTCTGTTTGTTTTATGTCTGTGTCTGCTGCCGGTAAGCGCGGGTCTGCTCGGGGCCCTGTTGCCGGCCAGCGGATGGTTCCCCCCGCTTGGGGCTGACCGGCTGTCCCTTGCCCCCTTTTATGCGCTGCTCGCTGAACCCGGGCTGATGCGCTCTGTCTGGCTCAGCCTGTCTGTTGCGCTGTTGGCGACTGTATTTGCTTATGCCCTCTCGATGCTGCTGCTGGCGGTATTGTTCACCAGGGGGCGCACGCATCTGTTGATAAGGCTGGTCTCGCCATTATTGTCAGTGCCGCATATCACGGTTGCGGTTGGGTTTTTATTTCTGTTGCAGCCCAGCGGGTGGCTTGTGCGGCTGTTATCACCATGGCTGACCGGCTGGGATCGCCCGCCCAATCTGAACCTGGTGCCTGATGAGAATGCGCTGGTTCTGGTGATAGCGCTAGTAGGAAAGGAACTGCCCTTTTTATTACTGATGGGCCTGTCCGGACTGAGCCAGATAGCCGTGCGTCCGTTGCTTGATAATGGGGCGGCTCTCGGCTATGGCCCGCTGTCAGCATGGTTGCATCTGGTGCAGCCCCAGCTGTGCCGGCGCCTGCGCCTTGCTGTGCTCATTGTGCTGGTGTTTTCTTTGTCTGTTGTGGATATGGCAGTGATACTTGCCCCCAGCACCCCGGCCCCGCTGAGCGTGCGTATTCTGGTCTGGCTCCGCGATCCTGATCTGTCCTTCCAGTTTATAGCTGCTGCTGCTGCGATGCTGCAGTTGG
>JAYPEG010000001.1:146602-155020 GCA_038125645.1 Alphaproteobacteria bacterium
CTGTTTGTCTGTCTGCTGTGGATTGCAGCAGAAACAGTGATGATAGGATGTCTGGCACGCCTCAGCCGCGCCGGCCAGCGCCTGTCATTCATTCCAGATTATCTGACCTGTTATTTGCGAACAGCCCTTTTATGGCTGGCTGCCCTGCCCTGTGTGCTGGCGGCATTTGGCATGGCAGCTGCCCTTATCTGGGCTTTTGCAGATATCTGGCGCTATCCCTCTGCACTGCCGGACAAATGGGGCCTGGGGGCCTGGGGATATGCCGTGCCTGGCCTTGTTCAGGCGGGGCTGAACAGCCTGCTTTTAGGCCTGATAAGTGCGGGCATTTGTATCGTGCTTGCGATTTTATGGCTTCAGACATCGGCCCGGCCGCATGCTCGGATCAGCGAGTCGCTTATTTACACGCCCCTTTTGCTGCCCCAGGCAGCCTTTTTGTTTGGTGTGCAGATTCTATTGATATGGCTGGGTTTTGATGGGTATTTTGCTGCTCTTGTCTGGGCACATGGTTTGTTTGTCTTTCCCTATGTCATGCTGTCTCTTGCGCCAGCATGGCGGCGCTTTGATGAACGCTATCTTTTACTTGCGGCCTGTCTGGGTGCGGGGCCGATCCGGCGGTTTTTACAGATTCGCCTGCCAATTATGATGATTCCGCTGCTCACCGCCTTTGCTGTTGGTTTTGCTGTGAGCTCAGCTCTGTATTTGCCAACAGTCTTTGCCGGTAACGGACGTGTCATCACCCTGACGACAGAGGCTGTGACACTGGCAGCCGGGGCCAGCCGCCAGAATCTGGGCATTGCCAGCCTGATGCAGATGGCCCTGCCCCTGATGGTGTTTGTGCTGGCAGATTTTTATGGCCGTCTGCGTTTTGCCCGTTTCAGCTGGTTTCAGCATTGATTCATTGTGACACAGGGTTTTTGCGCGTTGGACGTTTCGTGCCGTTGCTGTCACAATAACAGATGACAGACATAAAACAGGGTAAAAGGCCGTGATAAAAATCGAGACGCAGGGACGTATTCTTCATGTTATCAATGACAACCCTGACAGCCGCAATGCGCTGAGCATGGATTATATATCGGGTTTACATGAACAGCTTTGTGATATCCGGCTGCAGACAGAAAACCGTCCGCATGCCGTCATCCTCAGCGGGGCAGGTGATTTTTTCTGTTCTGGCGGCAATCTTTCTGATCTGCATGATCGTGCAAAGGGCCATTATGCGGCGCGCCGGGCACTGGTAGATGATCTCAATGATCTGGTCCGTGCTATCCGCAACTGTCCCTGCCCGGTTATCGCCGCCATAGAAGGCGGGGCCGCCGGTGCGGGGGCGGCGATTGCGCTTGCCTGTGATCTGATTTATGCCGGACGTTCTGCCTATTTGGCGGCCAGCTATGTTAAAATTGGACTGACACCTGATGCCGGCACCAGCCTGTTTTTGCTGGCGGCTGTGCCGCGTTGGTTGGCTGCAGAACTGCTGTTCACTGGCAGAAAGATTTCAGCCGGGCGGCTGTATGATTTGGGTGTTGTAAATCAGCTTGTTGATGACGGAAGGGCCCTGGAGGCTTCATTTGCGGCTGCAGATGAACTGGCAGATGGCCCCCCCATGGCAATCAGCCGGGCAAAAATGCTGCTTACACAGGCGGCCAGCACATCCTTTGATGCCCAGCTTGAGGCCGAGGCTGATATGCTCACCAGATCGCTGGGCGGGGCAGAGGCACGCGCCGGCATAAAGGCCTTTCTTTCCCGCCGCAAGCCGGAATTTCCAGCCGGTTAGTCTGTTTCCAGATACCGCCTGTTCAGCCATTCAGCATACAGGGCCGGCTTGTCCTGTCCCTCAATTTCCACCCGCACTTCCCACAGCATGGTCACTTCTGACGGGCTGCGCTCTTCGAGTGACAGCAGCGTGAAATGGCCGCGCACACGGGCCCCTGACGGTACAGGAGAGATAAAGCGGACTTTCTCAAACCCGTAATTGACAGCCATTTTATGGCCCTCAAGCACCGGGATGACGTCAGCGCCCATGGCCGGCAGCAGCGACAGGGTCAAAAACCCGTGTGCGATAGTGGTGCCAAAGGGTGTAAGGGCTGCTTTCTGTGGATCAGTATGAATAAATTGCTGATCTTCTGTGACAGAGGCAAATTTATCAATGCGTGACTGGTCAATGACAAACCAGTCCGAACTGCCTATTACGTTGCCTTCGCAGGCTTTCAGCTCCTGTGTGTTCACCCTTGTTCTCCTCTGCTCAGTAGCCCCTGTACAACCGGGCACCCGCATCACTGTCCCCGCATCACTGTCTTGGCAAGGTGGACACAGATGATCATAATAAGCAGAGGATAACCGGAAAGTCACCTGCTAAGGAGCGCATCAGCCCTATGGCCATCATTCAGTCAGAAGAATTCCGCAACAAAAAGATAGTAATAACAGGTGGCTCCAGCGGTGTTGGGGCAGCCATGACCCATGCATTTGCCCGTGCGGGTGCGACGGTGTTTATCAGTGGCCGCCGGGCAGCGGCGCTGAGCGCGGTTGCAGGGGCCGCCAGCAATATTCACACCTTTACAGGTGACATGACAAAAGAAGATGATGTTAAATCCCTGTTTGCCGCGGCCGGGGCAGACGGGCGCCCGGCTGATATCGTGATCGCCAATGCCGGAACCGCAGACAGTGCCCCGCTTGAGCGCACCTCAACCCGGATGTGGCAGGATATCATCGCGCTGAATCTCACCGGTACGTTTTATTGCCTGCGTGAAGGGCTGGCAGAAATGAAGCGGGCAGGTGTGAAAAGCGGGCGTCTTATCGCTGTGGCTTCAATGACAGCAAAGCGCAGCTATCCATATATTTCTGCCTATGCTGCCAGCAAACACGGGGTGCTGGGGCTGGTGCGTTCAGCAGCGCTGGAAACAGCGCGTCTGGGGATCACAGTCAATGCTATCTGCCCTGGCTATCTGGATACAGAAATGACCCGCCGCTCTGTCCAGAACATCATGGACAAGACCGGCCTCAGCCGCGACGAGGCAGAGGACAGGCTGAAAATTTTCAGCCCCCAGGGGCGGCTGTTCACAGCCGATGAGGTGGTGCAAACGGCCCTGTTTCTTGCCAGCGATGCAGCAGGGGGTATAAATGGCCAGGCCCTGTCCATTGACGGTGGCGAGACGTGGTAGCCCCTACCAGCTGCCGGTATTTTCCATTGATGTCCAGGGCTCTGCCGGGGGCAGGGCGTCACCTTCCTGCAGAAGCTCAAGTGAGATACCGTCTGGTGAGCGCACAAAGGCCATTCTGCCGTCACGCGGCGGCCGGTTAATGGTCACACCGGCATCCATCAGGCGCTGGCAGGTCTCATAAATATTTTTAACCGTATAGGCAAGATGGCCGAAATTGCGGCCGCCTGAATAAGCAGCGTCATTATCCCAGTTATAGGTCAGTTCCACTTCCGGGGCCCGTTCGGCCTCTGCCTGTGCAAGGTCTTGATCAGCGGCAAGGAACACAAGGGTATAGCGTCCGGCTTCTACATCCTTGCGTCTGGTCTCAATCATACCGAGCTTGGCAACAAAGAAATCAAGCGCGGCATCGAGGTCATTTACCCGAATCATTGTATGCAGATATTTCATTCTCACTCTCTGGTTTTTCTATCGTAACTGTTTTGTTGCTCACAGCATAATCTGAACAGCCTGAAATTGGAAACGGATAAAATTATCCCTCTTCGCTCTTCTTCTTTTGTCAATGCGTGGCGGTAAGTGTCCTTTTCTGTAATTGACCATTTCCAGCAAGGCGATTATCGTCTCTGGCATTATCATTGATTATTGTCTGTCTGTTTCACGGCGGCCAATTTTTCAAGACTTAAGAGACATGCAGATTTTATTACAGGAGAAGCTGCCATGGCCGATACCGTCCTTCACTATATTGCAGGCAAAGCCACAAATGGGGCGTCAACACGCATCGCTGATATCTATAATCCGGCCCTTGGCCAGAAGAAGGCCGAAGTGGTCATGGGCACGGCAAAGGATGTGGCAGCAGCTGTAGCCGCCGCAGGCAAGGTTTCAGCCTCATGGGCGGCGACAGCACCGGTGCGCCGGGCCCGCGTCATGTTCAAATTCCTGGAACTTGTCAGGCGTGACAAGGAAAAGCTGGCAGAGGTGATCACCTCTGAGCATGGCAAAGTGTTTACAGATGCCTGCGGTGAGGTTGAGCGCGGCATAGAGGTGCTGGAATTCGCCTGTGGTATTCCGGCCCTGCTGAAAGGGGAATTTTCTGCCCAGGCCTCTTCAGATATTGATAATTTCACTTTCCGCCAGCCGCTCGGTATTGTTGCCGGGATCACGCCGTTCAATTTCCCAGTGATGGTGCCGATGTGGATGTTCCCGCTGGCGATTGCCACGGGGAACTGTTTTATTCTGAAGCCCAGCCCGACAGATCCGAGCGTCTCTTTGATGATGGCTGATTTGCTGGCCGAGGCCGGTCTGCCAGACGGTGTCTTTTCTGTCATTCAGGGGGACAAGGAATCAGTTGATGCGATTCTGGAAAATCAGGCGATATCAGCTGTGTCCTTTGTTGGCTCTACGCCCATTGCCCATTATATCTACTCAAAGGGCGCCGAGAACGGCAAGCGCATACAGGCCCTTGGCGGGGCAAAGAATCACATGATGGTTATGCCTGATGCGGATATGGACAAGGCAGTTGACGCGCTTGTCGGCTCTGCCTATGGCTCTGCAGGTGAGCGCTGCATGGCGATTTCTGTTGCCGTTCTGGTCGGCGATGCCGCAGACAGGATTGTTCCGCAACTGGCTGAGCGTGCCCGCAGCCTGAAAGTAAAAAATGGCATGGAACTGGATGCCGAGATGGGGCCGATTGTCAGCGCACAGGCCCATGAACGCATCACCTCAATGATTGAAAAAGGGGTACAGGAAGGTGCTGAACTGGTTGTTGACGGGCGGGGCCTGTCTGTGCCCGGCCATAATCAGGGCTATTTCATGGGCGGCAGCCTGTTTGACCATGTCACAACAGATATGAGCATCTATCAAGAAGAAATATTCGGGCCTGTTCTGTCTTGTGTGCGGGTGAAAAACTCGGCTGACGGTATCGATATGATCAATAATCACCGCTATGGCAATGGTGTGTCTGTATTTACCTCAGACGGACATACAGCGCGCGAGTTTGCCAGCCAGATCCAGGTCGGAATGGTGGGTGTGAATGTGCCGATTCCAGTGCCGATGGCCTGGCATGGGTTTGGTGGCTGGAAACAAAGCCTGTTCGGTGATTTGCATGCGTTCGGCAATGAGGCCGTGCAGTTCTACACGAAACAGAAATCTGTTATGCAGCGCTGGCCGGACTCGATTGCCAAGGGCGCTGAATTTGTCATTCCGCACACCTCTTAGGCCCGTGCCAGACACACCGGACTTTAACCTGTTAATCCCTGCCGTCCGCGAGGCCGGCCGAGCGGTGATGGAGGTGAAACAGCGCGGCATATCCGCCAGATACAAGGCTGACAACTCTCCGGTCACACAGGCTGATGACGCCGCTGAGGCTGTGTTGACAGCTGCGCTGAACAGCCTGTTTCCGGAAATTCCGGTCATTTCAGAGGAAAATGCTACCAGTCATCAGCTACAGACTAAGGGCAGCTATTTTCTTGTCGATCCGCTGGACGGCACGCGTGAATTTATCCGCCCTGACAGTAACGGGGCGTTTACCGTCAATGTCGGTTTTGTGCATCAGCATCGTGCTGTCGGCGGTATTATACTGGCCCCGGCCCGGGACTGGCTGTGCTGGACAGACATGCAGGGCACGGCGCAGCAGGAACAGAACGGCCAGATATCAGAGCTGCGCATACGCCCTGTTCCAGAAGCCGGTGCCACAGCAGTGGCCAGCCGCTCGCACCGTGATGCCCGCACAGACAGCTTCTTGCACACGCACAAGATAACACGGACATTGTCTGCCGGCTCCTCTTTGAAATTCCTGTTGCTGGCTGCTGGCAGCGCTGATATTTATCCGCGCTTCGGCCCGACCATGGAATGGGATACAGCTGCTGGAGAGGCGATTTTATCTGCGGCTGGCGGGCAGCTATTCACGCCTGACGGGGCCCCGCACCGCTACAGCAAGCCGGGCTGGCGCAATGGCCCTTTTATAGCCTGCGCTGGTCTTGTTCCTGACTTTCCCCTGCTGGCATGAGGTTTCGTTTCTGCTTGCCATGCATTTTTGTTTTATGATGAGATAAAAGATGACAGAGGCTGAGCAGAAGGGCCGGACGGGCGTGAAAGGCAAAGGAACAAAAAGGGGGAGCAGTCATGAAAACACGTGCAGCTGTTGCATTTGAAGCCGGCAAGCCGCTGGAGATAGTGGAGCTTGACCTTGAGGGGCCGCGTGCCGGCGAGGTGCTGGTGGAGATTATGGCCACCGGCATCTGCCACACTGATGAATTTACCCTGTCCGGGGCTGACCCGGAGGGGCTGTTTCCAGCTGTGCTTGGCCATGAGGGGGCCGGAATTGTGCGCGAGATCGGGGGCGGTGTAACATCGCTGGCTGTCGGCGACCATGTGATCCCGCTCTATACACCGGAATGCCGTGAATGTGATTATTGCCTTCACCCGAAAACCAATCTCTGCCAGGCCATCCGCACCACACAGGGTCAGGGCCTCATGCCAGACGGCACCTCACGCTTTTCTTACAAGGGCAAATCTGTTCACCATTATATGGGCACCTCTACTTTTTCCAATTTTACTGTGCTGCCGGAAATTGCGTTGGCAAAGGTGAACAGGGACGCGCCTTTCGATAAAATCTGCTATATTGGCTGTGGCGTTACCACCGGTATCGGGGCTGTTATTAACACAGCCAAGGCAGAACCCGGGTGCCGGGCCGTTGTCTTTGGTCTGGGCGGCATTGGCCTGAATGTGATTCAGGGCCTTCGCCTGACAGGGGCTGAACAGATTGTCGGTGTTGATCTCAATGATGACAAGGAAGATTGGGGCCGGCGCTTCGGCATGACAGATTTTGTCAACCCGGCAAAATTATCGGGTGATCTGACCGCCCATCTCATAGAGCTGACCGGCGGCGGGGCTGATTACAGTTTTGAATGTATTGGCAATACAGATGTAATGCGTGTTGCTCTTGAATGTGCCCATAAGGGCTGGGGCGAATCGATTATCATTGGTGTCGCCGGGGCAGGCAAGGAAATTTCCACCCGCCCGTTTCAGTTGGTAACCGGCCGTTCATGGCGGGGCACAGCCTTTGGCGGGGCCAGGGGCCGCACGGATGTGCCAAAGATTGTTGAGTGGTATATGCAGGGGCGCATAGAAATTGATCCAATGATCACCCATACGCTCAGTCTTGATGACATCAATAAGGGATTTGATCTGATGCATGAGGGGGCGTCAATCCGCTCTGTAGTTGTCTATTGAGCTGATTTGAATTTCATGGCCGTGGGCGCAGAGATGGGCGGGGGCGCAGAGATGGGCAGGGTCAGCACTGCTGTCACAGACGCATACAGGGCGATTGCAAAAACTGAACCCGCGCTTCAGGCCTGGACCTGGCTGGCTGACTGTGCTGATGTCACGGAAACTGCCGGCAGTACCGGCATGCTTGCAGGCCAGCCGGTCGGCATAAAGGATATCATTGATGTTGCAGGCTGGCCCTGCTGTTATGGCTCGGCATTGTTTGCTGATAACATTGCAGCCACAGACGCAGAGCTGGTGACAAGGCTGCGTGCCGCAGGGGCGGTGATTCTCGGCAAGACAGTAACCACAGAATTTGCCTATATGCAGATCAGCAAAACCCGTAATCCGCATAACAGCCGGTTTTCCCCGGGCGGTTCATCCAGCGGTTCCGCAGCGGCAGTGGCAGCCGGCCATCTGCGTCTGGCTGTCGGTACCCAGACAGGTGGTTCTGTTATCCGCCCTGCCTCTTACTGCGGCGTGCATGCGATGAAGCCGACAAAAGACAGTATCAGCCGGAACGGGGTGCTACAGACATCACAGACCCTTGATCAGGTGGGGCTGTTTGCTGCCAGCCTGGCTGAAACTGGCCAGCTTGCCTCTGTGCTGACCGGCAACAGGGCGCTGGCCTCTGCTGCGGCTACGGCGCCGGCGCGGACGGTGCGCCTGTTATATCTGGACAGGCTCTATGGCGATGAGGTGGCAGATTATGTGCATGAGGGGCTTGCACGCATCGCAGAGCAGCTGGGCAGTTGCGTTGATATCAGGCCCGCTGCGCCAGCGCGTACAGCACAGTTTCTTGCCACCCATAAAATGATTTATGATTATGAAATCAATCAGAATATTCAGCCAAAAATCGCCGGCGCTGCCCCGGATCAGCTCAGTGCTGAGATCACCCAGGCCCTTGAGAGGGGTCGCCAAATCAGCCATGCTGATTATCAGGCAGCTTTGCGTGACCGCGCAGAGGCTATAAGTTATTTCACACAGCTCCTGGATGGGTATGATG
>JAYPEG010000001.1:155030-204464 GCA_038125645.1 Alphaproteobacteria bacterium
CTGAGGCCCCGGTCTTTGAACAGGGAACCGGCAATTCTGTGTGTAACTGTTTATGGAGTCTGTGCGGCTTTCCGGCTGTCAGCCTGCCTCTGCTGCGAAGCCAGTTTCAGATCACCGGCCCTGCCGGCCTGCCTGTGGGGCTGCAGTTGACAGCGCGGCCGGATGCGGATGCGGCCCTGCTGCGGGCTGCCAGATGGGCAGAGGCTGCGCTACGCTGACGGGGCTGACAATTTGTGCAGCCGCCCGCCTGTCTTGCCGCCATCTGATATCTTTGTCATAGTCATATTGGAACGGGGGTCGGGTTTAACAGGTTAAGGGGCAGTGATGTCAGACAGGCCAATCTTCATTGATAATCTGCAATATGCAAACTGGTCGCCGGCCCTGTTTGATGAAATGGCCGAGGCTGGCCTGGCGGCCGTTCATGTCACTGTCTGCTATCACGAGAATTTCCGCCAGACTGTGGAAAATATGATCACCTGGAACCGTTATATAGAAGCATTCCCTGAACGGCTGATGTTTGGGCGTACAGGTGATGATGTGCGTCTTGCCCATAAAACAGGCCGCACGGCCATCATCTATGGATTTCAGAACTGTGCCCCAATGGAAGATGATATCGGGCTGATTGAGATTCTGCACCAGCTGGGTGGGCGTTTTATGCAGCTGACCTATAATAACCAGTCTTTGCTGGCCACTGGCTGTTATGAAGCAGAGGATCCGGGCCTGACCCGCTTTGGCCGTCAGGCGATAAAGGAAATGAACAGAGTCGGGCTGGTCGTGGATATGAGCCATTCCTCTGAACGCTCAAGCCTTGAGGCGATCGAGGCCTCAGAGCGCCCGATTGCCATCACTCATGCAAATCCTGACTGGTGGCATCCCGCCCGCCGCAATAAATCTGATGCGCTGATCACGGCGCTGACACAAAGCGGTGGAATGATCGGTTTTTCTTTGTATCCGCATCATCTCAAAGATGGCAGTGCCTGCAGCCTTGACAGCTTTTGCCGGATGATTGGCGAGGCGGCAGAACGCTATGGTGTCGCGGCGCTGGGGATCGGCTCTGACCTCTGTCAGGATCAGCCTGACAGTGTTGTGACATGGATGCGGAACGGGCGCTGGTCGCGGGAGACTGATTTTGGTGAGGGCAGTGCAGATAATCCCGGTTTTCCTGCCCAGCCTGAATGGTTTCAGGGCATACGCGATTTTCCAAACATAGCCGCCGGGCTGTTTGATGTCGGCTTTTCAGCTGATGAGACAGAGGCGATTATGGGCAGAAACTGGCTGCGTTTCTATGATCAGAATTTCGGTGGGATGAACGCTTGATGGCCGGGGCCGCGCAAACTGGCAATAGAGCATGCTGTGGTCAGGAACTGCCAGAGCTGCGCCCGCCTGAAACCGTGATGCGCCTGTCACGTCTGGGCGCATTTTTCCCTCATCGCCTCAGCTTTATGCGTGTGCTTATACGCCGCCTTGCTGGCCAGAGGGCAGCGATGACAGTGCCTGTCTGCGCGCTGGATAAAGAGGGGTACGGCCATGTTGTGCTCTGTCTGCCCCTGTGCGGGCGCATTTACTCGCTTATTGCCTATAGCCGGCCATTGGCTGATGATGAGCGCACAGACAGGGTGATTGCCACACGCTGGGATGCGAGCTTTTGTCTTTTTGACGGGATTCCGGATGAAGATGACATAGCGCAGCTGGGCACACAGGTCACCAGACAGGAGGCCGGGCGCTATGATGCGCGTATACTTGTCCTCTCGCGCGCAAATAAATCAGTCAGGCTGTTTGCCAGCGTGGTTGACGCTCTTGCCTCTGGTCGCCAGCCCGACCGCCATCTGCTGCAGCAAACTGGCTATCTGATGCGCACAACAGCTGTCTATGGCAATGGCAAGTTCGGTATTGCTGACCGTGACAAGCTGGCCGCCTATGACGGGCTTGAGGGGGCCTTTCAGGCAGAAATGCTGTGCGTGTTTCTGATTCGTGAGTTCACGTTGTTTCTGGCTGATTACTGTGCACACAAAAAGGGCGGTGATGGGGCGGTGCGTCTGTCATCTGAGAACAGGCGCTATCTTGGCGTTGGAAATTCCACGGGCCTGGGGATGGCGCCCTTTTTGGTCACACATCCTTGTCTGCTGAATAGCTGGATTATGGCCCGCGAGGTGGCATTGGCACGGGTCTGTGCCCTGCCAGAGGCACAGGCCCGGCAGCTGGAACGGCTGAAAATCCTGCTGGAGCGCGCGCGCAGGCATTGTGATGAATGGCAGGTCGCGGACAGGCTGCAGATGCAGCGCATTTTATGTCTGCGCGCCGAGCTGGCCACTCTTGCTGGTGATCTGGACAGAAACCCGCTGGCAGCCGCCCTTCCCTTTGCTGACCTGCAGGCCCGCACAGCCGGCTGTTCAGCAGAGCTGCAGGAGCTGGTCGTCTCGCTGCTGATAGAGCTGGCACCGGAACAGGTGGACGCGCTGGCAGACTGTATGGCCTCACCCCTTGTCCCGCGCCTTGATCCGTCAATGCGTCTGTCTCAGCTCTCGGCCCTGCTCACAGAACATTACAGCTGGGTGGACGAAAATGTACCTGATGACAGGGACAGTGACGCACAGTTCTGGTATGTTTCAGCTGCCAAACTGGAGCCGCGCCTTGGCCTGCGCTATGAAGAGCCGGGGGCAGAATGTGAGATGCCGTTCAATATTCCGGCCTATATACGGGCGCTTCAGGCCCGCCTCGTGCTTTGTGATGAAACACAGACAGTGGCGTCATTTCTGCTGGCCTGTCCAGAACACCGTCATATCATCAGGCGGGTGCAGTCCATTGCTTTTCATCCCTATGGGGAAATAAGGGATAATCTGGTTGCGGCCTCATGCCGGCCGATTGATCTGCTGCGCTGCAAGCTGTCCTTCTTCGGTGCTGGAAAATTTGATCCAAAATCAGATAAATGGACACGGATTACCCTTTATCAGGGTGCCCCGACAGCTGATCAGCTGGCATCAGGCCATGTGGATGACCTTGATGACTGGTTGTTTGCATTGGCCCCGCCCGCTGGCCCCGGCCCCTAAAAGGGGGGCATTATATGATCTGTCTGTCGGCGAATGAAATTTATCACACGGCCCGCAAGGCTGCTCTTGGCAGCGGGCTGGCCCATGATCGCGCAGAGGATATCGCAGCCGCGGTCAGCCTGTTGCAGTCAGCAGGTATCAGCGGCTGTGCCTGTCTTTGTGAAATGCTCAGCCAAATGAAGGATACGGGCCCTGCTGCCGGCAATCAGGCCGTGCCCCGCCCGCATGTTCACATGAAGGCTGACAGCCTGTATGTTGAAAATCTGCGCCCTGCGATTGAGGGTGTGGCCATTATAGACTGGCTGCTGGCTGCCCCTGAAACAGCCATGGCTGAAGCCGGACATATTGAACACTGGCTGCTGTTTGCCGGCCTTTTGTCCGCAGCAGGTTACCGTTATAACTGCCAGTTCTCTGCGAGCTGTGAGACAGCTGCATTTACCCTGCATTTGCCGCCGGCAGCATTTGATGCCGCCTTCGCAGACAGCGGACTGGATAGGCCGCCAGCCGGCACGCGCATCACCTGTAGTCCGCTGCTGTCCGGCAGTCAGCTATCCGCCCCTGTATCATGCCACAGCGGGGTTGATGATGGCGTATGGGCCCGCCTTGAGGACTTGGCCAGCCTGACCTATGTCCCAGAAACAGAAATGTCGCGCCTGTCAGGGGCCGGGGCCGGCCTTGTTGACAATGACTGAAAGGATGGCGGTGCTAGCTGGATGAGAACAGCCAGTAAATAAGTGACCCGGCTACGCCCGGACAGCACAGATGCTGGCCGTCCGGAAAATAAAAAACAGGTACTTAATTGCCAGCAGCACGGATTGCCGCTAGCCTTATGGGCCGTTGCATAATGAACAGGAGCTGATGTTATGGCAGTGCAGGATACAGTATCTCTCAGCCTCAGCGAGATAGAACAGCTGGCATTATCTGCTTTTTCAAGCCAGGGCTGTTGCCCGGATAATGCGGCTGCATTGGCCCGCACCGTGACGGGGGCCGAGCGTGATGGGTCTGTCTCTCATGGCCTGTTCCGCGTGCCGGGCTATATTGCCTCTTTGAATTCAGGCAAGGTTAAGGGTGATGCCCAGCCAGTGATTGACCAGTCATTAGCCTCTGTCATCAGCGTTGACGGTGATTTCGGCTTTGCCCCTCTTGCGCTTGAGCGCGGGTTGCCGGTTTTGGCTGAGGCGGCGCGCAAGACCGGCATTGCCGTGATGCGGGTTGTAAATAATTTTCATTTTGCCGCGCTCTGGCCGGAAACAGAATATCTGGCAGAACAGGGGCTGATGGGTCTTGCCTGTACCGCTTTTAAACCTTCTGTCGCACCGGCAGGGGCAAAACAGGCCTTTTTCGGCACCAATCCCCTGTCCTTTGCCTGGCCGCGCCCGCAGGGCACGCCGCTGGTGTTTGACATGGCAACATCAATGCTGGCCAAGGGTGATGTTCAGATTGCCGCCAGAGACGGCCACGCGGTGCCTCCAGGCACGGGTCTGGGCCCGGATGGCGAGCCGAGCACGGATCCGGCTGAAATCCTGAAAGGTGTGCTTTTGCCCTTCGGCGGCTATAAAGGGTCTGCCATTGCAATGATGGTAGAGCTTTTGTCAGCCGGCATGACAGGGGATTATTTCTCATATGAGGCGGCCCGCCATGACAATAATGACGGCGGCCCGGCAAAGGGCGGTGAATTTGTTCTGGCAATAAGTCCTGAACTTGTTGCCGGGCCTGGCTGGGCAGCGCACAGCGAGGATTTTATCACTGCGCTCGGGGCGCTTGAGGGTATCAGACTGCCAGGTCAGAGACGCCACGCAAACCGGCTGGATACGGGCCCGCGCCAGATAAATGCGGCACTGGTCGACACAATCAAGTCTTTTTGCTAGCAGGCTATCTGTGTCACTCTATTGCCCCATGCCCAGCTCCTGACACCGGCGCAGACTCTGGCGCAGACTCCGGCGCAGACTCCGGTGCAGACACCGGCGCAGACACCGGCGCATCAGCGCTGATTGTGATTTTTTTCATTTCAAAGGTTATCAATCTTAAAAAAAAGTGTAGACTTAGCGCCTTGAATGGCTTCGGTAGAGACAGTGACAGGTGCACAGTTAATGGAACTCAGACGCTGGCAACAGGAAATTATTGACGGGTTTCCTGATATTTTAAAGGCTCACAGAAGATTCATTGTCAAGGCACCGACCGGTGCCGGTAAAACAGTGCTTGCCAGTGAGTTGATCAAGCAATTTTACCGGGGCGAAAAGGTGATTGTGCTTTGCCACCGGCTGGTACTGTTGGAACAGCTGGAACGTGCATTGGCACGAGAGCACCGGGTCTGCAAACTTAATTTAAATCACACTGAGCGTGCCTTTGACGGCTATGATGTTCTGCTGTCCACCAGCACAAGGGCCCGCGATATTCTGGATGACGCAGTCGAACAGGCAAAGCTGATCATCATAGATGAGGCACACCGCGTCTCGCCAAACGGAACCGGCTATAAACGGATTCTGGAATGCTTTATGGAAAATGGGCGTGATGATGCCCATTTGCTGGGACTCACCGCCTCTCCTGAACGGCGCACAGCAGATCAGCGTGACCAGCTCAGCCTTGCTTTTGATGCAATCATTGACGGGGCTGACATGGAGAAGCTGTTCGATGAGAGGATATTGGTGCGTCCGCGCTATCGCCCGCATTTCATCCATGATCTTGAGCTGGGCGCGATTGATATCAGCTCCGGGGATTTTCCTGTGACCAAACTGGCCCCGGCTATCATCAAATCATCAATGATCAGCCATGCCTGCTCCATTTATCTTGAAGAACGCCAGAATGTGAAACCACAGCCGATTTCCGCCTGGTTCTGTCCGGATGTAACTGTTGCTGAAACTACGGTCGAGGCAATAGAAGAGCTGGGAATCAGTGTCAGTCTGATAACTGCCAACACGCCGATCAAGGAACGTATGCAGATGCTGGCGGCCCATGCTGACGGAGAGGTAGAGGCGGTGGTGTCTGTCGGGGTTCTGGCAGAAGGCTGGGATAATCCGCATTGCAATATCATTGTGCATATGCGCCCAACCCTGTCAAAAGTGCTGTGGGGCCAGTCGGTGGGGCGCGGTCTGCGGGCCGCTGACAATAAGGACAGCTGCGTGGTCATTGATGTCAGTTCCAACTGGTCAACTTTCGGGCCGGTTGAACAGCTGCAATGGAGCCTGTGGTCACACCGTGGCACCTATCTGCGTTACAAGAATCGCTTTCAATGGATTGCCCAGCAGCCTGTGGATGAGCAGACTAGCTATTTTTTATGCGACAACAAGCTGGAATCAGGCCTGCGCTGTTCACATATTTATCTGAAGGACAAATTCTCTGATGCCGGCTGTCCTGTTTGCGGGTCTTTCAGCGCGATCGATATTCATAAAGAACAGAAGATGGGTGATTCGGTTAATGATATTGGTCTGCACCGCCTGTTCTTTGAGCGTATTCCCGCGATTTTTGAAGAGATGAACAAGGATATCTGGCGCACGCTCGGCCGCTCTGCATGGACAGGAGCAGAGCGCGATGAGCTGATCTTTCTTGCTTTCTGCAAAGCCTTCAGCCTGGTCAGCGGCGCGCCGTCAAAATCAGATTCTGAATTCTGGCATCATGCCCTGCAGGGAGAGGCGGCTGTACGGCATTTCCTTGTTGAGAACAGGATACAGATTGTCAAAGGCGAGGAATTTGAGCATGCAGTGCTGGTTGACGGGCTGATGCATGGGCGCAGGATACGGGCCCTGCAGGCCAATCACGGCATTCTGCTTTGTGGCGAGCTGTTTGATGAGGCAACAGAAGAAGAGCTGGAGCGCAAATATCAAAGGGCCTTGCAGATCATTGAGAGGCTGGCGGTTATGGGCTGCTCGCAGCAGGATAACCTGCCTTATTTCAAGGCAAGGGATGTAGTATAGATAAAAGAAGCTGCCATAGACAGCCCAATATGCTTCTGACAGGAGTTTTTATGACCAAGCCGATTATCGCCCCGTCCATTCTGGCCAGTGACTTCTCGCGTCTGGGAGACGAGATAGAGGCTGTTGTCGCTGCCGGGGCAGACTGGGTACATCTTGATGTCATGGATGGCCGGTTCGTGCCGAACCTGACATTCGGGCCGCCGGTAATAAAGGCCGTGCGCCCCCGCACAGGGGCGTATTTTGATGCCCATCTGATGATTGAGCGGCCAGATGATCTGCTGGCTGATTTTGCAGCTGCGGGTGCTGAGGGCATTACTGTCCATGCCGAGGCCTGTCCGCATCTTGACCGCACGCTGAGCCGGATAAGAGAGCTGGGATGCAGGGCCGGGGTGGCACTTAATCCGGGCACATCTGCTGAGGCTGTCCGTCATTGTATAGGCCGGCTTGATCTGATCCTTGTGATGACAGTCAATCCCGGTTTTGGTGGCCAGCGTTTCATCCCGGAAATGCTGGATAAAATAACCAGTGTCCGCCAGCTGATAGGTGAGCGCGATATCCAGCTACAGGTTGACGGCGGTATTACCGCCGAGGTGGCCCACCAGGTCTGTGCAGCCGGGGCCGATAATCTGGTGGCTGGATCATCTGTCTTTGGGGCCAGGGATGGCTATGCCGCTGCGATAAGCCGCCTACGCGCATCTGCGCCCTAGGCTGTTTTTTTTATGTTTTCTGCTGTGCAGCCCGCCCGCCCATATGACGGGTGCCGCGTTTGCGCGCCAGCTCTATCTGACGGGCACGCTCAGCAAAGCGTTCGCGCTGTTGCAGGGTTGTCTTATCAAAGCAATGCACACAGCTGATGCCCGGCCGATAATTCTCATCCTCAAGCTCAGGCGGGCTGAGCGGCATTTTACAGGCATGGCAGAGCGCGTACTGCCCTTTTTTCAGATTGTGATCCACAGCCACACGGCTGTCGAAAACAAAACATTCGCCCTCCCACAGAGATTCTTTTTGCGGCACATCCTCAAGATACTGCAGAATCCCGCCCTTTAGATGATACACATCCTCAAAGCCCAGCTGTTTCATCAGGGCCGTGGATTTCTCGCATCTGATACCGCCAGTGCAATACATAGCCAGCTTTTTTGGCCGCTCATCCTCTGGCAGGCTGGCCAGCGCCGCCGCCCATTGCGGGAATTCACGGAATGTTCTGGTCAGCGGGTTCACGGCATTGGCAAACTGGCCAATCGCCACTTCATAATCGTTGCGCGTGTCAATCACCATCACATCCGGTGCGCTGATCAGCTGGTTCCAGTCCCTTGGATCAACATAGGTGCCCGCCTGTCGGCCCGGATTTATATCAGCCCGGCCCATTGTGACAATCTCACGCTTTAGGCGCACTTTCATGCGGTGAAAGGGGCGCTCCTCATGAACAGAAAATTTCAGTTCAGGGTCAGTGAACAGCGCACTGTCAGCCAGCCAGTCAAGAAAGCGGCGCATATCGTCATAGCGTCCGGCCACTGTGCCATTCAACCCTTCATCAGCGATCAGCAATGTTCCCATCAGTTGACAGGCCCTGCAGATGTCGTGTAGCCGCTGCTGCCATGCTGGGGCATCATCCACAGTGACAAACTGATAAAGCGCGGCAATTACATAGTGGTTGGTTTTAGGGATTTCAGACATAGCAAAAGATTATCTCACATCAGTCCATTTGCCTGATCCTGGCCGGTTCTTTATGTCTAATAGCCCAGCTGGTGCGGGCGATCAAGTCAGACAAGGGCAGCCTGCCTCAAACAGTCCCCTTCAGCCTGTATGCGCCGGCTATCTGAGGACAGCGTCAATGGCGGCTTTCATTTTGCCTGACTGCGGGTCTGTAACAGATGAGAACCAGTCATAAAGCTGGCCATCACGGCTTATAAGATATTTGTGAAAATTCCATTTCGGACGTGCCAGTGCCCCTGCCTGTGTCCCCGCCCATTGAAAAAAATCATGCGCCTTTGCCCCCTTGACAGCGGTAATGGCCGTCAGTGGAAAATCTAAATTGAAATTAACTGTGCAGAATGCTTTGACAGCCGCCTCATTATCCAGCTCCTGACCGCCAAAATCATCAGACGGCACCCCGATAACAACCAGCCCCTCCCCCCGATATTCCTGCCAGAGGGCCTGCAGGGCTGAATATTGCGGGGTAAAGCCGCATTGCGAGGCCGTGTTGACAATCAAAAGGGCCTGACCGCGAAACTGGTCAAGCGGCATCTCCTGCCCGTCAATTCCAGTAAAGGTAAAATCAAATGCATTGCTTGTCATTTTGTCCTGTTCTGCCTGTCCCGTTGCTGCAAAAGCTGTGATCACCAGCATGATAAGAAAATAATATAGGGGCATGGCCTGCTCTGTCCTGAATCCAGGGATTAACAGCAGATTATACGCACAGGCTGGAATGCAGGATCTGCCACTGCCGCTGTCAGTGGCCCCTCTTATCTTCCTGTTTCATCTTCACCTTGCCAGACATCAGCCAGCCAGTTCTCAATAAATTGATGTCCGGCAGTGCCGAGGACGAGATCGCGTATCACGCGCAGGGGCCCGTCTGCCCGCATAACTTTGCCGGTCCGTTCGGGCCCGCATTTGCGGCATCAGTGTCAGTGTGCTGTCAAGGTCATTGGACGCAAGCAGAGTCTTCAGGACTGCGGCATCGACAAAGCCCTGTCCCGCCCCTTGTGCAAGATGCGGCGGCATGACATGGGCAGCATCACCGATAAGTGTATAGGCCCCGCGCCGCCAGCTGGCCGGTGCCGCAGATGACCATACAGGAACGCGTGTCCATTCAGCCTTGGTGTCTGTCAGATATTTCAGCACGGGATGGGGTGCAAAATAGCGTTCCTGCCAGCCATGACCCAGTTTTGTTTCAGGCGCACAGAACACCGCATTGACACGGCTACTGCGACAGATGGGGTAACAGACAAAATGGCAGCCCCGCCCCAGCATCAGATGGGTATGTGCCCGGCGCAGCAGACGCGGCAGCTCTCTTGCGTCAATGTCAGCCCGCATCGCATGCAAGGGGGCCTGTGCCGGCACAAGACTGGCCCCGCTGACAAAGGCCCGGCCGCGGCCCCGTGCCCCGTCCGCGCATAATACATGGCTGGCTGTGATCAGCTGGCCGTCATCCAGCACAAGCCTGGCCCGCCCGCCTGCATCATGATCAAGGCTGGTTGCCATCTGTTCGATAAAGCGCACCTGTTTATACTTGCCCAGTTCTGCTGTCAGAATAGTTGCCAGATCAGCGCGCCCGGCGCTGTAATAGGAACGTTTGCTGTGATGTTCGATACAGGCCAGCTCGTGGCCTCTTTCAAGTGAGCTGATAATAACAGAGCCGAGCTTCGTGCCTGTTCTGCGGACAGTGTCAGCAATGCCAATCCCAGCCAGTGCAGCCAGCCCGTTCGGCGCGAGCTGAAGGCCGCCTGTCAGGCGCGCCGCCGGCGCTATAATGGTTGGCGCATAGTCCCTTTGGGCGAGCACAAGGGCGGCTGCCAGCCCCGCAAGCCCCCGGCCCAGAATGATGATGTTCTCGCGGTGTCTGCTGTGCGTCATTATATCTGGCTGTCCTGTCTTTTCATCACTGCCAAACCAGCCAGTAATGTCTGTACTGCATTTAAATCTGGTAAAATTATATCTGTATCGCTATTAAATAGTCACTGAAAAATGCTGTTTTTAACGCCGCACTGACCGCCGGGCTGAGGGAACAGCATTTAAGATGATAAGATCAACAAGGATGAGATGAGATGAATCTGGATAAGATCCCTGCAGGAAAGAACCCCCCCGAGGATGTTAATGTCGCTATTGAAATTCCGGCCCATTCCGCGCCGGTGAAATATGAGCTGGACAAGGACTCCGGTGCGCTTCTTGTTGACCGTTTTTTGCATACCCCTATGCATTATCCGGTGAATTACGGCTTTGTTCCGCATACTCTTTCTGATGACGGGGATCCGATTGATGCCTGTGTGCTGACCCCAATGCCGGTTGTGCATGGCTGTGTGATCGCGGCCCGTCCGATTGGTGTTTTGATGATGGAGGACGAGAGCGGGGTTGATGAAAAGCTACTATGTGTTCCCGTTGATAAGCTGCATCCCATGTATAAGGATGTGAAATCAGCCTCTGATCTGCCGCCGATAATTCTGGAGCAGATCGGACATTTTTTTGAACATTACAAAGACCTTGAAAAGACAAAATGGGTCAAGGTACAGGGCTGGGAAGGGCCTGAAAAGGCAGCAGAGATGATCAAGGCGGCAATCGCACGCGCGAAGGGATAAAGAGCTGTTGTGACAAAAACGCTGAGCATCATCCGGCCTGATGACTGGCATCTGCACCTGCGTGACGGCGCGGTTATGCGTGCGGTCTTGCCGCACAGTTCTGCGTGGTGCGGACGCGCTGTCATTATGCCTAATCTTGTGCCGCCGGTGACAACGGCCAAAAGTGCAGATGACTACCGTGCCCGCATTCTTGCGGCCAGTCCGGATGATGGTTTCACCCCACTGATGGTGCTCTATCTCACTGATAATACAGACCCCGCCGAAGTGGCCGCTGGGGCACGGGCAGGCATCATCACCGCTGTAAAGCTCTATCCGGCCGGCGCGACAACAAATTCAGACAGTGGCGTGACAGATATAGACAAGGTCATGCCTGTTCTTGAGGTGATGGCAGATGCCCATATCCCGCTATTAATCCATGGTGAGGTGACAGCAGCGCAGATTGATATTTTTGACCGCGAGGCCGTGTTTATTGAACAGGTGCTGATACCGCTGAGACAGCGTCTGCCGGGCCTGAGAATTGTTCTTGAGCATATCACCACCAGCCAGGCGGCAGACTATGTTCTCTCGGGCGATGACAGGCTGGCCGCAACAGTGACACCGCATCATCTGATCATTAACCGCAATGCCTATTTGGCAGGCGGGATCAGACCGAATTATTATTGTCTGCCAGTCGCCAAGAGAGAAACGCACAGACAAGCGCTGATACAGGCTGTGAGGGCGGATACCGGCAAGCTGTTTTTAGGCACGGACAGTGCCCCGCATCCAGACAGGGCCAAGTTACAGCCCTGCGGCTGTGCCGGGATTTTTAATGCGCCCAACACGCTTGGCTGTCTTGCCCAACTGTTTGAGAATGAGGCCATGCTGCCCCTGCTCGAGGGGTTTGTCTCGCGCTATGGCCCGGCTTTCTACGGGCTGGAGATGAATGCTGACAGGCTGACCCTGATCCGTCATGATACTCCCCAGCCCGTGCCGCGCCCGGTAAACACAGCCGACGGGCCCATCACTGTCTTTGATCCGCAGATGGATGTGTTCTGGTCTATTGCCGGTCAGATATAAAGGAAACTAACAGCATGATTTCTCTCAGCCTGACAGATAAAGAAAAAATTGCCCGCGCAACGGCCTCTATGCTGCTGGAAATAGAGGCTGTCCATGTCCGTGCGGACACGCCTTTTATCCTGACCTCCGGGGCCGCCAGCCCAGTATATATTGATTGCCGGAAACTGATTTCCTTTCCCAGAATTCGTGCCGGTCTGATGGATTTTGCCGCTTCAGTTCTGGCTGAAGAAGCAGGTTTTGAGGTGTTTGACAGTGTTGCCGGGGGCGAGACGGCCGGCATTCCCTTTGCAGCCTTTCTTGCAGAACGACTGGCCCTGCCAATGCAATATGTCAGGAAAAAACCAAAGGGCTTTGGCCGCAATGCACAGATAGAAGGCTTTTTGGCTGAAAACAGTCATGTGCTGCTGGTTGAGGATCTGGCAACTGATGGTGGCAGCAAGCTGTTATTTGCTGAGGCCTTGCGGGCTGCAGGGGCGAAATGCGAACATGTTTTTGTGATTTTCTATTATGATATTTTTGCCCATGCAAAAGAAGAGCTGAAAACAGCCGGGCTGCAGCTGCATTATCTCGCCACCTGGTGGGATGTGCTGGCAGAGATCAAGCGCAGTGACAGATTTGATGACAGGAGCTGTGCGGTTGTTGAGGCCTTTTTGAATGACCCCAAAGGCTGGTCAGCAGCCAATGGCGGTTCAGCAGATTAACCAGCTGTACGGGCATAAATATGCATAAGGTGATTATTGATACTGACCCCGGCATTGATGATGCAATGGCGATCCACTATGCCTTTGCCAGCCCGCAGATTGATCTGCTGGGGCTGACGACTGTTTTCGGCAATGTCTATACAGACCAGGCCACACGCAATGCGTTGTTTCTGGCAGAACAGGCCGGGCGCAGACTGCCTGTGTCACACGGCGCAGACAAGCCGCGCCTTCAGCCAGCCAATCCCCCGTCTCATCATGTGCATGGCGCCGAGGGATTTGGCAACCATCCAGCACCGCAGCCGCGCTCACAGCCCGACAACAGGTCAGCTGTTGAGTTTCTGTCACAGACCTGCCGCCAGCATTCAGGTGAGGTCACGCTGTGCCCTATCGGGCCGCTGACCAATATTGCCGCCCTGCTGGACTATGATCCAGAAATTCCCCGGCATGTGAAAAGGCTGGTGATTATGGGCGGGGCTGTCTTTTGCGGCGGCAATGTTACAAAATATGCAGAAGCGAATATCTGGAATGATCCGCACGCCGCCCAAGAGGTTTTTGCCGCTGACTGGGATATTGACCTTATCGGGCTGGATGTGACAACAGCTATATCCTGTGACAGGACAGACTTTGATAAATTGCGCGAATCAGCCCCGCGGGTCGGTGGATTTCTTGCGGATATTTCTGAATTTTACAGCCTCTTCTATGAGGGGGTTTTGGGCAGAAGGGCCTGTTTGATGCATGATCCGGCAGCACTGATTGCTGTCAGTGAACGGGCCTTGTTTGATTTCACTTCCGTGCCACTGACTGTTATCTGTGAGGGCGCGCAACTGGGCCGGACGCTGGCAGATGACAGCGCGCATGCGAGGCGCGTAAATGTGGCTGTCAGTGCACAGAGTGAAAAAATTAAAAATGTTTTCTTGGAAATCTGTGCAAAAGCCGACATGATAAAGGATAGCGTGGCCAGATGATCTGAATAATCCCTGGCCCCGTTTTGACTTGTGACAGGACGTTCTAAGTGCAAATCAGAACAGTAGATTATCAGGCCAGGGATGCCGCCCAATCATTGGGCCGTTCATTGCATGAGACAGGGTTTGCGGTATTAACAAATCATCCGATTGCGCCTGAGCGCATTGTGCAGACCTATGAAAGCTGGGGCCGCTTTTTTGCCTCTGACAGCAAACATGATTATCTGCGCGATCCTGTAAATCAAGACGGATATTTTCCTTTTAAGTCTGAACATGCCAAAAATGCAGAACAAAAGGATTTAAAGGAATTCTATCATGTCTATCCCTGGGGACGGCTGCCGGATGACCTGGCCGCCCTGACACAGGCTTTCTATGCTGATCTGGCCGCATTGGGGGCAGAACTTCTGGCATGGATAGACGGCCAGTTGCCGGCAAATATTGCTGGCGGTCTCAGCTCTGCCCTGGCAGATATGGTTGCTGAAAGCCAGCAGAGCCTGCTTAGGATACTGCATTATCCGCCGGTCAGGAATGGTGAGAATCCGGCCGCTATCCGCGCTGCCGCGCATGAGGATATCAATCTGATAACGCTGCTGGTCGCAGGTTCCCAGCCCGGTCTTCAGGCGCGTGACAAGGATGGAAACTGGCATGAGGTCACCTGCGACCCGGGCATGATCACGATTAATAATGGTGACATGCTGGCGTTGGCCACAGATAATTATTTTCCGTCCACCACGCACAGGGTTGTCAATCCGGATATGCAGTCAAACCGGTCACGCTATTCAATGCCCATGTTCCTGCATCCGCGCCCGGATGTTGAGCTGAAACGCGGCTTCAGCGCTGACCAGTTTTTACAAGAGCGTCTGAAACAGATTGGACTGAAATAAAAAAGGGAGAAAGCAAAGATGAAATCTATAAAATTCCTGGCGGCAATAGCAGCCATAGTCAGTTTTGCTGCCACAGGGCTGGCAGCAGACATCAAACCCGCAGTCATTTATGATATGGGCGGCAAATTCGATAAATCCTTTAATGAAGGTGTCTGGAACGGGGTGGAAAAATTCACCAAGGAGACGGGCATTGAGGTCATGGAATTTGAGGTGACCAACGAGACCCAGCGTGAACAGGCTATGCGCCGCATGGCTGAGAGGGGTGCCACCATTATTCTGGGGGTCGGTTTTGCCCAGGCCGATGCGATTGCAAAGGTGGCCAGCGAATATCCTGACAAGAGTTTTTCCATCATTGATGTCAGCTGGCTTGATGCACCAAATCTGCGCCAGTATGCCTTCAAGGAGCATGAGGGCAGCTATCTGGTCGGCGTTGCGGCGGCACTGGCAAGCAAGACCGGCAAGGTCGGCTTTGTCGGCGGTATGGATATCCCGCTTATCCGTAAATTTGCCTGCGGCTATGTTGGCGGCGTAAAGGCTGGAAAGGCTGGTGCCGTTGTCTATCAGAATATGACAGGAACCACGCCGTCTGCATGGAATGATCCGGCCAGGGGGGCAGAGCTGACAAAAAGCCAGATAGATCGCGGTGCTGATGTTGTCTATCACGCTGCCGGGGGCACAGGCGTTGGTGTCATCCAGGCAGCAGCTGATGCTGGCAAGCTGGCAATCGGGGTTGATTCCAACCAGAATGGCATGGCACCCGGCTCTGTTCTGACATCCATGCTCAAGCGCGTTGACGTGGCTGCTTATGAAACGTTCAAGGATGCCATGGACGGGAAATTTACAGCTGGCGTGAAAATACTGGGCGTTGCCGAAGGCGGGGTTGACTGGGCACTGGATGACAATAATGCCACGCTTGTTACAGCAGATATCAGGGCCGCTGTTGAACAGGCCCGCAAGGATATCCTGAGCGGCAAGATCAAGGTTCACAATTACGAGGACACCTCAAGCTGCCCTTACTGATCATGCCAGAACAGCGGCAGATTCCCCGTAATTATGAGCAAAAAACACAGCATATCTGCAGGTGGTGCTGACACAGCGGCACCTGCGATTAAACTGACAGCTATCGACAAGAGTTTCGGGACTGTACACGCCAATCAGAATGTGGATCTGCATGTTGCAAGCGGCACGGTGCATGGGGTGATTGGCGAAAACGGTGCGGGAAAATCAACGCTTGTATCGATTCTATACGGCTTTTATTCAGCCGACAGCGGCCAGATAGATATTTTCGGTCAGCCCGCAGATATCCGTTCAACGGCTGATGCGATTGCTGCGGGAATTGGCATGGTGCACCAGCATTTTATGCTGGTGCCGAATTTTACCGTGCTGGAGAATATTATTATTGGCCATGAAGGCAGTGGCAGCCTTTTGGACGGCATAAAGGCAGCAGAGGACAAGCTGCGGACAATCGCTGATCACTATGGTTTGCAGGTGGATTTACACGCACGGGTAGGGGATTTGCCGGTCGGGCTGCAGCAGCGTGTTGAAATCCTCAAGGCTCTTTACCGCGGGGCCCGGATTCTCATCCTGGATGAACCGACCGGGGTGCTGACGCCGCAGGAAGCCGAGCAGTTATTTTCCATTCTGGACAGTCTGCGCGTACAGGGGGTGACAGTTTTGCTGATCACGCACAAGCTGCGCGAGATTATGGCGGTCACTGATACTGTCTCTGTAATGCGGGCCGGCCAAATGGTAGCACATCTGAAAACAGCGGATACCAATCCGGCCGATCTTGCACAATTGATGATCGGCCGCCCGGTCTTGCTGTCGGTTGGCTATACAAAGGCACAGACAGGCGATGTGGTGCTGAGCGCTGACAGGCTGTGCCTGCATGGCAACACAGCAGAATATGCGCTGCGTGATATCAGCTTTGATCTGTACCGCAGAGAAATTTTTGGTATCGCGGGCGTATCAGGCAACGGCCAGTCAGAATTGCTGGATATTCTGGCAGGTATCAGGGAGCTAAGCGCCGGCCGCCTGAAAATTGGCATGACAGAGATAACCCCGCAGGCGCCGCTCTCACCGTCCCAGATAAAGGCTCTGGGTGTTGCCCATATTCCCGAGGACAGGCATGCAGCCGGCCTTGTCCTGCCTTTCAGTGCGGGCGAATCAGCAATCCTTGGCTATGAAAAAGATATTGCAGCAGCCTGCAGGGGCTGGTTTTTGCAGCCGCGCACTATCCGCGCGCATTGTGCGGGGCTGATGCAGGCATTTGATGTCCGTCCGGCTGATCCTGACCTGAGAACCAGTCTGTTTTCAGGCGGCAATCAGCAGAAACTGGTCGTGGCAAGAGAAATGTCATCGGCCCCTGATATCCTGCTGGTTGGCCAGCCGACAAGGGGCGTTGACATTGGGGCGATCGAGTTTATTCACAACCAGTTGCTGCGTCTGCGTGATGCGGGGTCAGCGATTATTCTGGTATCAGTTGAACTGGATGAAATCCTTAATCTGAGCGACAGGATCATGGTGGTCAATGCCGGCCGCAATATGGGCATTATCGACAGGAGCGCGGCTGATGCACAAAAAATCGGGCTGATGATGGCCGGGGTACCGGTTGATGAGCTGCCAGCGGCATGCGGGGACAGACCATGAGCAGACAGCCAGTGCCGCGCTGGATAGATATTGGATTGCTGCCGCTTGTCAATTTGTTGGCGGCCTTTGCTGTTGCTGCAATTATCATTGCGGTTATTGGCGAAAACCCACTCCAGGCCATGGGGGTGATGATAAAGGGTGCTTTTGTTTATAAGGGCGCACTTGGCTATACGCTCTATTATACAACCAATTTCATTTTCACAGGTCTAGCGGTTGCTGTGGCCTTTCATGCCAGGCTGTTCAATATCGGCGGTGAAGGACAGGCGATGATGGGCGGTTTGGGGGCCGGGCTGACTGTGCTGGCATGCGATCAGATTCTGCCGGCGGGTCTGGCTGTTATGCTGGGCATATTTGCCGCGGCCCTGTTCGGGGCATTTTGGGGATTTGTGCCTGGCTGGCTCCAGGCCAGACGCGGCAGCCATATTGTGATCACCACGATCATGTTTAATTTTATCGCCGCCTCAGTGATGGTCTGGCTGCTGGCTGGCATGCTGATGGCTCCCAATCAGATGTCACCGGAAACGCGCAGCTTTGCCGAACATGTCAGTCTGCCGAAAATTCATGAACTGGCGGCTGGTTTCGGGTTTGAAATGGTTCGCACACCGCTGAATCTGTCATTTGTGATTGCACTTGCGGCCTGTATTGGGGTCTGGGTTCTTATCTGGCGTACCCGTCTTGGCTATATTATCAGGGCAACCGGCCATTCAGAGCGGGCAGCGGTTTATGCCGGGCATAATCCAGCGCATATTATCATGATTGCCATGGCCATCTCCGGGGCGCTTGCCGGATTAATGGCGTTGAATGAAATTCTGGGTGTCCAGGAACGGGTGATATTGAATTTCACCGCCGGTTACGGCTTTACAGGAATAGCTGTTGCCCTGATGGGGCGCAATCATCCCATTGGCATTGTCTTTGCCAGCCTGCTGTTTGGCGCGCTCTATCAGGGCGGGGCAGAGCTGGATTTTGAGTTTCAGACGATCACACGTGAAATGGTATTAATGATTCAGGGGCTGATTATTTTATTTTCCGGTGCTCTTGCTTATTTGTTTAAACCAGCTGTTGAGCGTGTCTGGTTCCGGCTGAAACAGTAATATCAGGAGACGGCATGGCCGATATCTGGCTGCAATTTTTGCTGACTGTGGATGCAACATTACGGGTTGCGACGCCGCTGATTCTATGTGCGATGGCAGGGCTGTTTTCAGAAAAATCAGGTATTATTGACATTTCTCTGGAAGGCAAAATGCTGATGGCCGCCTTTGCTGCCGGCGGCATTGCCGCTGTCAGCGGTTCTGCCTGGCTGGGGCTGGCAGCTGCTGTCCTTGCTTCTGTGCTGTTCAGCCTTATTCACGGCCTTGCCTGTATTACCCACAAGGGCAATCAGGTCATCTCGGGTCTGGCTATCAATATTCTGGCTTCTGGACTGACCGTCACTCTGGGGATCGCTGCCTTTGCCAAAGGCGGGCAGACACCTCTGCTTGCAAAGTCTGAGAGATTTTCAGCGATAACGCTGCCTTTTGCAGATGTTGCCACAGTCATCCCGCTTTTTGGGCCTTTTTACAAAGAGGTCATCTCTGGGCATAATCTGCTGGTCTGGCTGGCGCTCTTTACTGTCTGGCTGAGCTGGTTTGTTATTTTCAGAACACGCTTCGGTTTGCGCCTGCGGGCTGTCGGCGAAAAGCCGGAGGCGGTTGACACAGCCGGTGTCAGCGTTGACGGGCTGCGTTACCGTGCGGTGATTATTGCCGGGATATTCTGTGGTATTGCCGGGGCCTATTTATCAGTGGCCCATGGCGCCGGTTTCGTGCGTGAGATGACAGCTGGAAAGGGCTATATCGCGCTGGCAGCATTGATTTTTGGAAATTGGCGGCCTGTCCCCGCTCTCATGGCCTGTCTGATGTTCGGCTTTCTGGATGCGCTGGCAGCGCGCCTGCAGGGTGTAGAGCTGCCCTATCTGGGCCAGACACCCACAGACCTCATCCTGGTTCTACCCTATGTGCTGACCGTGGTTCTGCTTGCTGGTTTCATTGGGCGGGCCACACCGCCTGCAGCCATTGGCACCCCCTATATCAAGGAGAGATAAAATGTCAGATATGCTGATCAGGGCCGCAATAGAGGCCATGCCTCATGCCTATGCCCCCTACAGCCGCTTTTATGTTGGCGCGGCAATAGAGGATGAGAACGGGGCCCTGCATACAGGCGTGAATGTTGAGAACGCCGCCTATCCCAATGGCAGCTGTGCCGAAACCGCTGCCATTGCCGCCATGATCCGTGCCGGGGGAAAAAGGATAGTCAGAATCGCAGTGGCTGGAAAGGGGGCAGAATTATGCACCCCATGCGGGGGGTGCCGCCAGCGTATACGCGAGTTTGCCGCCCCCGATACAGACATTCTTATATGTGATGACAGGGGGCTACGCCAGAGTTTCACCCTCTCTGCGCTGCTACCGCAAAGTTTTGGCCCAGAGAATCTGGACAATAAGACGCCCTGATAGCTGCCGGATTAAAGCAGTTTCACCCTACTGTTAGAGCGTGTCATAAAACCGGTCACCGGCATCGCCCAGACCAGGAAGAATATAACAGTTTTCATCCAATTCCCTGTCCAGGGCCGCGGCAATGATCGGTATATCTGCATGCCTGTCTGAAAAGGCCTTAACCCCTTCCGGGGCGGCGACCAGACAGCAGAGTAAAATATCCCTGGCGCCGTGCAGCTTCAGCCGATCGGCAACCATTATGGCTGACCCGCCTGTTGCCAGCATGGGGTCGGTTATGATGATCTGGCGTTTGTCTAGCTCTGAGGGCAGTTTTTCATAATAAAATGACGGGGCGTGTGTGCGTGCATCTCTTTGCACACCGACATGACCGACAGCTGCCTCTGGCAGAATATCGGACAGTGCATTTGCCAGCCCGTTGCCAGCCCGCAATATCGAGACGATACAGGGGGCAGGCTGTGCAATTCTGGATGCAGTCATCGTCTCCATCGGTGTTTGTGTCTTGGTGTCAACAACTTTGATATGACGAAAGACAGCAGCGCTCATCAATGCGGCTGTTTCGCCTAGGGTGCGGCGGAAATCGCGCGGCAGTGTATTTCTGTCGCGCAGGA
This sequence comes from Alphaproteobacteria bacterium, assembly GCA_038125645.1. GTDB lineage: Bacteria > Pseudomonadota > Alphaproteobacteria > Puniceispirillales > Puniceispirillaceae > JADHLI01. The sequence continues at coordinate 175,630 of JAYPEG010000001.1, forward strand.
CTGCCAGCTTGGCATCAATGACAGGATGGGACAGTACCTCAAGACAGGCTTGGTTTCCTGAATTTCTAGCTCTGTCCATGATCTGCTCTTCCCTTTCATCCGGGGCAGGAAATACACCCCCCCATCGCTGTAGTTTAGCCCTGGCAGCAGATTTTGCAAAAGACTATTTGGCTGGACATTTTGTTAAACCTTGTTTACCGAGAGCGCACGAACCAGATATCTGATTTATGTGTTTTATGAAGGTGCAGGACAGAAGAGTTGGCAAAACTTTATTTCTCCTATTCGGCTATGAATGCGGGCAAATCCACGATTCTGCTGCAGGCTGCCTATAACTACAAAGAACGGGGTATGGACTGCCTGCTGCTGACAGCTGATCTTGATAACCGCAGTGGGCAGGGGAAAATTGCCTCACGCATCGGGCTGAGTGCAGAGGCGCGCACCTTCGATGGCAGAACAGATATCAAGCGTCTTGTCGCACAGGTGCTGAAGGAAAAAACCTTTTCATGTCTGCTGGTTGATGAGGCACAGTTCCTCTCGCCTGCACAGGTTTGGCAACTCTCAGAGATTGTGGATGAAAAAAATATTCCTGTTATGTGTTACGGTCTGAGAACAGATTTTCGCGGCCAGCTCTTTCCCGGCTCTGCTGAATTGCTTGCGATAGCTGACCAGCTTCGTGAAATCCGCACAATCTGCCATTGCGGACGCAAGGCCAGCATGGTCATCAGGCAAACACAGGCGGGCCAGGTTGTTACACAGGGCGCGCAGATAGAAATTGGCGGCAATGATAAATATCTGTCCCTTTGCCGCGTGCATTGGAAACAGATGACAGGATATAAGGGCCAGTCATGAGCAAAACCTGACATCCGGCTGCCTGAATGGCGGGCAGAAACAGTTGCTGCGTCCCGGCATAATGGGGCTGTTTTATTTTAAAATTGTTGAGAGAAATAATGGCACAGGATCTACGCAATATTGCGATCATCGCCCATGTTGATCATGGCAAAACCACCTTGATTGATTCGATCATGAAACAAAGCGGTATGTTCCGCGACAATCAGCATGTCGATGAACGTCTGATGGATTCAGGTGATCTGGAAAAAGAGCGGGGCATCACAATTCTTGCCAAGCCCACCTCGGTATTGTGGCAGCAGGTGCGGATCAATATTATCGACACGCCAGGTCATGCAGATTTCGGCGGCGAGGTTGAGCGGGTTCTGCATATGGCAGACGGGGCCATACTGCTGATTGATGCTGCAGAGGGCCCGATGCCGCAAACGAAATTTGTGCTGGGCAAAGCGCTGGCTCTTGGGCTGCGTCCAATCGTCATTATCAATAAGGCAGACAAGCCTGACAGCCGTGCAGAGGCGGTGCTGGATGAGGTGTTTGACCTGTTTGTCACGCTTGATGCCAGTGATGAACAGCTGGATTTTCCAACACTTTATGCCTCTGGGCGCGATGGCTGGTGTGTGCGTGATTTAGGTAACGAGCGGGCTTCTCTTGCCCCGCTTCTGGATACTATCCTTACCCATGTCCCACCGCCCGGTGCAGATGAAAACGCACCCTTTTCCATGCTGGCGACATTGCTGGATTCAGACCAGTTTCTGGGGCGATGCCTTACTGGCCGGGTGATGAGCGGGCGGGCAAGTGTCAATGACAGTGTCAGGGCTATTAATCTTGCGGGCGAGGTTGTTGAAAACGGACGGCTGACCAAGCTGATGCGTTTCGAAGGCACGCAGCGCGTGCCGGCCCAGAGCGTTCGTGCCGGAGACATTATCTGTATCGCCGGGCTGTCAGCTGCATCTGTTGCTGACACAATCGCACATCCACAGGTCAGTCAGCCGCTGCTGTCCACACCGATTGACCCGCCGACAATGGCGGTGACCATTTCAGTCAATGACAGCCCTTTTGCCGGCACTGAAGGCAAGAAAGTCACCTCTACAATGATCAGACAGCGTCTGCTGGCTGAAGCTGAGGTCAATGTTGCCATCACCTTTGCTGAAAGCGATTCACGCGACAGTTTTGAAATTGGCGGGCGCGGCGAACTGCAGCTGGGTGTGCTGATAGAGACCATGCGCCGCGAGGGATTTGAGCTGACAGTCTCGCGTCCGAAAGTCCTTTATAAGAATGAGTCCGGACAGCGCCTAGAGCCTGTTGAGGAAGTGACAGTCGATGTTGACAGTGACTATGCCAGCGCCGTTATTGACACGCTCAGCCAGCGCAAAGCTGATATGCAGGATATGCGTCAGGGCAGCTCTGGCAAGACAAGACTGGTGTTTCTTGCCCCCTCACGCGGGCTGATAGGCTATCAGGGCCGCTTTTTGACTGATACGCGCGGCACCGGTGTTCTGAACCGCGTTTTTCACAGCTATGCCCCCTATAAAGGGGAAATTGCCGGCCGCCGTAACGGGGCGCTGATTTCCACTGAAACGGGCCAGGCAGTTGCCTATGCGCTGTTCAACCTTCAGGATCGCGGCATTATGTTTATCCATCCTCAGGACAAGGTCTATGAAGGCATGGTGGTAGGAGAGCATAACCGTGAAAATGATCTCGGGGTGAATGTGCTCAAGGGCAAAAAGCTGACCAATGTTCGGGCTTCCGGCTCTGATGAGGCGATCATACTGACCCCGCCCCGCCGTCTGACGCTCGAGGATATGATGGCGTATATTAACAGTGATGAATTGGTTGAGGTAACGCCATTGTCCCTGCGCCTGCGTAAACGCCATCTTGATCCGCATGAACGCAAGAAAGCGGCGCGCCAGCTGGCCAGCTGACATCAGCTGCGACCACGCTGCGGGGCTGGACAAACACACTTTAATCACATTAGACTGACATGTTTTCTTGCTGTTCATCCATGCACAGGCCTGAATATTACAGGAGGCCAGCTATGCAGACGCTCATTTGTGAGAAATGCGGCACGCAATTCAAATGCGGTTCAACAGCCGCGCGCAGCTGCTGGTGTATGAAGCTGCCAAATATGACAGGCAGTTTTGATCTGGCCGGCAGCTGTCTGTGTCCTGATTGCCTGACCGGGGGCAAGGCAAAGGCGATAACCCACCAGCGCCGCCAGCAGAGCCAGAGGCGTGAAGCCCAGCGCCGCCAGTTACGCCAGCCCCCAGCATGAATGCCGCAGATTGCTCTGCGCCTGCCAGAATATATAATATCCGGAACATATGATATCCGGAACACACAATATATAGACAAAATATAGTTGTGTTCTACTGTATATAGTTATAAGATAGAGATGAAGCGTTTGTATGCCTGTCAGCTGTGCATGGGATAGATAGCGGCTATTGGCTCTATTTCTGTCCGGCTTTCAGTCCTGAACCAGACAGGCGCTTTGACTTGAATGTGGTGCTAAATTGCATGTTCATCGTTCCTCCACGCTTGCCGCTGTCTGTGCCATGCCTGATAGCGGCAAGTTGCAGCAAACAATGCGCTTTACGCTTATTTCTTTTTTTGCGCTTATCCCTTAAAGGCCGCGTCACAGCAGACCGTCAAGCTGTCAGAGCGCCTCTGTGCACGGGGGGCTGTAACAGAACGCTCAAGCTGATTGACATGTCCCCTGCCTTTCAGTCAATGTTATTGTCTGTTTACTATCAATGTCCGTATTTCTGGCCCCTGAAATGATTGAAAAGCCGCCGCTCCTGAAAATCAAAAAGACACGCAGTCGCCCCTCAGACAGCCAGATAGCTGCCTTCGCCAGTGTGACAACAGCTCAGGTAGTGGATGCGCTTGGCGGGCGCGGGGCTCTGTCATCTGTGATTGTGCCGGTTACGGCCCGGCCTGATTTTGGTGAAACGATTGCCGGCCCGGCGATGACAGCAGAGAACAGCCCAGCTGATATTCTAGCATCCTTTGCCGCTATTCACCATATGCAGGCGGGCGACATTCTGGTTGCGGGTTTTGCCGGCAATCAGAGCTGCGCCGTCGCTGGTGACCGGATGATCGGCATGCTGAAAAATGCTGGCGGTGTGGCACTTGTCACTGATGCAGCTGTGCGTGATATTCATGGGATCAACCAGCTTGATGTCCCTGTATGGGCAACGGGCCTGACACCGGCAACACCCTTTATGACCGGGCCGGGCCGGGTGGGGTTTGCGCTCAACATTGCCGGCCAGCAGGTAAGCTGCGGTGATATGGTGGTTGCAGACAAGGACGGGGTGGTGATCGTTCCCTATGATCAGATAAATCAGGTGATCACGGCCCTTGAGCGTGTGCAGAGCCTGGAAACGGCCCTTGACAAAGAAGTCGCAGACGGGCGCATTACACCACAGGCAGTTCTTGAAATTCTTGACAGCCCGCAAACGGTCGTTACTGATGAATAGACGCAGACCCCCTGGCAGTGCCCATACTATTTCTTTACAATATGCCTGCTGTCTTTAAGTCAGTCAGCATCACAATTAATTTTGAATGGTAGTTTCTTTTTTGGAGTAATCATTGTGACAATCAAAGCACTTCTTGATAAGGGCGCTGACAATGCGCTGGCATTGAGCGCCCCCTCGCGCACAGCTATGGATTACCGCGCCCTGCGCGCCCATGTTGAAAAGATTGGCGGGCAGCTGGCAGCACAGGGTCTGCGTGCCGGTGACCGGGTTGCCATCGTTCTGCCAAACGGCCCGGAGATGGCCTCTGCCTTTCTTTGTGTGTCATGTTACATGTCAGCCGCGCCGCTGAATCCAGCCTATAAGAAAAGTGAGTATGCCTTTTATCTTGAGGATCTGCGCCCAAAGCTGGTGATTGTCGCTGAAAACAGCACAAATCCGGTAAAAGAGGCAGCAAAAGAGCTGAATATTAATGTGGTGGAGGCAAAGGTAAGTGCTGATATGCCTGCCGGCGGTTTCGATCTGTTTGAGGGGCATGCACAATGCCGCCCTGCCGGGGCTGATGACGAGGCGCTGGTTCTGCATACATCGGGCACCACCTCACGCCCGAAACTTGTGCCCCTGCTGCAGCGAAATATCCTCGCCTCAGCCCGCAATATAGCTGCCAGCCTTGAGCTGGGCCCACAGGATCACTGCCTGAATATAATGCCGCTGTTTCATATACATGGCCTGATCGCTGTGTTGACAGCCAGTATGGGGGCTGGGGCGTCAGTATGCTGTTCGGGCGGATTCAATGCCCTGCAGTTCCTCGATCTGGCCGGTCAGGAAAACATCAGCTGGTATTCCGGCGTGCCGACCATGCATCAGGCAATATTGCTGCGTGCCAAGCGCAGCCCCGAGGCCGCACAGGCACTGGGCCTGCGCTTTATCCGCTCGTCCTCTGCCTCTTTGCCGCCAGCAGTCTTTGACGAGCTGACACAGAGATTTGGCTGTCCGGTCATTGAAGCATATGGCATGACTGAAGCTGCCCATCAAATGACGTCTAACCCGCTCGGGGCTGGCCGGCAAAAAGCTGGCTTTGTCGGTATTGTGACCCGCCCTGAGGTCTGTATTATGGATTCAGCCGGGCAGCAACTCTCGCAGGGGGACGAGGGCGAGGTCTGTATCAGGGGTGAGAATGTCACGCCCGGCTATGAGAATAATCCCAAAGCCAATGCTGAGAATTTCACCGATGGATGGTTCAGAACCGGCGATCAGGGCTATTTTGATGCAGATGGGTATCTGAAAATAACCGGACGGCTGAAGGAAATCATAAATCGCGGCGGCGAAAAAATCTCTCCGCTGGAGGTTGACAATGTGCTGATGGAACATCCGGCAGTCCAGCAGGTTGTGACTTTTGCTGTTGCAGATAAAATGCTGGGTGAGGATGTTGCTGCGGCTGTGGTTCTGGCAGAGGGCGCGCGCCTTGACGAGGCCGAGCTGAAAGCCTATGCCAGCGCGCATCTGGCAAAATTCAAAATCCCACGGGAAATCTTTTTTCTGGATGAAATTCCCAAGGGCACAACAGGGAAATTGCAGCGCATCGGGCTGGCCGCCAAGCTGGGGCTGAAGGGCTGAGGCACCGAGGGGCCTGTATGTCAAGGAGCGGTGATGAGTAAAATATGTATCTATGGGGCCGGGGCTATCGGCGGTTATGTGGCAGCTTGCCTTGACAGGGCCGGTGCTGATGTCAGCCTTGTTGCGCGCGGCCAGCATCTGGCGGCTATAAAGGAACAGGGGCTTATCCTTGAAAAAGAGGGCACGCAAACCATCCATCATCTTGCAGCCACTGACAATCCAGCAGAACTGGGTGTACAGGATTATGTTATTATAGCCCTGAAGGCGCATGGCATCCCCAAAATCATTGACCAGATAAAACCGCTGCTGGGCCCGAAGACGGCCGTTGTTTCTGCTGTTAACGGGCTGCCCTGGTGGTATTTTTATCAGGCACAAACAGGAACGTTTCTTGATGACCAGCCGCTGCTAGCTGTTGATCCGGGCGGGCGTATTTGGCAGGAAATCGGCCCGCAACGGGCGATTGGCTGTGTTGTGTATCCTGCCTGCGAGATAGCACGGCCCGGTGTTGTCCGTCATCTCGATGGTGACAGATTCACACTTGGTGAACCCAGCGGTGCGGCCAGCGAGCGGGTAAAGACGCTGAGCGCGCTGATGATAGCAGGCGGGCTGAAAGCCCCACAGAAAAAGCGCATCAGGGATGAGATTTGGATCAAGCTCTGGGGGAATTGCTCGTTCAATCCGGTATCGGCGCTGACCGGGGCCAGCCTTGATCAGATCGGCGATGACCCGGCCTGCCGCCAGCTGGTCTGGCAGATTATGCGTGAATGCCAGATAATCGGTGAGCGCATTGGTGTGCGCTTTAATGTCAGTATTGAGGACAGGATAGAGGGAGCGGCCCGCATTATTGGCCATAAGCCCTCGACCCGTCAGGATATAGAAGCCGGGCGGCCGCTGGAAATAGACCCGCTGGTAACAGCTGTTCTTGAACTTGCGGACAGGCTGGACTGCCAGGCCTCGGTGCTGCGCCATATCACTGCCCTGCTCACACTTCAGGCCCGCACGCTTGGCCTGTATGGGGAGGCAGGCTGATGATAGGCATAGATATGTTTTCACTTGCCGGAAGACGTGCCTTTGTCACTGGCGGATCACGCGGCATCGGATTGGCGCTTGCGGCCGGGTTGGGCCGTGCGGGGGCTGAGGTTATCATTGCCGCCCGTGATGAGACAGCTCTTGCCAGTGCTGCAGACAGCCTGCGGGCAGAACAGATAAAAGCCGGTATCTGTGTGCTGGATGTTAGCCAGCATGACCGGGTACGCATGGCAGTTGATGCGCTGGAAACAGCGGGCCAGCCGATTGATATACTGGTGAATAATGCCGGCATGCAGCACCGCCAGCCGCTGCATGAATTTGACATTGATATGTTCGACCAGCTGATGGCAACAAATCTGCGCTCTGTGTTCAGTGTGTCACAGGCGGTAGCGGGCCATATGATAAAACGCGGTCATGGAAAAATTATCAATATCGCTTCTGTGACGTCGTTGCTGGCCCGTCCGGGTGTGGCCCCCTATACAGCCTCAAAGGGGGCTGTAAGTAATCTGACCAAGGGTATGGCCGCAGACTGGGCCCCTCTGGGGCTGAACTGCAATGCGATTGCCCCGGGCTATTTCCAGACTGAGCTGAATGCAGCGCTGATGGCAGACACAGATTTTAACGACTGGCTGATAAACCGTACACCGGCACGCCGCTGGGGCCGGGTGGATGAGCTGGTGGGTGCCTGTGTGTTTCTGGCTGCTCCCGCTTCAGACTTTGTCAATGGCCAGACATTGTTTGTTGATGGCGGCCTGACAGCCACCGTGTGAAGATGCAGGCAGACTATATTATCATCGGGGCCGGTTCGGCCGGATGCGTACTGGCCACCCGCCTGAGTGAAAATCCCTGCCATCAGGTTGTCCTGATAGAGGCTGGCGGACATGATGCCAGGCCGTCAGTTCAGATTCCAGGCGGCTTTGTCAGCACAATGGTTAACCCGGCGGTAAACTGGATGTTTGAAACCGCGCCCATAGCAGGCCTGTGCGGGCGCAGCATGGCTATGCCCCGCGGCCGTATCCTTGGCGGCACCTCGTCAATTAACGGTATGCTCTATGTGCGGGGACAGAAAGAGGATTATGACGACTGGGCGGCAGCCGGCAATGAGGGCTGGGCCTATGACGATGTTCTGCCCTATTTTATCAAATCAGAAAATGCCAGCGCATTGATGGCACAGGCGAATGAGTCTGGCCAGCATTTTGACACGGATTGTCATGGTACAGACGGGCCTGTGCATGTGTCGGCCCTGCCGCTGGGACGCACCATCCTTGATGATGTGATTGTGGCAGCGCAGCAATGCGGCTATCAGCGCAATGACGATTATAACGGGCACTGCCAGTCCGGCTTTGGTTATTTTCAGGTTACCCAGAAGCGCGGCCAGCGCCATTCTGCCTACCGTGCCTTTGTCCATCCCGTGCGTGCACGCAAAAATCTGCATATCCTCACCCGTGCACAGGCGCTCTGTCTTTTATTTGATACTGGGGATAAGAGGCGGGCCACAGGCGTGAGAATCCGGCATAAGGGTCGCACAAGGGATATATTTGCCGGCCGCGAGGTCGTTTTGAGCGCCGGGGCCTTTGGCTCTCCCCAGCTGCTGGAGCTGTCCGGGGTTGGCCGGGCGGGTGAACTGAAGGGTCTTGGCATCCGCCCGCTTCACAATCTGCCCGGGGTTGGCGAGAATCTGCGCGATCATTATCTTGCCCGGCTGACCTGGCAGCTGAAATTTGAACACTCCCTCAACCATACCAGCCGCGGTCTGGCATTGCTGAAAGAGGGGCTGCGCTATCTTCTGACGCGAAGGGGCAGCCTGTCCCTGACGGCTGGTATTTTGGCCGGCTTTGTATCCAGCAGACCCGCTGCCGTCCGCCCGGATATTCAGTTTCATATTGCCCATGCCAGCTTTGCCAATCCAGCCAGGCGCATTTTTGACAGATTTCCGGGACTGACAATCGGGCCCTGCCAGCTACGCCCTGAAAGCCGCGGATATGTGCATATTGCATCGGCTGATCCGCTGGCCGCCCCGCATATTCAGCCCAACTACCTGGCAGCAGAGACAGACAGGCTGACATTGCTGGCCGGGCTGCGTGTGGCACGGCATATCATGGCCGCCCCGGCACTGGATGGGCTGCTAGAAGCAGAGCGACGCCCGGGCTCGGATATTGATGATGATGAAGGGCTTTTGGCCTTTGCCCGCGAGACAGGAAACACAGTGTATCATCCAGCCTGCAGCTGCATGATGGGCCCGGATCCGGCCAGCGGTGCAGTTGTGGACAACCAGCTGCGGGTGCATGGCCTGCGCGGGCTGAGGATTGCTGATGCCTCTGTCATGCCTATGCTAGTTTCCGGCAATACGCACGCGCCAACCATGATGATAGCTGAAAAGGCCGCTGCGCTGATCAGCATGGCCGCCCGCGATTAGCTTTTCTGGTCTTTGGTTTTTCATATTCATGCCAGCTGGCGAGGACGGCTTTTGTGTTCAGCCCGCCTATGACATCACGGCGTACCCCAATCCAGCGCAAATGAATGGAATTGCGGACAATCAGCTCATCATTCTTCTTGAATTCATCGACAACAGGGGCCCAGTCCAGTAAGGCCTGTGCGCTCGACTGGAAGGCATGGTCATCTGCTGCGGCCAGGCTGAAATCAATTTTGGCCGCGTGTCTTTTGCCCGTCTCTATGGCTGTGGTAAATATCTGCTGCGGCACATCATCTTGTGTTACCCCTGACAAGATGACTGACATGAAATGCCCGGCCATCCGAGCAGCCTGTTTTTCAGCACAAAGCCCATCATGATAAAAGCGTGCAGCAGCAAAAACACTCAAATCTACGACACAGGCAGCAAAAATATGCCATCTTGCTATCTTCAGTGAGGTCAGAAATTGATCATTCTCAAATAATTTTGGATGCTGTGTGCCGGCCCGCGTCTTAATATAGGTATAAAGGGTGACCTGGCTGACAAAAGATGATTGTTTTTCAATAAAATCAATAAGTTGTTCTTTTGATTCAAGCGTTGGTGTGGTGTCATAGCGCAGCATGTTTACTACTTTTTGGAAGAATTTTTTCACCTGAAAGGTCTCACTTATCGTAACGAAGTTTTGACTAATGTGCCTCATCACAGTAGAATTAGGCAACAAGTTCCGGGGGGGATTTTAGATGCAGAGTTTCAGCTGCTGCTGCGCGTCTAGAATCAAATTTGTTGTCTCCCTTGGGATTCGTAAAAACGACATATGGGGAGAAACATTATGTCATCAAAAAATGAGCAACATTGGGAGAAGACTAAATCGCTTACGATTACTGTTTTAGTAATCTGGGCAGTCGTCTCCTTTGCTATACACTGGATAGGTGAGGGGCTAAACAGCCCATCCTTTCCGGGGGCGTACTTTATGGCGGGCATGGGTTCACAACTGATTTTTGCTGTGCTTGTTTTCTGGTTTTCGTCACGTCAAAATAAAATTGACGAAGAATTTGGCCTGGAAGAGAAATAAGGAGCCATAAAATGATAAAACTTGAAGGTGGCTTTATAGCTAATCTAGGCAAGGTCTACGGTCTTTATACTTTAGGCTTTCTAGGCTTTGTTATACTAATGGGCATATTTGAGGCAGCAGGTGTTTCAAACCAGTTAATTGGCTGGTTGTTCGTTGCTTTTACCGTTCTGATTTATGCCTTTATTGGTATCCTGTCTCGAACAATGGAGACTGATCAATATTATGTTGCTGGTCGAGAAGTTCCGGCACTCTACAATGGTATGGCAACAGCTGCTGACTGGATGTCAGGGGCGTCATTTATCGCGATGGCGGGTGGTATTTACCTCTCCGGTTATCCATATATGGCTTTCCTTGTCGGCTGGACAGGCGGTTATGTTCTGGTTGCATCTCTGATTGCGCCTTATCTGCGTAAATTTGGTGCTTATACCGTACCTGACTTTATCGGCACACGTTATGGCGGCAATTTTGCCCGCTTCTGTGCGGTGATAATTCTTGTGGTTGCATCATTCACTTATGTGACAGCACAGATTAATGGTACCGGAACTGTAGCTGCGCGAGCCCTTCAGATTCCGTTTGAAGTGGGTGTATGGATTGGCCTTGCGGGTATACTTTTCTGTTCGATGCTGGGCGGTATGCGCGCGGTTACTTGGACACAGGTTGCCCAATATATCGTTTTGATCGTCGCTTATTTGATCCCAGTGTTCTGGATGTCTAATAAGCTTGGCTATGGTCTTATTCCGCATTTCGCTCAGTTTGATGCCGTGGCTCGTGTGCAGGAACTCGAGGGAATTCTTGGTATTGGAACCCTCTTGCCTACAGCTGAAGCTAAGGCGGAAGCAGGTAAGTTGGCCGCGCTGAAGGTCGGGATTAACGATGCCAGTGACAGTTTAATGGCAAAATGGAAGTTCTTCACACTGGTTTTATGTATGATGGCGGGTACCGCATCACTGCCGCATGTGCTGATGCGTTATTTCACCACTGACTCAGTGCGCAATGCACGCGTTTCTGTCGGATGGTCACTGCTGTTTATATGCGGCCTTTATCTGACCGCTCCGGCACTGGCAACCTTTACCAAGCTGTCACTGCTGGACCCGAATGTGGCCACCAGCATTATTGGCAAATCTGTCTCAGAGGTAACAAATCTTGAGTGGATTCAGCAATGGAGCAATGTTGGCTTCCTTAAAGTGATTGATAGCAACGGCGACGGTATCGTGCAAATCAATGAATTTTTCATGCGCGGTGACATTGTTGTTCTGGCAACCCCGGAAATGGCAGGCCTGCCTTATGTGATTTCTGGTCTGGTGGCTGCAGGTGGTCTGGCAGCGGCCATGTCCACAGCTGACGGTCTGCTGCTGGCTATCGCAAACGCACTGTCACATGATCTTTATTACAAGATTATTGATCCAAAAGCTGACACCAAGACACGCCTGGTTGTGGCCCGTGTGTTGCTGGTGATTATCGGTGGGGCAGGCGCTTTTGTGGCGTCACTGAAGCTGACCTCAATTCTGGGGGCGGTTGCCTGGGCGTTCTGCTTTGCCAATTCGGGACTGTTCTTCCCACTAGTGCTTGGCGTCTGGTGGAAACGGGCCAACCGCGCTGGCGCTATTGCTGGCATGGTCGGCGGCTTTGGTGTGGGTGCCTGGTACCTTTACATGGTTCAGTTTGGCAACATGACCCCGTGGTTGGGTATTGACGGGCTGCGCTTCGGTATGATCGGTATGCCAGTCAGCCTCATTCTGATGGTTATTGTCAGCCTGATGACTGAAGAGCCAGATGCTGAAACTCAGAAATTGGTTGATGATATCAGAATACCAAGCGGGGCTGTCACGCGTGGCAGATAACCAGTTTTTGGTTTAGAAAACAATTTAGAAGGAGCGGGGCTTTTGCCCCGCTCTTTTTGTTGAACAGGAGTATTACCGTCATTATCCTGTTACAGGGGCTGCATAATAAGAACACCGATAGACATGTATGCAGATAGAGATAAAGGGGCAGAACTGATGGCAGATTATCCGGTATGGATTATTATCCTTGACTATATTCTGGGCGCGCTGATGTGGACACTGGTTGGTCGGTTTGGGATGTCGATTTTCTTGCATGAGAATTCAGACTTTTTTTTCATGAAAGTTTTCGTAAAATTTACTCAGCCGCTGATTGACGCTTTCGCTATAATAACACCCGGCTTTCTCATTGACCGGCTCAAGCCGCTTTATGTGGCATGGTTTTTTTATATGGTCAGATTTTATGTTTTCCCGCTAATGCTAGGCTATTCAGTTATGGGCGTACTGTCATTCCCGCTGGAATCAGAAATCGCAGCAGTGGTCTATGATATCGGACGGCTTTTAACCACACGCCAATAAAGGCAGTCAACAGGTCTGCCGAGCCGTCAAAATATGCGCGTTGAAGTCTCGAAACGCTATTCTGGTCTGTTTAGCCAGTTGTGCTCAAAAGAGGCACTAGATTACTGCCTGTTTCATAATTCTGTAAAAAACCTGATATAAAAGCTACAATTAAAGAGACAGAAGCTTAACGGTAAATAGATCAGAAATGAATATTGCAATCAATGGCATGGGCCGTATCGGGCGGCTAGTCCTGCGGGCGGCAACAGGTGCGGTAGAGCGTGATAAGCATGACCCGAACAAAGGCCGCACCCTTCGCATCAGCCATATTAATGAAGTGGCTGGTGGGCCAGAGACAACTGCCCATCTGCTGGAATTTGATTCTCTGCATGGGCGCTGGCATGCCGATATTTCAGCTTATGAAGATTTTCTCACCATCAATGATACACAGATTGTTTTCTCGCAAAAGGGCGATCCTGCACAGCTGAACTGGGGCGGTGGCTGCGTTGATATGGTTCTGGACTGCACCGGAAAATTCCGTACTGCACGGCAGCTGCAAACCTATTTTGACATCGGCGTCAAAAAGGTGATTGTTGCAGCCCCGGTGCATGAGGCGGCGGCGCTGAATATCGTTATGGGCGTCAATCATCAGAGCTATCAGCCGGATATCCACCATCTGCTGACCGCTGCGTCCTGCACCACGAACTGTCTCGCGCCTGTGGTCAAGGTTGTGCATGAATATCTGACCATCCGGCACGGGCAGATGACAACCATCCATAATCCGACCAACACTAATGTTATTACCGATACACCACATAAGGATCTGCGGCGTGCCCGCTCGTCACTGCTGTCACTGCAGCCGACAACGACCGGCAGCGCGCGGGCCATATCGCTGATTTATCCGGAGCTGAACGGCCGGCTGAACGGCCATGCGGTGCGGGTGCCGGTGCTCAATGCCAGCTTAACAGACTGTGTATTTGAAACCGGGACCCCAACAGATGAGGAGTCGCTAAACAGGCTTTTTGAGGCTGCTGCTGCCTCGGGCCCGCTGGCCGGGATTTTGGGAGCAGAACAGCGTCCGCTGGTCTCTGCTGACTATCTCAATGACAGCCGCTCATCTGTTGTTGACCTGCTGTCAACGATGGTGACTGACGGCACAATGGTAAAAATCTATGCTTGGTATGATAATGAAATGGGTTATGCCTGCCGGATGGTTGACCTGGCAGCTTATGTTTGTGATCAATGGGATTGAATGAATAGTCCGCCTACCTCACTACGCAGTTATTTAAGCGTCACCCTTGCTTATTGGGGGTTCACGTTGTCTGACGGGGCGCTGCGCATGCTGGTGCTGCTACATTTTTTTCAGCGTGGTGTTGGGCCGCTGGCACTTGCCTCACTTTTTGTTGTGTATGAGGCTGCAGGAATTATTGCTAATCTTGGCGGCGGATGGCTTTCGGTTCGTTTTGGACTGCGCCGAATGATAATGGCGGGTATTGTCTTACAGATCTGCGGCCTCCTCGGGCTGGCTGTGATGCCACAGGCGCTCTCACCTGCAGCGGCCATTATCTGGATTATCTGTGCACAGGGGCTGTGCGGAATTGCAAAGGATTTTACCAAGACGGCCTCAAAGACAGCTGTAAAGCTGACCGGTTCGCACAGCCGCACAGGGCTGTTCCGGTGGATTGCCTGGTTTACAGGTTCAAAAAATGCGATGAAGGGGGCGGGATTCTTTGCCGGGGCTCTGGGACTGTCAGTTATCGGAATGCAGGCCACCCTGCTGGTCATGGCTGTAATGCTGGGCGCAATGCTGTCGGTTGTTTTTCGGGGCGCGCCGGGGACTCTGGGGCAGGACCGTCCCTCACACAGCATAAAAAGCCTGTTCACCAAGACGCAGGCGGTTAATCTGCTGGCAGCAGCGCGTATTTTTTTGTTTGGGGCGCGTGATATCTGGTTTGTTGTCGGCCTGCCTGTCTTTCTGGCAGGTGCTGGATGGGATTTCTGGGCTATCGGCGGTTTTTTGGCCGTCTGGACTGTGGGTTATGGTGCTGTTCAGAGTCTGGCCCCGCAGCTGCTGCCACAGGACAGCAAAGCCCAGAGGTGGGCGGCCGTATGGCTGGCAGCTCTGGGAGCCGGACTGATGGCTGCGGCCGCTCTCAACGGTGTGGACAGTCTGTCAGCTGTGCTTATTGTGCTGACAGTTTTCGGTCTGATTTTTGCTCTCAGCTCCTCATTGCATTCCTTTTTAATCCTTGAAGCTACTGGAACAGGAAAAGCAGCAGAGGATATTGGCTTTTATTATGCCGCAAATGCTGCCGGCCGGCTTGCAGGAACAGCTTTTTCGGGCCTTTGTTTTCAGGCAGGCGGACTTGCTGCCTGTCTACTGGGCGCGGCTTTGTTTTTCTTTATTTGCCTGCTGCTTACTATCCGCTTTTTACGCCTGTAGCTGCCATACGGGACTGAGGGCTGAACTTTCCCACCCAAATCGTGTCGGGCCTTTGGCTTTGGTATCGATATATACCATTATCGCTGCCTGCACAGCTTTTCTGAAAGCAGTGTTGCGAAGAGATGTACTGCCAGTGCCAGTGTCTTTCTGTTGAGGCTACTGCTGACATCAAAGATAAATGGAAGGGTAAAGAGTTTTGCGGCATCGCGTCTGGTGAATTTCATATTTGTCTCCACTCATAAAAAAGGACTAGCCTCTATTATGACAGAGACCATCCTAATGCAGGACATATCCTTACCAATAATGGGAATGAAAGCCTGTATGAGATGCAGAAGAGCTGATACAGGACATATCAGCTCAAACGCGCATAACCATCTATTTTCATTGTCATAGGGTGATTTTTGTCTGAGGATAATATCATTGTGTTTAACGCACGGGTTCATGAGGATAGCCGATGGATGAGGGGAATATGATACAGGCAGCAGACAGACAGCCGGCTGGGTGGGAACAGCAGCTTTTCTCACTCTTAAAAACACATAAGGTGAAGTTTCTGCCCTTTGTGCCGGATGCGGGCCATTCTCATGTAATCGCAGCCGCAGAGGCGGATAACGAGCTGCAGCCAGTTGTGCTCACCACTGAAGAAGAGGGGGTGGCTCTTGCCTGCGGGGCCTGGCTGGGGGGTGAAAAATCCGTGCTGCTGATGCAGTCCAGCGGGGCCGGCAACTGTATCAATATGCTCTCCCTGCTGTCGAACTGTAATTTTCCGTTTGTGACTTTGGTGACAATGCGCGGCGATTTTGCAGAATTCAATTCCTGGCAGGTCCCGATGGGTCAGGCGACAAAGACCTGTCTGGAGGCGATGGGGCTGGTGGTCAAGGTAGTGGAAAAAGAAGAGGATCTTATTCTCACAGTCGATGCTGCTCTCTACTCCGCTTATGCCAGCGACCAGCGTTTCGCGGTGCTGATTTCACAAAAGCTTATTGGCAGGAAGGAATGGTGAATGTGATGCTGAACAGACGTGATGTTGTAAAAGCTATTACAAAACAGAGGGGCGACAGCCTGATTATTGCCGGGCTGGGCTCATCTTCTTATGACCTGCATTCCAGCGGTGATGATGACGGAAACTTTTATCTCTGGGGAGCTATGGGCGGCGCAGCCATGACTGGTCTGGGGCTTGCTCTTGCACAGCCGGCACGTCCCGTACTGGTGATAACAGGTGACGGCGAACAGCTGATGGGTATGGGTGCGCTGGCCACAATCGGGGCGCAGAAACTGGAAAATCTTGGCGTGATCGTTCTCGATAACGGCCACTTCGGTGAGACAGGCATGCAGAAGAGCCATACATCAAAGGGGATCGACCTGACCTCTGTGGCCCATGCCTGCGGCTTTGATATATGTCTGAATATCGACAATATGCCGGCCCTTGATGATCTGACAAGCCGCCTGCCGGTCATGTCTGGCTGTCTGTTTGCCTGTATAAAGGTGGCCGCTGAAAGCCCGCCCCGCAGCCTGCCGCTGCAAGACGGGGTGGAAATGAAAAACCGCTTCCGCCGCCAGCTCTCTTTAAATCCTCTCTAGTAAGGGGCCCTGCTTTGACACAGCACAGCCCCGACCGGGCAGCATGCTAAAGCATACAGGGGTGGGCGGTGTCCTCAATAGCTCTTTGCAAGGCGCCAGGTCAGATAGTCAAGGCTTTCAATCGGCTCATATTTATCGGGTTCCGGGCGCAGATTTTTGATTATTGTGCCCGGGGTCGGGTCAACGAAATGCGGCATGCTGTAGCGCGGCTGGTCAAGATGGCTGTTCACCACACGGTGTTTTGTTGACACAAAATAATCATTTGTCCAGCGTTGCAGCAAATCGCCTATATTGATCACCACGCCATTTTTTGCATAGGGAACAGGGTGCCATTTACCTTTCAGGTCACAGACCTCCAGCCCCGGCACATCATTCAGCTGCCACAGCAGGGTGATGGTGCCATAGTCGCTGTGTTCGCCAATCCGCAGCTGGCGGTCAGCAACCGGCCCGTCATAGGCAGGATAATGAATGATTCGCGTTGTTGAATGATTATGAATATGGCAATGGGTCAGCGTATAGGCCGGTATGTCCAGCACCTGTTCAAACAGCGATAAAATCGTCAGTGTCAGATTGTCTGCCAGCATCACAGAGGTTTCAGCCAGCTTGCGGAAACCGTCAATCTCGCCAGGCCAGAGCCCCTCTATCATTCTGTATTTATGACTGTAATTATAGCTTTCTTTCATATCAGCAGGGGCACTGGGGTCGACATTCTCGCGCCCCCAGCCCGTATAGCCGAGATTAGTGTCCACCCCGCTGTAGGGATATTTCATTTTCGTCTCCAGCGGCAGATCAAAGAACCGTCTGGCTATGTCATGCCAGTCATTCATAATTTTCTGCGGGGCTGGATCAAAGGCGTTCTGAAAAACCGCGAAGCCCACGCTTGTATAGGCTTCACGGATCTGGTCAAGCACGCTGCCGCTGCGTAAATCAATGACAGGAATCATGCTCTCAACCTCATTTTTTATTGCCGTCTCTGCTCGTCTCAGGTGCCGGGAACAGTCGCGTCAATTCCCTCAACATAATACATCATAGTATTGAGATGGACGTCATCAGCGATTTCGCCGTCTTTCAGCTGCAGCTTGCCCTTATTGTCTTTCAGCGGGCCGGTGAAGGCAAAATAGGTGCCGTTTGAAATCGCATCCCTGACCTGCTGGGCCTTGGCCGCAACATTTGCCGGCATATTGGTGAAAGGTGCCATGTCAACAGCCCCTTCATTCATATGGCCGAAATAGTCACCTGATTTCCAGGTACCGTCCATGACGTCTTGAATGCGGCGCACATAATAGGGGCCCCAATTATCAATAGTGGCTGTCAGCTGTGCCTTTGGTGCAAATTTGATCTGATCGCTGGCCTGACCAAAGCCGAGCTTGCCGGCTTTCTGTGCGGCCTGTAGCGGGGCCGGGCTGTCTGTATGCTGGGCAACCATATCACAGCCATCAGCCATCATCACCTCTGCTGCCTGTGCCTCTTTGGCCGGATCATACCATGTATTTACCCAGACAATATCAATATCAACATTCGGATTGACTGATTTTGCACCCAGATAATAGGTGTTAATCTCGCGAATCACTTCTGGGATCGGGAAGGCGGCGACATAACAGATTTTATTTGTTTTTGTCATCATGCCGGCGATAACGCCCTGAACATGACGGGCCTGATAAAGGCGCAGGCCATAAGTGGCCATATTGTCTGCCTGTTTAAAGCCGGTGGCATGTTCAAATTTCACATCCGGAAATTCCTTTGCCACTTTCAGCATCGAATCCATATAGCCGAATGAGGTAGCAAAAATGATATCTGCGCCGCCCTGGGCCATCTCACGCATGACACGCACCGCATCCGGGCCTTCTGGAACGCTCTCAATATAGCTGGTTTCCACCTTGTTGCCAAAAGCCTCTTCAACAGACTTGCGTCCGATATCATGGCGGTATGTCCAGCCATGATCGCCAATCGGCCCAACATAGATAAAGCCGGCCTTAATGGGGTCTGCGGCCTGTGCACTGGCAAGGCCGGTACCCAGAACAGCCATTAATGCAGCTGCTTTTAAAAGAAATTTCATGTCTCTCTCCTGATAGTTAAGACAGTCCAGATTACCGTGATGATTTAGAAATGACCCATTATAGCCCGGCCGTGCTGAAGAGTCTGCTATTTAATCAATCTAAAACTAAAAAAAAAACTGGATGCCGGCCGCGGTTCGGGCGATTTGTTCTGGCTGTCAGAAATCTGCCCTGCTATAAGAGGCCTGTTCTCTTCTTTTTTTCACTGCTTTATCAAAGGGGCTGTGGCGATGCTGAAAAAAGCTGTCATATATCTGTTTTTGTTCGCTCTGGGGGCGGCAGCCGGCATCGGGGCACTGATGGTCAGTGGCCATGTTGAGGGGGCGCGGGCCCTGATGGCGGCCTTTGATCATGACCGGGATGATCATGACCGGGATGATCATGATCGGCATCACAAAGGCGGGCATGACAGCGCGGACAGCTATGAAAAAGCACATGACAGAATGAAACAGGCCCATGGACATGACCGTCATGATGAGGTCAATATGCCCGGGCTGAACGGTATTGACACCACTGATGATGAGGTAGCAGAACTGCGCGCCCTGTTTGCCCGCCACGACCGGCTGCGCCGCCGCGTTGAACCCTTGCCGGACGGAATCAGAACAGTGACAGAAACAGATGATGAGGATCTGCGCGACCTGCTGATCGCCCATGTCACGGGTATGATCCAGCGACTTGAAGAGGGGCGCAACCCCCGCGTGATGATACAGAGCCCGACACTCGATATCCTGTTCTCTGGCCATCAGGGCATTGAAACCGTGATTGAGCTGACAGACACCGGTATCGCGGTTGTCCAGCGCGCACGCGATCCACAGCTGGTCGCTGCCCTGCAGACGCATGCTGCTGAAGTCTCTGACATGGCCGCACGCGGTATGCAGGCCGTGCATGAACGCATGGCTGGCAGCGGTGGCCATATGAAAATGGGTACGTCCGGCCACTGACCGCCTGGCCCTGTTTTCACCGGACAAAGGGGGCAGGCCGGCAGAATGGCCTGCTGCCCGTTGCTGTTCAAGGGATTTGGGGGGTGCTGGCTGTGGGCACAGACTCTGGCTGCGGGCACAGACTGCAGCCCCGGCAAATCAGCGGTCTGAAAAACAGAGACCGTTAAGCTGGGACTGTTAAAAAAAGAGGTCACTAAAAAAAGAGGCCACTAAAAAAGAGGCGGGCAAAACAGGACGGGGCCCGCATGGCCGGCAGGGGTATCAAAAATGAACCCCCCGTGAAAAGACCTCTTGCGAAAAAAAGCCCCGGCCATGCGTACCCGCCGCCCGTTACAGCCATGAAAATAATCATGCGCAAGGGGGGGGCACAGCATCCAGGCCGGGGCCTTTAACACATCCGGGTAAAATATCCGGGGCCGGCTTGCCGGCGCGGGCCAGGGCGGCCCTGCCGGACAAGGGCGTTTATCGGTGTTTATTCAACCTGCAGATTCACAGCGGCCTGTTTGCCGTTTTTGCCGGTCTCCAGCTCATAGGTCACTTTTTGATTTTCCTGCAGGGTGGCAAGGCCAGCTTTTTGCACGGCTGTGATATGCACGAACACATCGCCTGATTTGTCTTCCGGCTCAATAAAGCCATAGCCTTTGGTCGGGTTGAACCATTTAACGGTACCAGAACTCATTTTATCTCTCCAAAAAAGGATTAAGGTTAATCGGCAGGCAACCTTAATTCATGGAAGTGAAAGAAAACTGCGTACCCGGCTGCCCGAAACCGTGGGCAACTGCCGCTTCTCTCTCATAATTAAGGGTTTCTGTCCAGTAATTTTTAAGCCCGCAATGAGCAGCAGGGGCGGGGGGTATCTGAATGTGATGTGAGGATTGGCGCGAGCCCCGGATGGGGAAAGTTAGCAGTTTCGCTGATATTATATACGGCTTCAGATTTTTATGCTGGAAATCTCTTTATCTTATACTGTCACTTTAGGGTTAGTCACCATCTCCTGATTTAGATGAAAACAAATCATCCAGTTCAGGATAAAAATCTGAAGCTGAACCAACCTCATAATCATCAGCAACTAAACGCTCACCCTTAAACGAAATGACCTTTGTTATCTGTTTCATACTCTTGTTCACCACTTTGCCATCTCGTGTCACTTGAGAAACCAGTATCTCAACTTCAATGGCATCTGGCTGTGCATCTTCGCGAACTGGATGATGACCTTTAAACAAGTCTGTAGCAAAGTCATCATCAACTAAATATGCTGAAATCTCATAAGGTTTCTTTACTTTGTTCTGGCCAGAATGAGCTACTCTGATAGCCCATTGCCGTTCAGTACCCTCAAGCACCACTGAGGAAGCTACAAACCCTTTTAGATGCAGAACATTCATGGGCTTCACTCTCTCCCTGACATTAGATATGTGCTTCCAGAAATCACCTCTAGTTATCCTAAAATCATAAAAAGAACTAAAGCCAAGCCCTCTCACATCACGGTCATTTATGCATCTACGCATAAATCTAGACTTTGACCTAATAGCTTTATCTAGCAAAGGGCTATCATCACTCAAATCACGTAGCTTATCATTATTAATCAAGAAAAAACCCCCAACGCTATCTCTGAACGCTCCACTAAGATTTTTTGCAACCTCCTCATGCTCGTATGGCTTTCCACTGTACTCTTCCACTGCCGCTCTAAATGTGTCAGATTCATGTATGTAAACTAATCCGCTTGCAATCCCTACCAAGCCTGCTCCAATACCAACAACTAAAGCTATATTTGCAAGATATCCGCCTTCTTCACTTGGCAAGGCAATTACCTTAACTGGTAGCCTTCCATTGAAGTGCAAGTTATTTAACCCTTGAATAATATCCTCAACTGCTTGCAGTCCACTTATGAGCGTTGAAGTTGGGAGATAATGGCCTTGCACATCAAAATGCAACGGCAGCAACGCTAGTGTCGGTGGCACTTCTTCTAAAAACTCTTCAGGTGCCATTTTATCCTCCGCCCTGATACTGCGTTATGCAATAATCTGGTAACGGAAGCAGAAGAAAAAGCTGATATACGTAAGACATTCTTCCGTCACTCTGTTTTCATTGCACGTGCCAGCACCTGACAAGACAAACAAAGTAACAGAAATAACCAATGGTGCTTTGGCGTTAACATATTGAGGTTAGTGTAGAATCTAACTTTTTGTCAAAGATCGTATCGCCCCCCCCCACTCAATGATATCTTCGCCAGGCAGCTATTTTAGGGCGCAGTTTTTCTATCGTTTCTTCGTCCCAGATTCTGAATGCCCATCCCTCTTTGCGGCAATAGGCGCTGGCCGCCGCCCATTTGCACCGGTTCTCATAATTCGGGCGTGCTTTCTGGTCGCCCGGCTTAATTTCCACCATCACCGTTTCACCGCTGCTGAAATAAATTAACAGGTCAGGATAATATTCACGGCGATAGCCAACCCCTTTCATACAATAGGGGATGGGCAATTCCTCGGACGCCCAGGCGACCACATGGCGGTTCATATCACACCAGTGAAAGGCTGTTTCTTCCCAGCCAGAGCGATAGATAATATTCTTGGCATCGCCCCGATATTTTTCCGGATAGCGCGGCGTGAAATAGCCCTGTTTATATTCGCCCTTTTTATATTTGGCTTGGGTTTCTTTGGGCGGCCGCTGCCCCGTACGCGTGCCAGAAGAAGGGCCGCCAATCAGTAAAAGCACGACAACCAAAATGAGGATAAGGATAATGGCTTCCATAGGCTGGCCTTATTTGCCTAGAGCGCGTCTTGCATTTTTTCGAGCCTTGCTCAGTTTTGTGGTTTTTTCACGATTGTGCGTAATATTCAGTGGCGGCGTGTGTTTCACAATCAAACGAATTTCATCTGGGGCCGCATCGTCAGAGTTGTCATATTCGGCTGCATTATACTGACAATTTTTCTGAATCCATTGGGATAGATGTGTTTCAGAATCATCACCAAATTGCCATTTGGATGCACTTGTTGTTTGATTGGCTGCCGTAAGCGACAAATCCTCATGCAGCGCGTCGTTCTCTTCCCTAAGGTTAACACCCTGCTGGCGTAAACGAACACATGCCAAAACATACATATAAACAGAAGAAGAAATGGTGCGGCTGAGACACACGTAAGTGCCTTACCTATGCACCATCACTGACCTGAACATCAGCAATAGTAACATATTATTGGTCATTGAAGGTGTGTCAACAGGCACATAATCTTTGACAGTTTTTTTAACAGTCATAAATCTTCGGGTAATGGAATAAGCCTAGTGTGCCTAACCGTTATCAGTACAGGGTAAGTAACTGCACTAAGGTGTAATTAACAATGATAATACATATACACCCCTATGCATGAGCCATAGGCTATGGGTACGTATATGTTCATGTATAGCTAAGCAGATTAAGGTGAATGAACAGTAACAAGAAAAATATTGCGGCAAATGAACCTAAAAACCCCCATAAATTATCATTTGAAATGTATACTAGACAGGCGTTTCGTGGAAAACACCATACTCCATCTGATTGAAAAAGCGTTAGTCCATGAAAAACATTGGCGCATAAAAGATAGACACTAGCTTTAACTGCAAGTGAAATTCTTTTTGGATGGAATTTCACCTCCATTATTGGCCCCTTATTCCTTTAATTCAGCATCCAATAACGTTGCAAAAATTGACAGCCAACTGTCAACTCTTACGCTTTAAAAAAAGAGCCATCCTTAATGCCTAGCTATTCTAACTACCTAAACTGCATCACATGCAATGAATGGCTCTTATATGGGCAAGTACAGGTGAGGCATGGGCCAGTGGGGGTATGTAGGTATTATGTATATGGGCTTTTACACAGATTAGGTGGGGCAGAGGTACGTCATAGCTACATGAAGCCATAAATTTTTTGCTACTAGCTTTGAATTAAATGAAACCTGTACAACTAAATAGATTGATTAATCCGATAGATTTGTACAGCACTCCATAAAGAAAAGAGTAACATAGCAAGAAGTCCTAAAATACCATTTAGAGATGTTTCATCAGCTCCAAGAGATATCAAAACAGCCCCAGCAACTGCGCCTACAATCATCGTCACTGAGCCTAACAAACCTGATGCAGTTCCAACACCTTTTTCAACTGATGCCAATCCCCCTATGGTTGCATTTGCAACAGTCAGACCATTTGCAAAACCAAATATTATACAAGGGACAGCAAGGCTAAGAGGGCTTTGCCATTTCAATAAGTTGAGAAAAACCATTAATAACATTGAGGAAACAGATAAAGTACAACCGACTAGGATAGCTTTTTCCAAGCCTTTGTTAATCATATAAAAACGGTTGAAGATATTGCCTAATAGATATGCTACTGGCGTAAGTGAAAACCATATACCAAATGAAAATGCCGTACTTCCAAGTTCTTTATAAGCATATGGAATAAACGCACTCAATGCGAAAAAAGCACCAATTTGAAAACTAGAAACACTTAGATAGGCTAAAAATAAATTATTTTTCAAGACATCAACATAGCTGTTTTTAACAATCGTTAATTTGATATGCGGAATTCTACTTGAATTAGACTCAGATAATAAAAATAGCGACCCCAAAAATATTACGGCTCCTGCTATAGATATTAAAAACATCACCCCTTGCCAGCCTGTGTAGAATACTATTGCCCCTCCGCAGGACAGGCTCAGCATTGGCACTGTTGCTTGGATAGTTTGCACGGTTGCCATAGCTTTTGAAGCATCAACTTTGTCAAAAAAATCATTTATTATTGTGCGTCCCATAGATAAACAGGCGGCAGCTCCTAGTCCTTGAATGGCACGAAAAAATATCAATAAATCAATATTATTTGAAAAGGTTGCTAACAGACCTGCAACCCCAACTAAAAGGGAACCTATCGTAAAAAATAATTTGCGTCCAAAAACATCAGACAATGGCCCTACTATCAACTGACCGACAGCGAGAAAAAACAAATAAAATGTTAGCAGCTGTTGAACTTTTTCGGGCAAAACTTCTAATTCATCTGCGACAACTGGGAGTGCAGGTATAATTAATGTAATGCCCATAACAGCACTTCCCGTGCCCAGAGCTATAAGCCATAATGGGAGTCTAGTGAGTTTGTTATTCATATTAACGCATTTGTAAGAGATCTTGAAAAGATTAGAAAGATAAAAGCCAATGTAAACTCTTACTCATTGACTGGAAGACCTTAGTGCATTTCATTTTTACCGACTAACGGCTTTTAAAATTTCTTATTTCTAAAATTATTTTATGACGCACCAAAGTTGGATATGGGTGCCTAAAGATTTCCAATAGGACGAGGGAGAACTAACCCTCAAGTGATACAGGTAATCATCCAGTCGGTTCTGTATCGCTACCGTAGTTTAGTAGAGTGTAAAGGGATATCGGATTACCCACCCTACCTATTCAATTAGGTTTCTCTGACTGGATGTGTTGACGGACGCAGACGCAGATTAGATATTCTAGAGATTATAAATTCACATCTAGACCATGCACCTACGGTGCATTTATCTACCTTAGGGTGGATAAGGGTTAGATTGATTATTTGTAATACCCAATTCTATAGAGTTCTTCATTGAGGATTTTAACTAATCCAGAAAACCCTAGTAACGCTGCTAAAGTTTCTGCATCACGTGAAGGATTTTCAAAGTAGTTTTTTATATCCCTGTCCTTAGAAATGAGTTCTTTTGTGTATCTAAGTTTTTGGAAACACTTGCCATCAAAACCAATCGAAACAATCGACACTATGTTTAGGGGGTTTCGCTCCTGGGTTATATAGACTGCATTATGCACAAGATATTTTTCTGATCCCTGAAAAAAAGATTTTGGCAACAGATAAGGAGGGGAAGTCGGGAAGGTTTGATTATAGTTCAAAACCTGAAACATTTCAGAAACGCTTTGCCTGAGCAATTGCTCTGTCATGCCGTCGCGGATATTTTCAATGCCTAAATTATAGACATAGAAATCAACCTTTGTGTCCGTTGTTTTCAGGTTTATTGAAAAACCAAGATTTGGATCATCGTAATAATAAGGTTCACCCACACTCCATTTTTGAGTGTCAGACTCAAATGGTGATAGAAACTCACTGTTCAGATTTAATTTTTTACAAGCAGCATTTGCGCCGCTGGTAAAAAAGCAAAATACAGTAAATACAACTACAATACACCTCATTCAAATATTAGACGCTAAAAGGGACTATCTGGCAATTAGTTAATCAAACCTCGACCAATCACCGACCAGTGCGCTTTGACTGTTCTGGTGTGGGTTCTTATCAAAATGAAGTCAGAGGGGGTTTAGACAGATTTCTGATAATTTTTTGTAAAGGCATTAAAAAATATTATGTGATCTCGCACCTATTTCTGGTTTTTCAATAAAAGATTTTGATGTAGGTAATGACAGCTTCTCGGGTGCGCCATTTCCTTGTTAAATATGTTAGACATCTTAAGGCTATCCTATTGAATCCTTGAGCGTTCTTGTGAACTGAGCGTGGGTGGATTGTTAGGATGGTATTTGTTGCCCAAAATAAGGTACGTAATCAAAAACTACTGCAAAGATTAGTCAAAATAGGCATTGCTCTATTTTATATTAATCTATTTGTTGGCCATCAAGTTTTTGCAGAAACAACCGCCAATCTTTTTGTACCAAATGATGTCCTTACCCTTTTCAATGGAGCAACCAAAAAGGAGAAATTAAAATATTGTAAAACTGGCAAGCTTCCTTATGAAAAACTTCAAAAGCTCTCTGTTAATCCACCTAAACGCATCTTAGGCTACAACAGCAGAATGGATAATGTTAAACAGGTGGAAGGTGGTTCTCAGCTAAACGAGATGGTTAATTTATTTTCAAATGTTTATATGGACCAGCTTGTCAAACAAAATGAAGCGTTACAATCAATAGCTTTTGATTGTCTTTATAAATGGGCAAACGCATCTGCGTTACTAGACACAAAATCTTGTGTAAAACAAGATGGAATAGATGCCCAAGATTGTACTTCATGGAAGCAATCGGATGGACAAGATCCTTCTGATTATATGGACTACCATACTGCACAAATAGGTGTGATGCACCTTGCTTATGGATATTATTTTACTTTGGTCTCTTTTAAGCCAGATGACCCAAAGCACTTAGTTATCAAAGAGTGGTTCAATCAATTTTTAAAACGTAATAGAAGGCCGCAAAAAGTGCAGTTCGGTTTAGATTTGGGTTACTATTGGCCAAAAATCTTTTCCTTGTTAATTACTAATAATCAGGACGCCTCATCAGAAGAAGTGCGAAGTATTTTAGAAAATCTACTGTTGGAAGTGGATAAATTATTATTAGAAGATGGGGCTATCAAAGATAGGACAACAAGAGGAAATAGGGGGCTTTGGTATCACCATTCAAGTTTAGCTGAATTAATCATAACTATAGAAATGGCACGTCGTTTTGATATCCCAATTTCCGAACAATTGAACAAGCGAATAGAAAAAGCTGGAGAAATATTCTTAAATGCATTTGAAGACCATAGCTATTTAGATAACTGGGCAAAGGTTGCTTATCGGGGTATTTACACTCCTGGAAAACAAGAGTTTCCAGAAACCATTGACCTACCAAATGGGAATTCATGGTTTTATATCTACATTTATCGGTACCCGAACAGTGAGGTCAGTAGAAGGTTACAAAAACTCTTAGATGAAAAGCCACGAACTTCAAGAAGAGATGGCCTAGTGGGATTTGGATTAGGTTGTGTTTATGCTGTTGCTAACCAGGCAAGATGAAATCCTAATTGTTGTAACTCATATCCCTCACCATAAGCTTGCCCAACACCAGCAGTAGCCCATCCGCCTATCTGGTCAATCATGTCTGAGGGACATTGTACTGCACGTAGCCTGTCACGTAGTGAGTGCCTAAATGAATGTATTACGCATCCCTCTGGTACTCTTGGCTTAAGCCACTTATTGATAGCAGCAGATGCTGAGTTACCATTAGTGCCTTTAGATGATGTGTATCTTGGGAAGGCATAAGGACTAGTAGTATTAGTTTCTTTTATTCTCTGTGCTGCCCATAGTGACGCACCTACTAGAGGTATCTGCCTCTGACTACCTTTTGTCTTAAGGCTACGCCATGCATGAGGCTTAAGGTCTATGTGAGGTATCTCACAGTCTAACTTAATATCATCTATGTGCAGTCCTGCTGCTTCAGATAGCCTCATGCCTGTGTCTGATATCAATGCGACTAGCCATCTAGCCTCGTCATCAGCTTCTATACAGTCTTTCTGTATCTGTCTGATATTCTCTATGGGTATGGGCTTGCGCTTCTTACTGTCATCAAGGTCAGGTAAGTACACACGTGAGAGAGCATTCTTACAATCAAGCCCATGTTCTTGAATACACAGATTGATAATAGACCTGATAGTTGAGAAGTTACGTTTGACTGAGTTAGTCGTTAATCCCTTTTTAAGAAGATAGTCACGATAGGCAGCCGCATCAGAGGATGCATACTCATCTAGTGGTCTATCACCTAGTATATCTATAACTGACTGAACATTTCTCTCAGCCCCTCTATGGAAGACTTTATCCTTACCTACCCCCTTAAGCCTTAGATATAACTCTAAGGTCTCTGAGAGAGTTTCACAGGAGGATACAGAAGCAGACAAAGGTTTATCTCTTCGAAGATGTAGGCCAGGTACGTCTATCTTAGACAGACGCAAGGATAACCAATAATCCTCTAACCTCTGAGCAATAGACTTGGCAGACCTTACTGCTGTGTCTTTTCTAGAAGTCTTTAAGCAAATGATGATACGAGAAGCCTTATAATGCCCATGCATATCCTTAGGCACACGCCGATTAAAGTAATATGTATCGCCCTTTAACCACAGATAATGTGCAACTCTCTGGTATACCATCCTAACAATCCACCCACGCTCAGTTCACAAGAACGCTCAAGGATTCAATAGGATAGCCTTAAGATGTCTAACATATTTAACAAGGAAATGGTGCGGCTGAGAAGACTCGAACTTCCACGGGGTATTAGCCCCACAGCGACC
>JAYPEG010000002.1:0-28715 GCA_038125645.1 Alphaproteobacteria bacterium
CCTTGACAGAGATAAACACACTGCCCTCCTGCGGCAGCACGGTGCTGGCAGCAAGCTGGCTTTTTGCAAACGCCCGTCCAAAATCACTGTCTATGCCCATCACCTCGCCGGTCGATTTCATTTCCGGGCCTAAAAACACGTCAACGCCTGGAAAACGTGAGAAAGGAAACACCGCTTCCTTGACAGCCACATGGGCCGGGCTCTGTCTGCTGAGGGCAATGTCAGCCAGTTTTTCACCTGCCATTACGCGTGCAGCAATTTTGGCAATGGCATTGCCGGTGGCCTTGGCAACAAAGGGCACAGTCCGGCTGCCTCTTGGATTGACCTCAAGCAGATAGACAGTCTCATCCTTCACAGCGAACTGCACGTTCATCAGCCCGATAACATTTAATGCGTGTGCCAGCGCCCTTGTCTGCTCATTAATAGTGTCAAGCACAGCAGAGGACAGGGTCTGCGGCGGCAGGATACAGGCGCTGTCGCCGGAATGTATGCCGGCTTCCTCAATATGCTCCATAATACCGGCAATAAATACATCGCTGCCGTCACACAGAGCGTCAACATCCACCTCTACCGCATTTTCAAGAAATCTGTCTATCAATACCGGATTGCTTCCAGAAACGACCACCGCATCGCGCATGTAACGTTCAAGATCGCTCATCTGATAGACGACTTCCATCGCCCGCCCGCCCAGAACATAAGAGGGGCGGATCACCACAGGCAGTCCAACAGTTTCGGTTATTTTGCGGGCTTCTTCAACAGAATGGGCAATGCCGTTTTCAGGCTGCTTCAGGCTCAGCCGCTGCAGCAGCAGCTGAAAACGCTCACGATCCTCGGCCAGATCAATCGCATCAGGGCTGGTGCCCAATATAGGAATACCGGCCGCCTCCAGAGAGGCAGCGATTTTCAGCGGTGTCTGGCCGCCCAGCTGGACAACAACGCCTTTGAGCTGGCCTGTTTCTGCCTCGCGGCGGATGACAGAGATCACATCCTCTTTTGTCAGCGGCTCAAAATACAGACGGTCAGAGGTGTCATAATCTGTAGAGACAGTCTCTGGATTGCAGTTGATCATGATGGTTTCATAACCAGCATCAGACAGCGCATAGGCTGCATGCACACAGCAATAGTCAAATTCAATGCCCTGACCGATGCGGTTGGGCCCGCCGCCCAGGATAACGATTTTTTCCCGCTCAGACGGGGCCGCCTCACAGCTGGCACCGGCTGTATCCTCAAAGGTGGAATAGAGATAAGCAGTATCAGAGGCAAATTCTGCCGCGCATGTGTCAATACGCTTGAATTTCGGTGTGATGCCCATATTCAGGCGGGCATCAGTGACAGCCTCTTCTGTCTGACTGGTCAGTTCTGCAAGGCGCGAGTCACTGAATCCCATCGCTTTCAGCCTGTACAGGCCGGCCGGCTCATCTGGCAGCCCGTTCGCTGCGATATGGGCCTCGGCGCTGACAATCGCGGCAATTTGATTCAGGAACCATTTGTCCCATGCTGTTGTCTGGTGAATTTCATCAACGCTCATGCCAAGACGCATGGATTGGGCAATCCGCAGGATACGGTCAGGTGTCTGGCGTGAAATCCAGCCCTTCAGCGTGTTTTTCAGATCATCGCTTGTGGCCTCTGGGGCCGGTACCGGGCTGAGGCCGTTCAGGCCAGTCTCAAGAGACCGCAGGGCCTTTTGCAGGGATTCAGCAAAGCTGCGGCCCACTGCCATCGCCTCACCGACTGACTTCATTGAGGTGGAAAGCTCGGCATTTGCCCCGGCGAATTTTTCAAAAGTAAAACGCGGTATCTTGGTGACGACATAGTCTATGGTCGGCTCAAAGCTGGCTGGTGTGACGCCGGTGATGTCATTGTCAAGCTCATCAAGCCGGTAACCAACAGCCAGCTTGGCAGCAATTTTTGCAATCGGAAATCCAGTTGCCTTTGAGGCCAGTGCAGATGAGCGTGACACACGCGGGTTCATTTCAATAATGATAATCCGCCCGTCCTTTGGATTTACGGCGAACTGCACATTTGAGCCGCCTGTATCGACGCCGATCTCGCGCAGTACAGCAAAAGAGGCATCGCGCAGATCCTGATATTCCTTGTCAGTCAGTGTGAGCGCCGGTGCAACAGTGATGGAATCACCTGTATGCACACCCATCGGATCAACATTCTCGATCGAACAGATAATGATGCAGTTATCAGCGTGATCACGCACCACCTCCATCTCATATTCTTTCCAGCCCAGCAGGGATTCCTCGATCAGTATCTCATTCACCGGTGACAGGCGCAGCCCGTCACGCACAATCGTCTCAAACTCTTCTGAATTATACGCAACCCCGCCGCCTTCACCGCCGAGTGTAAAAGACGGACGGATAATTGCTGGCAATCCGACAAAATCAAGCGCGGCTA
Source organism: Alphaproteobacteria bacterium (assembly GCA_038125645.1). Taxonomy (GTDB): domain Bacteria; phylum Pseudomonadota; class Alphaproteobacteria; order Puniceispirillales; family Puniceispirillaceae; genus JADHLI01. Next base: position 2,404 of record JAYPEG010000002.1, read on the forward strand.
TCGCATCATCAAAGGATTTGACTGTGCGTGATCTTGCCGATTCCAGGCCTATGGAATCCATGGCCTTGCGGAACAGGGCCCTGTCTTCTGCTTTCTCGATCGCTGCCGGTCGGGCGCCGATAAGCTCTACATTGAATGTTTCCAACACCCCTGTGCGGTGCAGGGCAAGGGCCGTGTTCAGAGCCGTCTGTCCCCCCATGGTCGGCAACAGCGCATCAGGGCGTTCTTTTTCAATAATTCGGGCAACAATCTCTGGGGTTATGGGCTCAATATAAGTGGCATCGGCCATTTCAGGATCGGTCATAATAGTGGCCGGATTTGAATTGACCAGAATAACACGGAAGCCCTCTTGTTTGAGCGCTTTGCAGGCTTGCGCCCCGGAATAGTCAAACTCACAGGCCTGACCGATAATGATCGGCCCGGCCCCGATGATCATAATGGAAGAAATATCTTTGCGGCGTGGCATGGCAATTACCTGATAAAGTCAGTCAACGGCATTAAGGGGACAGGATAGGCGATTATTTTTTCTTATGTGCTTTCATCAAATCAACAAATCGTGCAAACAGATGGCGGGAATCATGCGGCCCCGGTGATGATTCAGGGTGGTACTGCACACAAAAGACCGGTTTTGTCTTGTGGCGCAGCCCTTCAACTGACTGGTCAAACAGCGAGATATGCGTGACCTCTAGATCATCTGGCAGGCTGTCTGGCTCTACTACAAAGCCGTGATTCTGGCTGGTTATCTCAATTTTTCCTGTTGTCAGATCGCGCACCGGATGATTGGCGCCGCGATGACCGCGCGCCATCTTTGCTGTGCGTCCGCCAAAAGCAAGGGCAAGGAGCTGATGTCCGATACAGATGCCAAAAACGGGCAGACCAGAGTCGGTAAGCCGGCGGATTTCAGGCACAGCATAATCGGCTGTGGCAGCCGGATCACCCGGGCCGTTGGCAAGAAAGATTCCATCAGGGTTCATTGCCAGAATATCAGCAGCGCTGGTATCTGCCGGCACAATGTCAACAGTACAGCCCGCATCAACCATACAGCGCAGGATATTCTGCTTACAGCCAAAATCCACGGCCACGACATGAAAACTGCCCTTTGGTGTTGGCGCACTGCTGGTGCCGAGCGCAAAGCTGCCTTCCTGCCAGCCATAAGCCTCTGCAGTGGTAACAGAACTGGCTAAATCCATCCCTTTGAGGCCGGGCCATTCCTGCAGCCTGCGCTGCAGGTCTGCAAGGTCAAAATTACCGTCAGCACTGTGACATAAAACACCCTTTGGCGCCCCCCTGTCACGGATAAGGCGGGTCAGCGCGCGTGTGTCAATACCAGCAATGCCGGGCAGGTTATGTGCGCTCAGCCAGTCCTGCAAGGGGTGCTCGCAACGCCAGTTTGACGGCTGTGTCGGCATATTACGGACAATCATGCCAAGAGCAGCAGGTGTGACAGTTTCAATATCAGCCGAATTAGTGCCGGTATTGCCGATATGGGGAAAGGTGAATGTGATGATCTGTCCGGCATAGGACGGGTCTGTCATAATTTCCTGATAACCGGTCATTGAGGTGTTGAAACAGACTTCGCCGACACGCACTATCTCTGCCCCGAAACCGGTTCCATAAAACGAACTGCCGTCTTCCAGAAGGAGAAGGGCGGTCGGTGCGCCTGGCAGGATGAAGGGAGGAAGTTGACTGACCTCAAAGGCGGCATCTGGCATCAGAACGGGTTCCCTGTCAGCATGGGTTAACATAAACTTACCTATAATTCTGTTCTGGCCCATAATTCTGTTCAGGTCAGGCAGTGCAGACACAGACCCTGGGCTGTCAGGGGCACGCGCGCCGCAGTCAGGACAAAATTGCCACTATCTACTCTGCTCAGGGGCTGCTGGTCAAGTCTTGTCTTGCAAGAAAATCAGTCATGGCGTACAAGAAGCACGATTGACTGCAAGGCATCAGCGCTGTTCCGCCGGGGGGCACAGACAGCCGGGCCTGAAAAAAACAGTAACTATCGGAATAATAGTGAACAGGATGGAAGGCATGCGCGATAATATTGCACAGGCCATGAAAGAGGCACTGAAATCAAAAGATCAGCCCGCATTGTCGACAATCCGGCTGATCAGTGCGGCGCTGAAAGACCGTGACATTGCGGCGCGGGCACAAAATAACCATGACGGTATTTCTGATGATGAAATCCTGTCAATGCTGCAGACAATGATAAAACAGCGTAATGAATCAGCCAAAATGTACAATGACGGCGGCCGTCCAGAGCTTGCTGCCGCAGAGGAACAGGAAATCGCTATCATCAGACAGTTCCTGCCCGTCCAGCTCGATGAGGCTGAAATCGATAAAGCTATCACATCTGCAATTAAGGCAACAGCTGCATCCTCTGTTAAGGATATGGGCAAGGTAATGGCGCATCTGAAAGAGAATTATGCCGGCCAGATGGATTTTTCCGCTGCCAGCCAGATGGTCAAATCTGCTCTTATGAGCTAGAATTTGCCTGTTTTATCGGCATTGAATTGTGGCGGACAGGCAGATTTCTGGCTGTTGCAAGCGAATAATTGAACCCCATTGCGATAAAGAGAAGCGTGGCAGTTCCAGCAGAATTCATTGAAGACCTCCGGTCGCGAATCACCTTGTCCGATCTTATCGGAAAACGGGTGCGGCTGGCTGCCAAAGGCGGGCGTCTTGCCGGCCTCTGCCCGTTTCATTCTGAAAAAACACCATCGTTTTATGTTAATGACGCTGAGGGGTTTTATCACTGTTTTGGCTGCGGTGTCAGTGGTGATGCCATCAGTTACCTGCGAGAGAATGACGGGCTGGATTTTATGGAAGCTGTGCGTTATCTGGCTGACCTGGCGGGGATGGCTGTGCCTGACAGCCGTCCTGAAGACCGCGCCCGTACAGAAAAACGCAAAATTGCAATAGATGCCTTAGAGGCTGCTGCCAGCTTTTATCAGAGCAGCCTGTCCGCACCCGCAGGCAGGACGGCCAGCGATTATATCAACAAACGCGGGCTGAGTGCCGAGGTTATTCAGCAATTCATGCTGGGCTATGCGCCGCGCACAGGCCTTTTTGCCAGCCTCCAGCAACGGGGCTTTGCAAAGGAAGTTGTTCTTGAGGCGGGTCTGGCCGGGATATCAGACAGGGATGGCGGGGTTTACGACTATTTCCGCGACCGCGTAATGTTTCCGATTCAGAACCGGCAGGGGCGGGTGATTGCCTTTGGCGCGCGCGCGCTTGGTGTTGCCCAGCCAAAATATCTGAACTCTCCTGAAGGGCCGACCTTTTCCAAAAAGGCAGTTCTGTACGGCTGGCCGCAGGCGCGTGCGCTTGTGCGCCGCGGGCTGCCGCTGCTTGTGGTAGAAGGTTATATGGATGTTATCGCGGTCAGCGCCAGTGGACAGGCCGCTGCGCTTGCACCGCTCGGCACAGCACTGACAGAACAGCAGATGCAGCTGGTCTGGAAACTGCACCGCGAGCCTGTGCTTTGTTTTGACGGCGACATGGCCGGGCAAAAGGCCGCCAGCCGGGCGATAGAGCGCATTATGCCGCTGCTTGAGCCTGACAAAAGCGTAAGAGTGGCCAGCCTGCCAGCGGGACAGGATCCCGATGATATCCTGAAAGAACAGGGTCAGGACGGCCTGCAGCGTGTCATCGCCTCAGCCAGCGGCCTGTTAGAGAGCCTGTGGGTACGCAAATATGCTGAATACCGGCTGGATGATGCCCGCACACAACCCAGCGCCCGGGCAGCCTTCTGGTCTGAAATACGCAGGATTGTCAGATCAATCGCCCATAACCAGACACGCACCGCCTATCTCGATGATGTTGAGTTCAGAATTGCCTCTATGCGGGCTGAGGGCCGCGGCGGGCGGCAGGGGGCAGGCGGCCGCACAGCCATGATGGGCCAGCCGCGTCCAAGAACCGGCCGCAGACGGCAGTATCAGGCTGTTCTTATGTTACTGATCAGCTTTCCAGAACTGTTTTCAGATTTCGCTGAGCAGCTGGCCGTGGCTGTGTTTACTGATTCAGAGCTTGAAAATCTGAAAAAAATAATAATTGACACGCTTATTGCATCACCAGACCTTGACGGCGCCGCGCTCAGGCATCATTTAAGTTTGTCTGGCAATGAAATGACAGTTGATGAGCTGTTTGGACAGGATATGCAGGCCAGGCTGGGCCAGACCCCTGAACAGATGACAGCCGCCAGGGCACGGGATTATATAGAAGAGATTCTCGGCCGGCTTGCCAACAGCAGGGGCCGGCCGGCACGCTGGGGACAGGACGGCCCTGCACAGTGATTTCCATATTTCGGGGGATGACAATATAATGGCGCGCAAGCAAAGCACAGCAGCACAGGCAGACAAGCCGGAACAGACCAGTGACGCACCTGTTCTGGACACCAAGAATCAGGCCGTCAAAGCCCTTATTAAAAGAGGGAAGGATCGCGGCTATGTTACGCATGATGAACTGAATGCTGCCCTGCCGCAGGGTGAGCTGACCTCAGAGCAGATTGAAGATGTGATGGCTGCGCTCAGTGATATGGGTGTCACTGTTGTCGAGGCACCTGAGGATGTGGACAGCAGCGGTGATGAGGGTGAGCAGGAGGGTGTGCAATCTGGCAATCTTTCCGACAGTGAAGTCAGCGGGTCTGATGATCCGGTGCGTATGTATCTGCGCGAGATGGGCACTGTTGAGCTGCTGTCACGCGAGGGTGAGATTGCCATTGCCAAGCGCATAGAGGCCGGGCGTGAAATGATGATCGGCGGTATATGTGAATCACCCCTGGCGATCCGCGCGCTTTTAACCTGGGCCCAGCAGGTCAGGGAGCATGCCGTACCGCTGCGTGACATTATTGACCTTGACCTGACTTACATCCGCCTGAACGGGGCCCCGCTTGAGGATAACAGCGGTCTGCCCACCGGGGCTGGCCAGCTTGATCAGGCCGATCACGATGATGATGAGGATGATGATCAAGATGATGACAGCGATAATGACAATGACAGTGACGATGACAATGGTGATGATGACAGCGATGAGATGACATTATCACTGGCAGCGATGGAAGAGGCGGTTTTTGATGATGTAATGCGGCAGTTCAAAACCATCGAAAAGCTGTTTGTCAAATATGTCAGTCTGCAGGACAAAAAGGTGGCTGCCGCACAAAAGGGCAACAGCCTGACAGTACCGAAAGAAGCAGAGCTGGCGGCGATGAAAATCAAGCTGGTTGAGGAAATGCAGTCTGTTTATCTGCATGCCAACCGGCTGGAAAGTCTGAACCAGCAATTATCCGATATGAATCGTCATATGACCTCTATAGACGGCAGCATGATGCGTCTTGCCCTTGGCTGTGGGGTGCCGCGTGAACAGTTTATGGCGGCCTGGACAGGGGCTGAGACTGTGACCAGCTGGCCGGATGACAGCTTCAGGACAAAATCATGGGAAAAGCTGAAAAGCACCTATAAAACTGATATCAAGGATAATATTAAGAAAATGCAGCTGATAGCAGATGATGTCGGACTGACTGTCACAGAGCTGCGCGATGTTGTCCAGACCATTCAGCGCGGCCAGCGTGAAGCTGCGCGCGCAAAAAAGGAAATGGTAGAAGCCAATCTGCGGCTGGTGATATCAATTGCCAAGAAATACACCAATCGCGGGCTGCAGTTTCTTGATTTGATCCAGGAAGGCAATATCGGCCTGATGAAGGCAGTGGACAAATTTGAATACCGCCGGGGGTATAAATTCTCAACCTATGCCACCTGGTGGATCCGCCAGGCGATAACCCGGTCTATTGCTGACCAGGCGCGCACTATCCGTATTCCCGTGCATATGATAGAGACAATCAATAAGCTGGTGCGCACATCACGCCATATGCTGCATGAAATCGGGCGTGAGCCGACACCCGAAGAGCTGGCGGAAAAGCTGTCCATGCCGCTGGACAAGGTGCGGAAAGTCCTGAAAATTGCCAAAGAGCCTATCAGCCTTGAAACCCCTATAGGGGATGAAGAGGACAGCCAGCTGGGTGATTTCATTGAGGATAAGAACGCGGTTCAGCCGTTGGACGCCGCCATCCATTCCAATTTGCGTGAGACGACAACGCGGGTGCTGGCATCGCTGACCCCGCGTGAGGAGCGGGTCTTGCGGATGCGTTTTGGCATTGGGATGAATACTGACCATACGCTGGAAGAGGTCGGCCAGCAATTTTCAGTAACGCGTGAGCGTATCCGCCAGATAGAGGCAAAGGCCCTGCGCAAGCTAAAGCACCCCTCGCGGTCACGCAAATTGCGGTCATTCCTAGAGCATTGATTAAATAAGGTTTAGATGTTGCTGACAGGTGCGCGCAGAATTGGGCTTGCCTTTTGCTGTGCAATCCGTCACTAAGGGGCAGGTGTTTCCTGTCTGCACAGGACAGGAAACAGCCGGGCATGCCGGGCATGCTGGGCATGATAGCCTGTGTCTGTTTGGGATGCCCCTTTTGCGGGCGGACGGGCAACAGGCGGTTATGTCATCAGGGATTTTGTGGGGCCTGTAGTTCAATTGGTTAGAACCCACGGCTCATAACCGTGTTGTTGCAGGTTCGAGTCCTGCCGGGCCCACCATTTTTCCCCCCTCGATACAGAGGGTTACCACCCCCATTTTGATTTTCAGCACAGATTGACCCCCCCCACTTACGCTGGGGTGCCGGTTGCATCTGCTGTAATGGTGGCCTGCAGGAAAACTGTTTTGTCCGGCCCCAGGCTGACTTCGTTAATTTGTCTATCCATGCTGACAGTAACAATGCTGGCCCCGGCTGCGCGCGCACGCTCTGCTGCAAGGTTTGTGGCATGCAACTCTGCCTGTTTCAGAGCAGCTTTGAGGTCAGGCAAATCAATAGGGCCAGCCGGCAGGTGAATCCGGAACACGCCCTCAGACGGCTGGGTAACCAGTATCATCACGCGCTGGCGCACAGACCCGGCGGCGGCGCCTACCGCGCCGGCCACCTCAGAAAAGGGCGGGACAATCAGCTCTGCTCCTAACAGGCGGGCAATGTCGGGATAATAGGCGGCGGCCGATGCGCCCAGCGCAACAAGCGGCATATCCAGGCTGAGGGTGGTACTGGCGATGGCCGCCATTTTATTAGCTGCCTTACTATCCGGATTTTTTATTTCTGTTGAAAGCTGCTGTTGGCGCTGTTTCAGGCTGTTTACCAGAAATACAGAAGAGGAGATGGTATGTTCAGCCGCCCCCTGTTCAGCAAAGGCGGTATCCAGAATGGCAATGGCTGATTTCAGCGTCAATTCATCGAGTGCCATTTGGCTGACAGCCTCTGGACTGTCAGCAATTTCATTCCCGTTCGCCGATTTCTGGCGAGCCAGCAAGCGCGCGCCGCACAGGGCCGCCTGACTGTCAAAACGGTTAAAATGACCCAAAACATGGCTGGCGTCAGTCGGTGTAAAGGCAGAGAGCATCAACAGCCCGCGCCGCACAAGCCTGTCAACCGCCCCAAGGGCCACCTGCGTTGTTGCCAGCTCACACAGCGCCATCATTCCGGCATCAAGCACCGTTTGGGCTAGCCGCGTCTCGGACCGGCTGAGCCAGTCCGGCACCCCGTCCGGCATGACCGGTATAACAAAGCGGCCGTCTGTGGGCTGGGCAATGGGCTGGTTGAGCTGCAGTGTCATCAGATCAGTTATGTCTGGGTGATCGCAGCATAACAGGCTGAGCGGAACTGCGCGCCTGGGGCCCAGCTGCAGCCTGGCTTCCAGGGCCCGGCTGTCTGGCCTGATTTCAGAATCCCCGCCAAGGCCGGACGTGCGGATATGCGCTGCCTCTATCATTGTGCGCCATCCCCCGACATTGGCGCCGTCACGGCTGAGCATGGGTGCCCCGCCCTGAAGGCGGGCAATATCTGTTGTTGTCCCGCCAATATCAGCAATGACTGCATGGCGTGTATCAGCAAGAAAGGCTGCCCCTGACAGGCTGGCGGCCGGCCCTGAAAGGATGGTTTCCACCGGCCTGCTGCGGGCAAAATCAGCCTGCAGCAGCGATCCATCGCCTTTGACGACCATCAGCGGGCAGTTCAGTCCCTGTTTGCCCATCTCCGCCCTTGTGGCGCTGATCAGCCTGTCCAGCAGGCTGATCAGACGGGCGTTCAAAAGTGTGGTCAGCGCCCGGCGCGGCCCGCCAAGAGATGAGGATAATTCATGACTGCAGGTAACTGGAAGCCCGCTGGCCCTTGTTATGATCTCGCGGGCGGCCAGCTCATGTTCAGGGTTGCGGGTGGCAAAATAACCGGCAATAGCAAAACTTGAGACCCGGTGTTTCATGCCCTTCACCGCCTGCAGCAGCGCATTTGAATCAAAGGTACATTGGGGGCGGCCATCCGGCCCATGTCCGCCGGCAACAAAAATGCACGGCTCGCTTCCAAGCGCATCACTCAGGCCTGCGCGGCCAAGACTTTCATTGTCAAAGCCGATAAGAACCAGACAGGCAGTCCCGCCGACACTTTCCACAACTGCATTTGTCGCCAGGGTTGTTGATAGGCTGACAAGGCTTACCGCTGCTCTGTCGCCGCCCCAGGCGGTCAGTGCAGAACACACAGCATGACCAACACCAACAGACAGGTCATGGCGTGTTGTCAGCGCCTTGGCTGTGGCCAGAATCATGCGGCTTTCAGAATCGATAATCGCCGCATCTGTGAAGGTGCCGCCTGTATCAAGCCCGATAATGAGTGCCATTCATATTTGCCCTGACTGTGCTGAGCGGCCACGCGCCCTGTGTGCCTGACAGAAGAAGTCCACTATCCAGCGTCCGGCATCTGCACTGTCAGTGGCCGAGGCAAGCGATGAAAGGGCCCTGTCTGTCTGTTCTGTGCCGATGCGGCTTTTTAATGCGGCCAGCAGGGCATGTGAATAGGAGGGGGTGAATTCTGGATGGCCCTGCAGACAAAATATATGGTGGTCAATATAATAGGCAGCGTTTTTACAAAAGCTGTTTCCAGCCATTCGTACAGCGCCAACTGGCAGTTCTGTGACCTGATCCTGATGAAAATAAATCAGTGAAACTGTCTGCCCATTTTGTCTGCCAGAGGGTCTGAGCCATTCCGGAGCCTGTTCAATACGCATCTGGTTGACGCCAACTTCCCAGCCCTGCGGCCATTTGATAACTGTGCCGCCAAGCGCACAGGCAACCGCCTGATGACCAAAGCAGACGCCGCAGACAGGTATCTGTGCTGCATGACAGTCCCTGATGAAATCAAAAAGGGGTGCAAGCCAGTGATGATCTTCATAAACGCCTGCTGAAGAACCGGTGATAATATAGCCGTCAAAATCACCGGGCGCGGACGGGAATATGCCATCGAGCACGGCAAAGCGGGTAAAATTCAGCTGCGGCATATCCCGTGCCCCGACACTGCAAAGCAATGTTTCAAACATCTCCGGATACTCAGGAAACTGCCTGTTCAGTGCCTGGTTATTACGGCCTGTCTGTAGAATGGCAATCTTCATCTGCATGGGCGTATTATTGTCTCACAGCTTATTGCGATCATGCCGGGGCCTGTCATCTGCCTGTCTGGCAGCGGTCTTGATTATATCACAATGAAACTGAATTGCCGCTGATTTCTGTTGCAAACCAGACATAATTTTATTCTGTTGGCCCGTTCAGGCGTTTGGTCTGTTTATCAGGCTGTCCAGAACAAATAATCGCAATGCGCCAGACAGACCCGCAGAAGCACGGGGGCCCCGGCTGTCATCTATCTGTCTTATAAGGCTGGAAACTGATTGTCCGCGCTGTTCTGCTATCCTGCACAACTGTTCCCAGAATTCAGGTTCAAGAGAAACAGAGGTGGCGTGCCCGTGCAGAGATACAGAATATTTTTTCATCAGCTTTTCTTCTGCGCTGTTATGCCAGATTGCCTGTTAGCTGCCGTTTAATTATCCCTCATCGTCATTTTTAATCCCGCCGGGGCGGCGCAGACAGGCGGCTATCTCACAATGAGGGGAATAAATGAACTGGTCAATCAGTTGGACTGTGTCAATTTCATAGCCGCCGTCATGAACTAAAACAGACATATCACGCACAAAGCTGTGCAAATGACAGGAAATCATGATGACCGTTTTCACAGTGCTGCTGGCCAGCATTTTTGCCTGTGCTCCGGCGCCGCTGCGCGGCGGATCCATAATCACATAATCAGCCCCGTTCAGCTGGTCTGGCAATAAAGGGGCTGTGATAAGATTGCGCCGCTCAAAGCGGGCATTCTGACCATACCCGGCCTGATTGGCGGCCTGTTCAAAAGCTGTAACAGCACCGCTGTCACTGTCACAGGCGTGCAGATGACAGCCGCGGGAAAGAAATTGCGCTGACAACGTCCCGCAGCCACAGAACAGATCAATAATCTTTGTTCCAGACAGGCTGTTCTGTTCTATTGAACCGGACACAAATGCACGCAGAGCTACCTCTCCTTGTGTGCTGGCCTGCAAAAAAGCAGCTGGCGGCGGAACAAGGTCAAGGCCGAAACTGTTCAGAAGCGCGGTTTTTGGCATAATCAATGTCAAAGGCAGACCCGAGTCAGGCTGAACAATTGACAGACGCACGCAGTCCAGTTTTGCTGCTGCTGCAGCAAGTGCGCTGAGCGCTGCTGCTGAGAGCAACTGATCAGGATATATGGTGATATCAGGGCCACTGTCCAGCTGATTGACCTGCAGACGCCCGGACGCCCCGGCCCCAAGCCTGTTATCCCCCCAATCGCCCAGACCAGCTATAAGGGCGGACAGGCTGCTGTTCAGGATAATACAGTCAGCAGCGGGTATGATAAAATGCGACTGGCGTTCAAAAAATCCGACAAGAAGGCCGTTTTTTGTTTGTTTATAAGCAAAGGTTGCGCGTCGGCGCTGAAAATCCTCTCCCCAGAAAGGTGTCTGCATGCAACCAGTGCTGAGGCCGGCCTGTTCCATCAGCGCAAAGAGCTGTTCTGACTTCCAGCTGCGATAGATGTCTGTGCTGAGATGCTGCAGCTGGCAGCCGCCACATTGGCCAAAATGCGGACAGGGCGGCGTGCGGCGATGCGGGCTGGCGGACAGCAGCTCAATAATTTCAGCCCGCAGACCCTGTGCGGTTATGCTGTGCGGACGCACCCTGACGATTTCCCCGGCGAGCGTTCCCGGCACAAAGATGTTATAGTTCCCGGTCTGACAATTGATTGTATAGCGGGCCTTGCCGATCCCATCGCCGCGGGCACCGATGCGGGTTATTTCTACGCTCAGCTCGGGGCTGTTGCGGGGGAGGGCGCGCGCTTTTTCAGTTTCGGTGTGCTGGCGGGGGCGCGCCTTCGGGGGGCGTGATTTTTTATGTCTGTGTGGCGGTGATTTTGGCATAGGCTTGTGCTTTACATACATTAATGATGGCGGCAATTGTTTACCGGTGGCTGAGCGCGCGCCCGAACCAGACCACCCGGCCTAAAATCGTTATATCATTAATTGGGCGCTGATAGGCACTGTATTGCGGATTGGCAGACGAAATCCGGATGAGGGCTGGCTCTCCCTGTGGGACAATCTCAAGACGCTTGGCCATGATACCGATACCGTCATGCAGGATAAAAATGCCCGGGGGACTGGGCTGAATGTCGGCTGTATTCACCATGATGCAGTCCCCGTCATTGAGAACAGGTTCCATTGAATCGCCGCGTATTGACAAAAGTCGTAGATTCTCAGGCGGGCCAGAATGAATCTGGCGCAGTATCGCACGATCAAATAACCAGCCGCCGCGCTGTTCATCATCTGTGACAAAGCTGCCATGCCCCGCGCTGACCTGAATATCCAAAAAGGGCACCCGCACATGGGCATGCGGGGGGGCAGGTGACACTGTGCTGTCACGCAGACCCTCTTCTGGAATCTGTAAAAGAGACGCCAGCCTGTAGCGGATATCCTCTGGCAGACGGCGTGGGCTGCCGCGATAGAGATACTGGTGTAAATACGCATCATTGCGACCCAGCTGGCGTGACAATGTCCGCAGCATGCGCGGCGGATGGGACTTTAATGCTGTCAGCAGCCTCTGCCTCTGTCTGTCCATATTTATGTCCCGTCTCTGACTAAAGTAAAGCCCTGAAATGCAGCACCCGATACACAAGCCCGGGCCAGCATCCCTGAAAATAAGCTAGGCCGCGCCGAAAGCCGGCGGGTCTGTCAAGCTCTCTGCAGCTGTTGTGCAGCGGGTCACCTGTTACTATGTGTAAACCCAGTCTATATGATCCAAAGAGATAATATTATTAAATTGGAAATATCCTATAATAATTTAATTTTTTTGCAAATGGAGTAAAAATCATGCAGTCCCAGAAAGCGGCTGTGCTAAAGGTGCGCCTGCGGCAGGCAGCGGTCACACTGGCTGCCTTGCCACGTGATCCGCATGAGAGGCCCTGTCAGATGCGCTCGGCTTGGCCGGACATTATCCATGATACGGCGCCGTTTGTCTTGCAGCCGCGCGGTCAGCCCAGATTTGTTCCTAATCCTCTTGAAATTGACAGGATGAACGAAATATTTGACTGGCTCAGCGCGCTTGATCCCGGCAGCCGCACACTGGTCTGGGCACGGGCCTGCAAAGTGCCATGGTCAGCCTTGTAGAGGCGTTTTGGCATGAGCCGGACACATTTAAATATGCGCTATAATAAGGCGCTGGTAAAATTGCTGACTATCATTGCTGAAAATGAAACTTGACAAATAGAACAAAATAGGATCAATCCAAATATAGACTGCAGGAATTCAGATTTTTCGCCTGTGGGCTGTTTCCGGAAAAGAGAGAGGTGATGCCGAACAGAACGGCGCGGGCGTCATTTTACTCTGCCTTGCCCACACTGGCAATGTGACAATTGCGGCTAAATTTGTGGCCTGTCCCGCGCTGCTGCCTATCATCAGCGCAAACAGGATACCTGTTTTGCCAGGGCATGGGACGAAGCTCTGGCAGAATCTGATGACCGGCTGAACTATGTTGCATGGCAGCGGGCAGTTGAAGGGGCCCTGCAGCAGCATTTGCCAGGTGACAGCAAACAGACAGCCGGGATTATCCGTCATGTCCGTGGCCAGCTGGACACAGAGCTGGCGAAAGAGGCGGCCATGCTTTCACAAGCGAATGCAGCCCAGCACCAGCTGAACCGCAATGCGCTGAACAGCGGCTCTGTATTTCTGGTGGGCTGGTCATGCGCGCTGGGCGTATTCTGGGTGTTTTTGGGGGCGCCTGTTGAACAGGCGGCCGCGGCGGCTGCCGATCTGACAATTGAGCTGCCGCAGCTGCCCCGTGATCACCTGTTTGAACTGCTCTGCGGGCTGCTGGGCATGTCTGGCATCCGCAGCTTTGACAAGATGAAAGGCCGCCCCGTCAGCAGATAAAAAAGCCTTTGCGGTCTGAACGTCCTTTAAGCAACGCCGGAATTAATGTTTTTGGATGAGTTCAGGGCGTTCTAAACGCCCCCCCTTTAATAGGCCCTGGCGGCGGCAAAGCGGGCCGCGGCGCACAAGGCGTCTGTCAGCGGGCCCGTGCCCAGCGGGGCGAGGGCTGAAACCGCGGTCTGTGCCTGTTCGCGCGCTGCGGCCAATGCGGTTTCAACAGCGCTGTGGCGGCCCAGAATCCGGCGGGCCTGTTCCAGATCGCCCTGGCGGTAATCATGTGTTCCTATGGTACGCTGCCAGAAGCTGTGCTCATCCTCACTGCCCGCCTGCCATGCCAGTATCACCGGCATAGTGACTTTCGCGTCATAAAAATCATCCCCGGCATTCTTGCCCATATCCGCAAGGCCAGAGCCGTAATCAAGTGCATCATCGCATATCTGAAAGGCCCGGCCCAGCGCCAGCCCATAATCATGCAGGGCCGCACAGCACGCAGCAGAGCCGCCGCCGACACGCGCCCCGGCCTCAATCGCGGCGGCAAATAAAATCGCAGTTTTGTTTGTGATAACAGACAGGTAATCATCCAGCGAACTGTCTGGCCTGCCAGCCATGCTCATCTGTTTGACCTCACCTTCTGTAATCCGTGCAGATGCAGATGACAGCAGCCCCAGCACACTGATATCGCCTGTATCCACCATCAGCTCAAATGCCCGGGCAAACAGAAAATCCCCGACCAGGACAGAGGCCTCATTCCCCCACAGCGCATTGGCTGTATCCTGCCCCCGCCGTTTGTCAGAATTATCAATCACATCATCATGCAGCAATGTTGCGTTATGGATGAATTCCACCGCTGCCGCCAGATACAAGGCCGCGCGGGGCAATCTGCTGTGCTGGCTGTCCTGCATGCCGGCCAGTGCCCCCATGATGGTCAGCATCGGGCGCATGCGCTTGCCCCCTGCGGCTATCAGATGGCCTGCCAGCTCTGGTATCAGCGGCACGTCTGAGCCCATCTTTTCCAGAATGACATCATTGACAGATACCATGGGCCCGGCCGTCAGGGCCAGCATCGGCCCGAGCGTGGAAGGGGTGTCTGTGCGGATGGTTCTGCTTTTTTCAGTCATGACCAGTAATTAAGGCGGTTGACCCAAGGGGGCAAGTGAAAAAGCCTGCCTGTGCCCGGATCATCTGTACTGGCCGTCTGTTACAGGGCTTGGCAGACTTTATGATATGACAGATACTGCTGTTTATGGATTGTCTGATAAGAACCTGTGACCCGGTCAGGCTGACCTTTATCCGCGCCCTGCTCTCAGAGGCGGCTATACCGCATGTCGTCTTTGATCAGCATATCTCGGCCCTGGAGGGCGGTATCGGCGCGTTTCCCCGGCGGGTGATGGTGGCCCCTGCCTATCTCCGTCCGGCACGTAATCTGCTGGCAGATGAAGGACAGCTTTATGACGACTGAACGGCACAGCCCGCAGCCCGCGCCCCCCGCCGCGCTCAGCCATGACAGTTTTCTGGATGGCAGGGTTCAGATCAGCCAGCCAACAGACGGGTACCGCATAGGAACGGATGCGGTGCTACTGGCCGCCTCTGTGCAGCTGGCAGAAGGAGCCGTGCAGCGGGTGCTGGATATGGGGGCGGGTGTCGGGGCCGTATCGCTGGCGATGCGCTGCCGGCTTGCCGGCGGACATTTCACCGCGATTGAAAAGGATGCGTTGTGCCTCAGCCTTCTGCAGACAAATATCACGGCAAATAAACAGGCTGATTTTATCCGCGCTGTTGGCGGTGATATAACGGCCATGCCGCCAGTGCTGAAACACAGTTTTGACCAGGTTATTGCCAATCCCCCCTTTCATCATGACAGTGACCAGCCGCCGCGCTCGCGACGGCGGAGCCTTGCCCATAATGGTGATGGGGCGGGGCTGGGGCAATGGGTGGCCAGCGGGCTCTGGGCATTGCGGCCAAAGGGCCGGATCAGTTTCATTGTGCGCGCCGACCGCACAGACGAGGTAATGGCCGCACTTCGCACAGGCGGGGCCGGAGAGATTTTGCTGTTTCCTGTATGGTCGTTTCCCGGCAGCCCGGCAGTGCGGATGATCATCACAGCCCGCAAGGGAGTAAAAGGGACGATGGCGTTATTGTCGGGGCTGGTTCTGCATCACCCGTCAGGCGCGCTGACTGATGAGGCACAAAGAATTTTGAAGGGCGGAGGCCTTGTGCTACAACATCCGGCAACCCGTCATCTGCGGGCATAGCCAGTGACGGCCATAAAAATGACAGCCGTAAAGATGAGGGCCGTAAAGATGAGGGCCGGCAAAATAACGGAAATGAGACAGAGTAATGGGTTTGTTTGACAGGCTGAAATTCTGGAAAAAACGGCCGCCGCGGGTGGCAGTTATAAGGCTGTCCGGCGTGATCGGCGGCCAGAGCAGCGGCCTGCGCCGGGGACTGAATTTTGACACTATGGCCCCTTTGCTAAAAAAGGCGTTTTCCGTGCCGCGCATCAAGGCGGTCATGCTGGTTATCAACTCGCCCGGGGGATCGCCGGTGCAGTCCCAGCTGATTGCCGCCCGTATCCGCCAGCTGGCAAAGGAAAAGGATGTCCCGGTACTGGCCTTCTGTGAGGATGTGGCGGCATCTGGGGGCTATTGGCTGGCTGCGGCCGGTGATGAGATTTATGCCAGCTCTGCCTCTGTCATCGGCTCTATCGGCGTGATTTCTGCCGGATTCGGCTTTCCAGAGGCTTTGTCAAAGCTGGGGATAGAGCGACGCGTCTATACCAGTGGCAGGTCAAAATCCATGCTGGATCCGTTCCGCACAGAAAATCCTGATGATGTGGCCTGGCTGAAAAGCCTGCAGTCTGATATTCATGAACAGTTCATCAGCTATGTGCGCCAGCGCCGCGGCACAAGACTGAACGGTGATGAGGACGAGCTGTTCAGCGGCCGCTTCTGGACTGGGCGCCAGGCAGCAGAGCTGGGCCTGATAGATGGTATTGGTCTGCTGCATGATATAGCAGAGGCCCGCTTTGGGCCGGATGTGCGCCAGATTGCCATTGCCCAGAAGCGCGGCTTTCTGCCCTTTGGGGCAGGGCTGGCTGAACAGGCGGTAGATGCGCTGATATCCCGCCTTGAGGCGCGCAGCTTCCTGCAGCGCTTCGGCCTCTAGACAGAAGAAGAGAGGCACCTTCATGCTGTCACCGTCAAAACTGATTGCCCTTATTCTGATCATCTGGTGTGTCTGGATGCTGTTTCGCTGGTCTGATCACAGGAAAAAACAAGCCGCTAACAGGAGCCAGGCACAGAATCAACAGGCACACACGTCGCGCCAAAACAACACAGAACAGCCCCATGACAGCTCTGTTGAGATGCGCGAATGCACACAATGCGGGGCCTTTGTCAGCGCACAGGGCTGTGATAAACAAAACTGCCCTGTTCGCAGTTGATTTTTTGGCCTTGTCTGGCTAGTGTCCGACAGGCGCGGCCATAGAGCGCGGCGCATTGTCATCTATCTGTGGCGTGGCTGGTGTATGCGGACTGACTTTCAATCAATTATTCTCAATCTTCAGGGCTATTGGGCTGAACAGGGCTGTGTCATTCTCCAGCCCTATGATATGGAGGTTGGCGCTGGAACTTTTCACCCGGCGACCACCCTGCGTTCTCTTGGCCCTGATGATGTCTGGAATGCAGCTTATGTCCAGCCCTCACGCCGTCCCACAGACGGCCGCTATGGCGAGAATCCGAACCGGCTGCAGCATTATTACCAGTTTCAGACGATTATGAAGCCGTCGCCGCCTGACAGCCAGGAACTGTATCTTGGCTCGCTTTCGGCGATCGGGCTGGATGTGCATGCCCATGATATCCGTTTTGTTGAAGATGACTGGGAAAGCCCGACACTGGGCGCGTGGGGACTGGGCTGGGAAGTCTGGTGCGACGGGATGGAAATCTCGCAATTCACCTATTTCCAACAGGTTGGCGGGATGGAATGCGATCCGGTGCCGCTTGAGTTGACCTACGGTGTGGAGCGTCTGGCCATGTTCATCCAGGGTGTTGAGAATGTCTATGAACTGGACTGGGACGGTGTGCCAAAAGATAAGGGCGGCAAGGTTTATGGCGATATCTTCCAGCGCGCGGAAATTGAATTTTCCACCTGGAATTTTGAGGTTGCTGACACACAAAGGCTGTTGCAGCATTTCCGCGATGCAGAGGCAGAATGCCAGCTGTTGCTGGAAAAGCAGCTCGCCCTGCCAGCCTATGATCAATGTATGAAGGCCAGCCATCTGTTTAATCTGCTTGATGCCAGGGGCGTGATTTCAGTGTCTGAAAGACAGGCCTATATAGGGCGGGTGCGGGTGCTGGCCCGCGGCTGTTGCGAGACATGGGCCGGACAGCAGGAAAGCCAGTGACATGACCGCAGTTTTTCTTGAAATCGGCTGTGAGGAGATTCCGGCCCGTCTGCAGGCCAAAGCCATTTCTGATCTGCAGCAGCTACTGATACAGGCACTTCAGGCGCGTGGATTCTCGCCCGCAGCTGCACGAACAGCAATCAGCCCGCGCCATATGGCAATAGAGGTCAGCGGCCTTGAGGAACAGCTGGCGGCGCGCATAACAGAAAAGAGGGGGCCGCGCACAGATGCCCCGGACAGGGCCATCGAAGGGTTCTGTCAATCGCTTGGCCTGACCAGAGACAAGCTGATCCAGCAGGATACAGAAAAAGGGCGCTTTTATTTTGCCAGCTGCACAGAAGACGGGGCCGTGCTTGCAGAGTGCCTGCCCGCCCTTGTCTGCGGGCTGCTGGCAGATTTTCCCTGGCCGAAAAGTCAGCGCTGGGCGCGCAGCCGCCTCAGCTGGGTACGCCCCCTGCGGGCTGTAAATGTGCTGGTCGATGGCCGCCCCCTTGCCGGCCGCCTTGATCTGGGCGGCGGCATGGCTATTGTGTTCGGCAACAGCACACAAGGACATCCCTTTCATGCCCCAGGGCAGATAACACTAAAAGACTTTGACAGCTATATTGCCGATATGAAAGCAGCCTTTGTGCTGGTTGATCATGCTGAGCGCAAATCTGTTATCCGGGCCCAGCTTGACCAGGTGACCGCTGACAGGGGCCTGCAGCCGGTCACAGATGAAGGCTTGCTTGATGAGATCACCGGCCTTGTGGAATGGCCGCATGTGATTACTGGCGAAATCGAAACCGATTTCATGGCATTGCCAGCGGAAATTCTGGTGACATCCATGAAGGTGCATCAAAAGTTCTTTGCCCTCAGCCCAGATGGTGCGCCCGGCAATCTGGCCCCGTTTTTCATGACCGTTGCCAACCGCAGGGCCGACAAGGAAAAAGACAGGCTGATTGCCAGCGGTAATGAGCGGGTGCTGAAAGCCCGCCTGTCTGATGCCCGTTTCTTCTGGGAACAGGATCGTGCCCGCCCGCTGGGTGATTGTTTGGATGCGCTGTCTGCTGTGACCTTTTATGAAGGGCTGGGCAGTCTGGGGGCAAAAGCACAGCGCATGCAGACACTTTCAGCGATGATAGCTGAGGAGCTGGGGGGGTGCGATCCGGCATTGGCAGGGCGGGCCGGCCTGTTGGCAAAAACAGACCTTGTCTCTGGCATGGTTGGCGAGTTTCCTGAATTACAGGGCATTATGGGCGGTTATTACACTGAACATGCCGGTGAGGGCACAGAGTTGGCCGCCGCGGTCAGTGAACATTACCGCCCGCAGGGCCCGTCAGATAATGTGCCGCAGTCTGTCATTGGGATATGTGTGTCGCTGGCAGATAAGACAGATACATTAACCGGCTTTTTTGCCATCGGCCAGAAACCGACAGGATCGCGTGATCCCTTTGCCCTGCGCCGGGCCGCTCTTGGCATTATCCGCATGATTGATGAAGCTGATCTCACACTTGATCTTGGCCGGCTGTTTGATGCTGCGGCCCGTTTGCATGGCCATGACCGCGCGGATGATGAGCTGCAGGGGTTTATTTTTGACCGGCTGCGCGTGCGTCTGCGTGACAAGGGTTTGGGCCATGATGTTGTTGCGGCCGCACTTGCCACCCCGCAGCTGGCCACAGCGGTTGATGTACGCCTGGCCTGCCGTCTGGCCGGTGCTCTTGACAGCTTTTTGCAAACAAGAGCAGGTCATGACCTTGTTGCTGGCTGGCGGCGTGTGGCCTCAATTCTGGAGGCAGAGGAAAAAAAGGGTGTGCTGGGCACAGATGTTGATGCCAGCCTGTTTGAGGCCGGTGCCGAGAAACAGCTTTATCGCGCTGTTCAGGAACTGACAGACAGCCCCGCAGATACACCCAGCACAGCAGAGGCGGCCATGCGTTCACTGTCTGGCCTGTCCGCACCGATTAATCTCTTTTTCGATGAAGTTATAGTGAACAGCGACAATGCAGATGTGCGGGCCAACCGGCTGGCCCTGCTGTCACAGATACGCATGAAAATGATGCAGATAGCAGATTTTGGCCAGCTTGAGGGATAGGGCTGCTGCCATCGGGCCAGATGTCTGGTGCCTGCAGGGATAAGACGTATGCCGATATAAGAAGCATGCAGGGATAATAGAGGAGCAGAGGACAAAGATGACAAAGTGGGTATATTCATTCGGCTCACAGACCTGTGATGGTGATGCTCATATGCGTAATCTTCTGGGCGGAAAAGGGGCCAATCTGGCAGAAATGTCAGCGATTGGTCTGCCTGTGCCGCCCGGCTTTACCATCACAACAGAGGTCTGTACCTATTATTATGCCCATCAGAACAGCTATCCGGATGCATTGAGGGGTCAGGTGGAAACCGCGCTCGGCCTGATAGAAACAGAAACCGGCCGCCGCTTTGGTGATGCTGAAAACCCGCTTCTTGTTTCGGTGCGCTCTGGGGCGCGTGCATCCATGCCTGGCATGATGGATACTGTGCTTAATCTGGGCCTCAATGATGAAACAGCCGCAGGCATGGCGGCGGCCACCGGTGATGAGCGTTTTGCCTATGACAGCTACCGCCGCTTTATCCAGATGTACAGCGATGTGGTGATGGATGTTGACCATGGCCTGTTTGAGGATGCGCTCGATGATCTGAAAATGGCAGAGGGTGTCAGCCAGGACACAGAGCTGAGCGCCGCAGCCCTGAAAGGCCTGACAGAGCGTTACAAGGAGATAGTGCGCGCAGAATCAGGTAAAATGTTCCCGCAAAGGGCCGTGGATCAGCTCTGGGGAGCTGTCGGGGCTGTTTTCGCAAGCTGGATGAATAACCGGGCAAAAACATATCGCCGGCTGAATGACATTCCGGCTGAATGGGGTACGGCTGTGAATGTTCAGGCTATGGTGTTCGGCAATATGGGCAATGACTGTGCCACCGGCGTTGCCTTCACGCGCAATCCCTCGCAAGGGGATAATACGTTTTACGGCGAATATCTCATCAATGCACAGGGCGAGGATGTGGTTGCCGGCATCAGAACACCCTTGCCGCTGACACGCGCGGCCCGGCTGGCGGGTGCTGGTGAGGGGTTGTCGCTGGAAGAGGAAATGCCAGAGGTCTTTGCCCAGCTTGATGCGGTTCGCACCCGCCTTGAGGCGCATTATGGAGATATGCAGGATCTGGAATTCACAGTAGAAAAGCACAAGCTCTATATGCTGCAGACCCGCAGCGGCAAACGCACAGCAGAAGCCGCGCTGAAAATCGCAGTGGATATGGCAGCAGAAGGCCTGATCACCAGAGAACAGGCCGTCAGCCGGATAAACCCGGCCTCGCTTGACCAGCTCTTGCATCCGACCCTGGATCCAGCGGCAGAGCGTATCTGCCTTGCCCGTGGTCTGCCTGCCTCGCCGGGCGCGGCCTCTGGGAGAATTGTCCTGACAGCTGATCAGGCAGAGGCACGCGCCGCCGGCGGTGAACAGGTGATACTGGTGCGGGTTGAAACCAGCCCTGAGGATATTCATGGCATGCATGCCGCTGCTGGTATTCTGACCGCACGCGGCGGAATGACCAGCCATGCAGCCGTGGTTGCGCGCGGCATGGGCCGGGCTTGTGTGTCTGGTGCGGGCGATCTGCGAATTGATCATGCGGCTGGGAAAATTTTCATCGGCACACGGGAATTTAATGACGGTGACATGATCACCATAGATGGCAGTACTGGCGAGATTTATGCCGGTGAAATCGCCAAAATCCAGCCCCAGCTTTCCGACAGCTTTGAAACGCTCATGGGCTGGGCGGATGCGATGCGCCGGATGAAAGTCCGCACGAATGCCGAAACCCCGGCAGATGCCCGCATGGCCCGCCAGTTCGGTGCAGAGGGGATCGGTCTGTGCCGCACAGAGCATATGTTCTTTGACGGGGACAGGATTGTCGCCATGCGCCAGATGATTATGGCGGTGGATACAGCTGGGCGTCAACAGGCCCTCGACCAGCTTTTGCCAATGCAGCGGCGTGATTTCGTTGAATTATTCACAATTATGGCCGGCCTGCCGGTAACCATCCGTCTGCTTGACCCGCCCTTGCATGAATTTCTGCCGCATTCTGATGCAGAGCTGGCCGAGGTGGCGGCGGCTGCCGGTGTGTCTGTAGAGCTGGCCCGCCAGCGGGCCCTGCGGCTGCGGGAATCCAATCCCATGCTGGGGCACCGCGGCTGCCGGCTGGCGATCACCTATCCAGAGATCTGTGCCATGCAGGCGCGGGCCATTTTTGAGGCAGCCAGCGAAGTGGCGGCCACAGGCCCGGCCCCCCTGCCTGAAATCATGGTGCCGCTGGCCGCAACCGCGCGCGAGATTGAAATCTGCCGTGCTGTGATTGATGCGGCTGCCACAGAGGTTGCCGCTGCCACGGGCCGGAAAATTGACTATCTTGTCGGCACGATGATTGAGCTGCCGCGTGCTGCCGTCTGTGCCGCACAGCTGGCCACAGAGGCAGAGTTTTTCTCATTTGGCACCAATGATCTGACACAGACAGCCCTTGGTATCAGCCGCGATGATGCAGCGAATTTCATGCATGCTTATGAAGAAAAGGGCATTTATCCGGTTGATCCCTTTGTCTCGATAGATATTGAGGGGGTCGGCGCGCTTGTTGAGATGGGGGCAGAGCGCGGGCGCAGGGGCCGCGCGGATATCAAGCTGGGTATCTGCGGTGAGCATGGCGGGGATCCAAAATCAGTCGCCTTTTGTGAGAGCGTCGGGCTGGATTATGTATCATGCTCGCCCTTTCGTGTGCCGATTGCCCGGCTGGCTGCCGCACAGGCCGCCCTCGCCCAAAAGACATAAAGCCCAAAGAACATAAAGCCCAAAGAACATAAACCGGGGCGGGCGGAAAAGCGGGTCTCTCTCTCGCTGGTATCTGGCGGGCCAGTCTCTCGCGGGCGGAAAAGCGGGCCAGTCTCTCGCTGGCTGGTCGCTGGCTGGCTGGTCTCGCTCGCCCGTCACAGCTGTTTCTAGCTGAGAAGAGGGGGCGGTAAGCGCCCCCCCTATCTTTATCTCGCCTGTGTTTTCCCCCGGTTCATTTTCCCCAGGTTCATTTTCCCCCCCAGTTCATTATCTCCAGGGGCGTCTTTTTTTGGGGGGGATAACCGGGCGGTTGGTTTTCCGCCTCAGGCCCGCTTTTTCTTTTTCATGTCAATCAGCGTTCCGCCATTGTTAATTTCAATCCGGCGCGGTTTCATCGCCTCTGGGATTTCGCGCACCAGATTGATATGCAGCAGCCCGTCTTTCAGTTCTGCCGATTTTATCTGGATGAAATCAGCCAGCTGGAAACGGCGCTCAAACTGGCGGGCGGCAATCCCGCGATACAGATATTCATGCCCGTCGGGCTGTGTTTCATCTGCTGTGCGGCCGGTGACAGACAGCATCTGCTCATGCAGGGTGATGTCGAGATCAGCTGCGGAAAAACCAGCCACAGCCATGGTAATCCGGTAATCCGTCTCACCCTGTTTTTCGATATTATAGGGCGGCCAGTTCGCCTGTTGGGACTGTGCGCTTTCTGCCAGGCTGTCAAACAGGCTGGCCATGCGGTCGAGGCCGATAGCACTGCGGTAATAGGGGGTTAAGTCAAACTGTGTCATCACATTCTCCTTTGTCTCAAAGCAAGATTGGTCATGCGTATCCGGCCCCCGCACAGGCGCCGGGCCCCGCATGTCTGTACCGGCTGGGGGGCGGGCCTGTCTGATGCCGAAGCCATCAGCCCTGCAACGCCCCACAGATATCGCCTGCACCCGGATCAGGTAAGAGGCTGTGCGTATGTTTTCAAGACAGGGGCAGGAATATTTTTTTCAAAAAAACTGTTTGCCTTTGATTTCGATACATCCTAAAGTTATAAAACAGAAATAAAAAAATTGTATAGGTTATGCCATGAAAGCCAGCAAAAGCCTACACACATGGCCCTTCACATTCATCGGCGGGGGGGCAAATGACACATTCTATGGCGGGATCAGGAATGACAAATTTATCCTCAACACCAGCCATACCGGCACAGACACTGTCAAGGATTTTGAGGTGGATGATGCCTCAACAGGGGATAAGATACAGATAAAAACGGCAACTGGAAATGAGAGAACACTTGCCGACCTCCGTCTGGCGGTCGAGGCGTATGGCGATAATGGCGAACACGCCGCTATCACGGGTCACAATAACCCCAGCCGTGTTTACATGATCCTGGAAGGCGTCACAGCTGCGCATATCATGGATAATTTCGACACCTATTTTGATGTGATCTAGCTTTTTGCGGTGATGCGCCCCGCGGTAATATAGGTTTTTGAGGTGATCTAGTCAGCGCACCCACACACCCATGCCCGCACAGCCAATCATCAGGCGAATCGTCAGGCCAGCTGGGGCACGGCCATAATGGTGGCCAGAATCACGGCTGCAAGGGCGGTGTTCAGCCAGACCACCCATTTGATGACATCGGCCTTTGCCTTTTCTATATCCCTTTGTATTTCCAGCCGCAGCTGTTCGATATCAGCCTTTAATTCCAGCCGGAAGTTTTCAGTCTGGGCCTGTACCTGTTCGATATCAGCCTTTGTTTCCAGCCGCAGCTGTTCGATATCAGCCTTTAATTCCAGCCGGAAGTTTTCAGTCTAGGCCTGTATCTTTTCGATATCGGCCTTATTGGCCAGATTCTGTTCCAGAATGATGACCTGTTCATGCACGACGGCTTCAGCCTGGTTTTGGGGCAAGCCGGTCGCCTGCAGCCGCTTAACCGCTGCGTGTGTGTCATAGATGACCGGGCCCTGTTTGTTCATGGCAGACAGTATAGGGCGGTTAAGAAATTTAAAGAAGCCCTGAACGAAAAAAAGCAGGAGCGTGCTCCTGCCTTTATCAAAACGTCACTATAATCAGTTAGCTGGGAGGTTTATGCCGTTGCGGGATTCAATTAGCTGCGGGCTACAGGCAGCTGCGGGTTATTTCCCGCCCAGACCGGCAAACCGCTTGTTAAAGCGCGCCACCTGCCCCTCTGCGGCCAGAACACGCTGCTGGCCTGTCCATGCTGGATGGTTCAGCGTATCCACATTCAGGCGCATCACATCGCCCTCTTTGCCCCATGTAGAGCGCGTCTTGCGCTCTGATCCGTCTGTCATCACCAATGTGATTTCATGATAATCCGGGTGGATATCCTTTTTCATAGTCCTGTCTCCTGAACGGGGGGAGGCCCCGCCCTGTCCTGCGCCCGGCACCGGCAACCGGCCAGCGCAAATTGGGTTTTGTAAAGTAATGAGGTGAGTGATATACCCCTTATGAGGCGCAGATGCAAGCCTTTAATTGCACAGCGCGGCTGTCATACAGGCGGCTGCGGCATTACAGATCAGGCCAACAGGAAACAGACCAGCCGCCATGTTCAACCGCGCCCGCAATACAGACCAGCCGCCTGTCAGTGCCCCTGTGCCGACAGCCGGGCTGGCCAGCTTCTGGCCGTTTATCCGGCCCTATCGTGCCCGGGTTATCACAGCGGCTGTCATTCTGGTCAGCGTGTCCTTTATTCTGCTGTCCCTGGGGCGGGGGCTGGCCTGGCTGGTTGACAGCGGCCTTGGGCAGGGGCGTTCAGAGCTGCTGGATCGGGCGGTTTTCACAGCCCTTGTTCTGGGGCTGGTGATCGGTGCCGGGTCGTATCTGCGAATTGCGCTTGTCAATCAGGTGGCAGAACAGGTGATGGCGGATATCAGGCGGGCCATTTTTGCCCATGTTCTGTATCTGCCTGCCGCCTGGTTTGAGAGCGCGCGCACAGGCGATATTCTCTCGCGTCTGAACACGGATACAGCCGTTGTGCAGACAACGCTGGCAACCACATTGTCGATGGCGGTGCGGAATGTCATTCTGCTGTGCGGCGGGCTGGTTCTTGTCGTCCTGTCCTCGGCTAAAATGTCGCTTGTTGTGGCCGCAGTTGTGCCAGTGGTTGTTGTGCCCCTGATTGTGCTGGCGCGGCGACTGCGGCGCGCCTCACGCCTGACACAGGAACGCCTTGGTGATCTCTCAGCAGAGGCTGAGGAGGCTATCAGTGCTATCCGCACTGTGCACAGCTTTGCCCAGGAAGAGCAGATGCAGGCCCGTTTTGACAAACAGCTGCGTGCCAGTTTTGATGCAGCGCTGGTGCGGGTGCGGGTGCGGGCCTTGTTGTCCGGCTTTGTGTTCTTTATGATGATCAGCGGTATTGCGGTGATTTTATGGGTGGGCGGGCGCGATTTGCTGGCCGGTCAGATCAGCGCAGGCGATCTCTCTGCTTTTGTGTTTTATGCGTTTATTGTGGCCTCATCCACCGGCACCCTGTCCGAGCTGGGCGGAGAGCTACAGCGCGCTGCCGGGGCCGGCGACCGTATTGCCCAGTTGCTGGCTACAGCACAGCGGCGCGCAGACCCTGTACCGGCCCGCAGGCTGTCGGCCCCCGGGGGTGTCAGTGTCACATTCGATTCTGTTCATTTTTCCTATGCCAGCCGCCCGGACATACCGGCAGTTAAATCTGTCAGCTTTACCGCCCCGCAGGGGCAGAAGATAGCCATTGCCGGG
>JAYPEG010000002.1:28725-49423 GCA_038125645.1 Alphaproteobacteria bacterium
CGGATTTTATGATCCGCAGGGCGGGCGGATTCTGCTCAATGATGTCCCGGTTGACCAGATGGCCCTGTCTGACCTGCGCCGCCATATTGCCATTGTGCCACAGGATCCTGTCCTGTTTTCTGCCAGCATTGCAGAGAATATTGCCTTTGGCTGTCCGGGGGCGGATACAGGTGCGGTTATGGCAGCGGCCAGACAGGCAGAGGCGGATGGGTTTATCAGCGCGCTGCCGGATGGATATGATACACAGACAGGCGAGAGGGGCGTGCGCCTGTCTGGCGGCCAGCGTCAGCGCATTGCCATCGCCCGGGCCATTTTACGCAATCCCGATATTCTGCTTCTGGATGAGGCGACAAGTGCGCTGGACAGCATGCATGAAAAGGCAATTCAGGCCGGGCTTGACCGGCTTATGAAGGGGCGAACCAGCCTTGTGATCGCCCATCGCCTGTCGACCATTATCGATGCTGATATGATTGTGCTTATGCAGGAGGGCCGGATTGCGGCAACCGGCACGCATGAAAGCCTGATGGCCTCATCAGCGCTCTATCAGCAGCTAGCCCTGCAGCAGTTCCGTTCTGGCAGATGAACAGCGTCAGGGCACAGAGGTGAAATGCCCGGCGATGTGTGTCTCTGCCCCGTGCTCTTCTGGCTGACTGTCAATCAGCTTTGTGGAATAGAACAGCCCGGCAATATCCTGATCCCTGTTGCCGGTCATCAGCAGATGCAGCACCCCGGCAAACTGCGTCCCCTCACCATTTTCGGCCAGTTGCAGATGGATTGACGTTTTCCCGGCCGCCGGCCTGCCTGTGTCAGGGTGCAACAGCTCAGCATGCACAGCCAGGGCGCTGACAGGCGTGCCGCCATGGGTGAACTGGCTGGCCAGCGTAAAGCGGCCGTCTGTTATGTCAATGCGGGCCTGTGCATTGCTGCTGTTCAGATAGTCAGGCGGCTTTCCCGCGCGCAGGCAAATGACCCCGACCTGTACGGGCCAGATAAACTCTCCGTCTTCCAGCGCGAGTGTCTCTGTCATTCCTGCCTTCATGCTCAGAATATGAAAGCCGGAAAGCTGTTCATAACCCATCCATGGCTTGTCCGGTATATCTGTGACATCACTTGTGTCTGAAAGGCTTTCAAACAGGCTGTTGTCACGGCCAATCGTGGCTGAATACTCGATTGTGCGGGTGAGGTCTGCGTTGCCCTGCGGCGGCTTAAAATACAGTGATCCGGTCTGCGGCTGTTCGCTGTCTGCAGTTGGTGTGTCTGGCAGGGCGGGAAGGGCAGGCTGGGAATAGCTCACAGGATAACGCAGTGACTGACGCGCGACTACCGGTCTTTTCAGAACTGACGTCCGGTGCGGGGCACCGGTGTTGAACAGTTCAGCAAAGCTGATTTCTGCGGCGTGCAGTGCAGGGGCTGACAGGATTAGACAGACAACACAGACAGGCAAGGGAATGCTGGCAACTGTCCAGCGCAACGGCTCCTCCATCTGGATAAATCAAAAGGCGCAAAAATCTAACCAGACAGGGATTAAGAATTACTGTCAAGCGCTGGTGAGATGTTTATTCTGCTTTCACTCTTTGGGTGAGCTTTAGCTCAATGCGGCGGTTCTTCTGGCGGGCGGCATCGGTATCTGCACTGTCTATCGGCTGAAATTCACCATAGCCAGTTGCTGCCAGCCTCTGTGCCGGAACGCCGCGTGCCACCATAAAACGCACCACTGACAAGGCCCGCTCTGTCGATAAATCCCAGTTATCGGCATATATGCCCGATACAGGGATATCATCTGTGTGGCCGTCTATCTGTAATATCCAGGGGATATCAGCAGGTATCTGGCCGGTGATTTCAATCAGCGCGTCGGCTATCTGCGTCAGCTGGGCCTGACCTGCCTCAGCAATGCTGGCCTGGCCGGGGGCAAATAAAACCTCAGACTGAAATACAAAGCGGTCACCGACAATTTTAACATCACTGCGCCCCTCCAGCACATCGCGCAGCCGGCCAAAAAATTCAGACCTGAAACGGCGCAGTTCCTGAACCTTGTTGGCCAGCGCGTTATTCAGCGCTTTGCCCAGATTGGCAATGGCAATTTTGTCATCCTCTGCCTGTTTTTCCTTTTCAGCTAACAGTCTTCGCAGCCGCCCCAGCTCAGATTTCAGTGACTGCATGGCAAGGGTCAGGCGCTCAACCTCAAAGCGGGCCTCCTCAGAAAGTTTCCTTTCTGTTACCAGCGCCTGTGCCTGGCGGCTCAGCGCGTCATCACGCTCAGTCAGATCAGCCTGCAGGCGTTCAAGCTGTGCTGCAGAGCGTGATTTTGCCTCTGCCAATTCGGCCTCCAGTTTTGCCCTTTGCGCAGCGCTGCGGACCCTGACATCAGCAAGGGCTGCCTTTTCTGCATCAAGGGCAGCAGACAGCTGGCTGGTTTCCTGCGTTTTGTCGGCTATCTGCTGGGTCAGGCCGGCTATCTGCTCTGCAAGGCTGGCATTGCGGTTTTCAGCAGCGTCAAGCTGCGAGCGGGTGCGTGCCAGATCAGCTGACAGGACGGCACTCGCCTCGCGCTCGAGGGACAGCAGCTCGCCCAGCATGGATAATTCTGAACGTAGGGCTGACAGGCTGGCATCCTGTCCCGATAACCGATAGGCAAGATTGGCCTGTATCAGCACAAACACCATCAGCACAAATACAAACACCATTAACAGGCTGGCCAGCGCATCAACAAAGCCAGGCCAGGTGAAGTCGCCCGGTCTGTTTCTGGTGCCCAAGCGTGAAAGTGCCATGCTGTTATGTCCTATTTCTGCCCGACAAGTTTGGCAATGGCCACCGACAGGGCGCGCATTTCTGTAGAGATGGCATGTTGCTGGCGCTCTGACTGCTGGGCCAGCGCATCTGTTAGCTGCTCAATACGGGCACCTAGAAGACCCAGCATATCACGCGTGCGTCTATCATCTGCCATTTGTTCGTTCAGCATGGACAGCTGGGCATTCATTTTGATTATTTGCTCCAGCTGGGCGGTGCGGTCTGTTTCCGCGGCACGGATGGCCTCGGCAAGGCTGATAAGGGCGCGCGCGCCTTCCTCGCTCAGACCCTGTGCCAATGCCTGTTGCCCGGCGGCCGGCGTATTATTGCTGTCACTGTAGCGGGCAAAAGCAGACAGCCAATCCTCAACCTCGTTAAAGAACCGGCCCATGGCCTGGCCCAGCTGCAGATCGAGAAAGCCGATAATCAGGCTGGCGCTGAGGCCGAATAAGGACGATGAAAAGGCGGTGGCCATGCCGTCAAGCGGGGCTTCAAGACCACTGCGAAGCTGCTGCATCATCTGGGTAAAATCAAGATTGGCAATATCCAGCCCGCTGACCACAGAGCTGACAGAACCGATTGTCTGCAGCAACCCCCAAAAAGTGCCCAACAGCCCTAAAAAAACTAACAGACCAATGAAATAGCGCGAGATTTCGCGACCCTCATCAAGGCGGGCTGCCACCCCGTCAAGAACAGAACGCAACGACAGGGCCGATAAATGCCTGTCCTCAGCAGAGTCAGACAGCATAGCATAGACGGTTGCCAGTAAAACTGGGCGCTGGCTGCGGCTGCTGATAGTATTGGTTTTCTGCACCTCGCGCAGCCATCGTGCTTCGGGTACCAGTCGCCAGGTTTGCCGGAAAATATAGGTTACGCCAATCATAGCTGTGGCGACAATCACTGCATTCAGCACAAAATTGCCGGAAAAGGCAGCGGACAGCTGCGGCCAGAGCAGACCGACTATCACAGCTGTTACGGCCAAGATAATCAGCATTCTGATCACATAGGCACGGGGGTCAGTCATACGTGCTTTCATCTGCAAACAGCCCTTCTACATAGCATGCCTGGGCACCATTTCTGGCACTGATGCTAAAACATGCCAGCCAATCATGGCAAGACTGTGATTGACATGCTGTCCAGTTATTTTTTCCGGCGTTGCGGGGTTTTCTTGCTGGCTGTCAGCTGTTTTCCCTCGCTTCACGCAGTTTCTTTAACAGGCTGGCATGAATACTGCTGTTGGCGGCCACAACATCGCCGCTGTCAAGAGCCTTGTCGCGCGAGGCAAAGTCAGAGACCAGCCCGCCGGCCTCACGCACCAGCAAGATACCAGCGGCAATATCCCAGATTTTAAGATCCCGCTCCCAGAAACCGTCATACCGCCCGGCAGCTACAAAGGCGAGGTCAAGCGAGGCCGCGCCAAACCGGCGCACCCCGGAGGATGACTGCATGACGGCCTTCATTTCATTCAGAAACAGCGCGTCAGAGTCAGCGCTGCCATGGCCCATATAGGGAATACCAGTAGCGAACAGACAGTCAGCCAGTGCCCGTCTGCCGGAAACACGGATACGCCGGTCATTCAAAAAAGCACCGCCGCCTGCCTCAGCAAAATAAAACTCATTCCGGCAGGGATCAAATATGCTGGCTGCAGTGATTTTTCCTTTGTCACGCACGGCTATGGAGACAGCGAAATGCGGGATGCCATGCAGAAAATTTGTTGTGCCGTCAATAGGATCAACAATCCAGCAGGGTGCGTCCTCATCAGCGCCCCTGTGCTGGCCGCTCTCTTCCATGACAAAACCCCAGTCCGGACGGGCCTTGGATAATTCTGCATGCAATGTGCGCTCGGCGGTGATATCCGCCTGGCTGACAAAATCAGCCGCGCCCTTGCGCGTAACCTGCAGATTTTCGGCCTCGCCAAAATCACGCATCATCCGGCGCGAGGCCACAAGACTGGCCTTTTGCATCACATTTATAAGGGCTGATTTGCCTGCCATTTTCTGTCAGTCCTTCGCCCGCTCGACATAGCTGCCATCTTCTGTTCTGACAACAATGCGCGTGCCGGTCTCAATATGTGGCGGCACCATGACGCGTTCGCCATTATCAACAACAGCAGGCTTGTATGAAGAAGAGGCTGTCTGGCCTTTGACAACCGCATCTGCCTCGACCACTGTCACAATAACCTGTTCGGGCAGACTGACTGAGATGGGCTCGCCCTCATGGCTGAGCAGTGTCACATTCATTCCGTCCTGCAGGTAAACCACTGCATCACCAATCATTTCAGCACTCATGGCAAATTGCTCAAATGTCTCACCATGCATGAAGATATGATTGTCTCCCTCGGCATAGAGATAGGTGCAGTCTGCTTCATCAAGAATGACGCGCTCAACAGATTCAGTGGCCCTGAAGCGTTCATTCAGTTTTGTGCCGTCACGGATATCACGCAGCTCTATCTGGGCAAAGGCGCCGCCCTTTCCCGGTTTGACATGGCTGGTGCGTACCGCAACCCACAGCCGTGATTTATGCTCAATTACATTGCCGGGGCGAACGGCATTTCCATTTATTTTCATTGTGTTGTCCGTATCCTATGTCTATGCCTCTATTAAGGGGGGGTGCTCAGGATTTATTTAATGATGCCATATAGGCTGTTGTATCCAGCATCCGGTTTGCAAATCCCCATTCATTGTCATACCAGCCCATAATCCGCACAAAGCGCTCTTCTTGTACCTGTGTCTGGGTCAGATCAGCCACACATGAATGGCTGTCATGGTTGAAATCAACCGACACAAGGGGCAGGCGGTTCACCGCCATCACGCCTTTCATTGGCCCGCTGGCAGCGGCAGACAATGCAGCATTGACGCTGTTAATATCACAGGGCTGCTTTGAGTAGAAATGCAGGTCAACAACCGAGACATTTTCGGTCGGCACGCGCACAGCAGAGCCGTCTAACCGGCCGTCAAGCTCTGGCAGGACAAGCCCTACTGCCTGGGCCGCGCCTGTTGTTGTCGGAACGATAGACCGCGCGCCAGAGCGCGCGCGCCGCAAATCCTTGTGTGAATTATCGAGAATATTCTGGTCACCTGTATAGGCATGTATGGTGGTCATATTGCCGGAAATCAGGCCAAAACTGTCATGCATCACCTTGGCCATGGGGGCAAGACAGTTTGTTGTGCATGACGCATTTGACACAATCATATGGTCAGCGCGCATTTTGTCGTGATTGACCCCATAAACCACGGTAAAATCAGACCCGCTTGCCGGTGCGGATATCAGGACTTTTCCTGCACCGGCTTTGAGATGGGCAGAGGCCTTCTCACGGCTGTTGAATTTGCCGGAACATTCCAGCACGACATCAACCTCAAGTGCGCCATGCGGCAACAGGGCCGGCTCGCGCTCATGGGTGACGCTCATGCGGCCCAGCCCGATATTCATCCAGTCATCCTCAAATTTTATGTCAAATTTCAGGAGATGGGCCATGATATCAGTGGCCCCGGGCGAATTCAGCAGGACAATTTCAATATCATCACGCTTGTGTTCAGCAAGGGCGCGCAAAACCAGCCTTCCGATGCGTCCAAATCCGTTAATGGCAACCCGCGTTTTCATTTTGTCCCCTGTATTCTCTTTGCTCTGTAGTCTCTTTGCTCTGTATTCTTCGTGTTCAGGTTGCTTGGTGTTCAGTGACTGTTCTAACCAGACAGTTGCGCCCGCGCTCTTTTTACGATCTCGTCTGCGGTGATGGCAAAATGATGATAGAGTTCCGGTGCCGGTGCAGACGCCCCAAAGCTGTTCATGCCGACAAACTGATAGGGCTGTCTGATAAATCCGGCCCATCCCATATCAATGCCGGCTTCTGTGACAATAATGGCCTTTGGCTGGCCAAGCAGGGACTCATGATAAGCAGCATCCTGTGCCAGTAACAGATCAAGACAGGGTACAGAAACAAGGCGGGTTGGGTGCCCCTCTGCTTCCAGCTGCGTGCGCGCCTCATCAGCGATGCCGACCTCAGAACCGGTTGCCAGCAGCACAATCTCAGCCTCAGCGCTCGCCTCGCGCAGGATATAGCCGCCCCGCCGTGATTTATTTTCTTTCACCATATCGCCGGTACGCAGCTGGGCCAGCCCCTGACGGCTGAGCGCAAGAACAGACGGGCTGGTCTGTGTCTCCAGTGCTATCTGCCAGGCTTCAGCTGTCTCAACAATATCCGCCGGGCGAAACAGGTTAAGATTGGGAATAGCCCGCAGGGCAGCGAAATGCTCAACCGGCTGATGGGTAGGCCCGTCCTCGCCCAGCCCTATGGAATCATGTGTCATCACATAGATAACACGCTGTTTCATCAATGCAGACAGCCGGATTGACGGCCGGCAATAATCTGTAAAGACCAGAAATGTTCCACCATAGGGCACAAGTCCGCCATGCAGGGCAATACCGTTCATTGCCGCGGCCATGCCATGCTCGCGCACACCATAGTGGATATACGGGCCCTGCGGGTTGGCAGCAGAAAAGACAGACTGGCCCGCCGCTTTTGTGTTATTTGATCCGGTCAGGTCAGCCGAGCCGCCAAACAGCCCGGATATCTCTGCCGCCAGGACTTCAATCGTCATCTGACTGGCAACCCGCGTCGCTTTGGTTTGCGGCTCTTTTGCTAGCTGTGTTTTTAATTTTGCAACTGCTTTTTGTGCTTGTCTGCTGACATTTCTGTCCATCGCAGAAACAAAGGCCTTTTTATTTTCAGACTGGCTGAGGCGCTGTGCCCAGGCGTTGTGAAGCGCCGCCCCTCTGGTGCCGACAGCCCGCCAGCTGTCCAGTATGTCCCCTGGGATGTCAAAGGGGGGAAAAGGCCAGTCAAGCGCTTGTCTGGTGCCGGCAATTTCCTCGGCACCAAGCGGGGCCCCATGCACCTTGGCTGTGCCTGCCATATTCGGGGCGCCCTTGCCAATAATTGTTTTGCAGCGGACAAGCGATGGTTTGGATGAATTGGCCTTGGCAGCGGTCAGGGCTTCGTCAACACTGGCCATATCATGGCCGTCACAGCTCACTACCTGCCAGCCATAGGCCTCAAAACGGGCGGTGATATCATCTGACACAGCAATATCTGTGGGCCCGTCAATCGAAATGCCATTATCATCGAACAGCACTATCAGCCGGCCAAGGGCAAAATGCCCGGCCATGGATGCCGCCTCATGGCTGATTCCTTCCATCAAACAACCGTCACCAGCAATAACATAGGTGTAATGGTCAACAAGCTCAGCGCTGAATCGCGCGCGCAGATGGCTCTCTGCCATTGCCATGCCAACCGCATTGGCAAGGCCCTGGCCCAGTGGGCCGGTCGTGGTCTCGATACCGGCTGCATGGCCATATTCCGGATGGCCGGCAGTTGGGCTGCCGAGCTGGCGGAAGCGGCGCAGGTCTTCCAGCGTGATATCCTCATATCCGGTCAGGTATAACAGGGCATAAAGCAGCATCGAGCCATGACCGGCAGACAGCACAAATCTGTCGCGGTCAGGCCAGTCAGGGGCTTTGGGATCAAAATTCAGATGCCGCGAAAACAGAACAGATGCAGCATCAGCCATGCCCATGGGCATGCCCGGATGGCCTGAATTCGCGGCCTGAACCGCGTCCATTGCAAGTGCGCGTATCGCATTTGCCATCATCTGAGTGGGAAAATCTGACATCACTGTTCAATCCTGCTTTCTGGCCTGTTTTCTAGCAATTCTTTTCTCTGGCTGGTCTTCACTGGCCCGTAACCGGCCCCTGAGGGGGCAGGGCAGTCAGACATCACAGCACAGTTGGGACAATGTGCGCGCACTCTGCCCAAATTAGGCCGATTCGTCAATCTGAAGTTCGGCTGTCTGTGCGATTCTGCCGGCCCGCGCGCGGGCAGATAAAAATATCGGTTATCAGCGCGCCAGTGCAGAGCGCCTGATTCTCTGCTGATTCCCGTACATACCAGGCTGAAAGCTGATAAAAAGAACACAGAACAACATATTGTCAGGCTTGTTTTTTTTTGTGAACAGGCGCACCATTCTGATAAGTAAAACTGGCTGAGAACAGTTTGATTTGCCCGTCTGTGCGCAGGCGGGGCTGTCACATTGTGGCTCGCCTGTAAACGAAGATTAGCTGAGGACGCCATGTCCGGTGAAAGATTAAAAGCTGCCCTCATGGGGCTGGACAGCGCCATTAACGACCTTGATGCCACTGTCAGCGCTGCTGTGTCCAGATTGTCTGCGGGGAACGCGGCCTTTGATG
This sequence comes from Alphaproteobacteria bacterium, assembly GCA_038125645.1. Taxonomy (GTDB): domain Bacteria; phylum Pseudomonadota; class Alphaproteobacteria; order Puniceispirillales; family Puniceispirillaceae; genus JADHLI01. The sequence goes on from JAYPEG010000002.1 coordinate 37,756, forward strand.
CCGGTGCCGTGCCCTCTGGTCTGCGTGATGAGCTGAGTGCCCTGAAGCAGATGATTGCCACAGCCACGGCACTGATTGAACAGGCCGGCAGCACAGATGATACTGACGGGCCGTCAGGCGGGGTGCGGCACTGATGACACAGTCTGTTGTGACAGTCAGGCTGAACGGCCAGCCCTATCAAATGGGCTGTGATCCGGGTGAAGAGGCACATATTGAAGCGCTGGCAAAAGAAGTTGATGCGATTATCAGCCAGCTGCGTGAAAGCGCGGGGCAGCTTGGTGATGCCAGATTGCTGGCAATGACAGCGCTGATACTGGCTGACCAGCAACATAATCTGGGAACAGCGGCCCAACCGCCCGCAGCTACCGGCCAGGACAGCAGTGACGATGTGGATAATGAGGCAGTGGCAGCGCGCCTTGAGGCAATGGCACAGAAATTGGGTCAACTGCGCTCGCGGCTTGAAAACATCTGAAATCTGGCTTATGGGAAAGGTGGTGACGGCTGGACTGTGCGTTTGGCCTTTCAATCCCTGGGACCATAATCTTCTGTAGGGAGCTGCCTCTGTCAGGGTCGTGATTCTGATATTGCGGCACCCACCTGTTAATCAGGTCACAGAGGATGAAATTATCCAGCGGCTGTTCTGGCTGTCACTGCCATTGCTGCAAGGGATCAGGAGACTGCCGCCCGTTATGGGACGCCTGAATGCTGAGAAGGACGCGCTGCGTTGCATGGCCGCTGGTCTGCGGCAGGACGCTGCTATGAAATGGCCACAGGCAGACAAGTGCCTTGCCGGTTATGCAGGGGCGCTGAACGCGCGTTTCAGCCCACAGGCAGTTGCCGGCTATTGGCCGATTAAAACCGAGCTGAGTGTGCTGCCGCTGATGACCGGGCTCTGCGCGAACAGCCGCGTGCGTCTGGCCCTGCCACTGACAGGCCCGCCGGGCACGGCGCTGGCCTTTCATCAATGGCACCCCGGCGAGGCGCTGGACAGCGGCCCTTATGGAACATGCCAGCCCTTTGCCAAATCACCGCGTCTTGACCCTGATGTTATTTTGTTGCCCCTGCTTGCCTTTGACAGCACGGGCGCAAGACTTGGTTATGGCGGCGGTTTTTATGATCGCAGCCTTGCCAGCTTTCGCCGGACAGGTCATAACATCACCGCTATTGGTATCGGTTATGACGAACAGCAGGTGGCACAGGTGCCGGTTGGCCGCTATGACCAGCGCCTTGATGCAGTTCTCACCCCCTCGGGCCTTGTCATATTTGAAAAGCGAGTGGGGGCTGGGCGGTAAAATGCGGCACAGATACCCCCTAACAGGGGTAAAGACGACTGAATGATTGAGGCGGAAACAGGTGAAGATACTTTTTTTGGGAGATATTGTGGGCCGTGCTGCCCGCCAGACAGTCATCGCTGACATGCCGGCACTGCGCGCGGAACTGGATTGTGATTTTGTCATTGCCAACTGTGAAAATGCGGCTGGTGGCTTTGGTGTGACCCCGGCCATTTGTGACGATTTGTTTGCCAGTGGCATTGATGTTCTGACAACAGGCAATCACGCTTTCGACAAGGCAGAAATATCACCTTATTTTTCTGTCCAGCCCCGTCTGCTGCGGCCCCAGAATATGGATCCGGCCTTTCCCGGAAAGGGCCATGTCATTGTTGAAAACAGGGCGGGCCAGCGCCTTGGGGTGATGAATGTGATGGCTAATTTATTCATGGCTGACAATGCCAACGCATTTGCCAGCACCGACAGGATGCTTGCAACTATGGCTCTTGGCCGTGATGTTGATCTGCTGGTCATGGATTTTCATGGTGAGGCAACATCAGAAAAAGCAGCGATGGGCTTTCATCTGGATGGCCGCGCCACACTTGTTGTGGGCACGCATACCCATATCCCCACGGCCGATACACGTATTCTGCCGGGCGGAACAGCCTATCAGACAGATGCCGGCATGTGCGGCGATTATGAATCTGTTATCGGCATGGAAAAAGAAGCGGCCAGGGGGCGGTTTGTTCACGCGCCGGCCAGCCGCTTGTCTGTGGCCTCTGGCCCGCCCAGCCTCTGCGGTGTGCTGGTCACGGCTGATCCGGCCACTGGCCTTGCCGTGCAGGTGCGGCGGCTGGTGCGCGGCGGTGTGCTTGGCACAAAACAGTAACCACTGCCCGGGCATAAAACCGCCCTGAAAGATCAAAGATTATACGAGCGGACAGCCAGATTTTTTTTACCCCTCTGGCTGGTATCTGAAACAGGCTTCTGATATATCAATCCGAGCATTTACTAACAGACAAGAGAGCAGCAGGTAAGCGGAGCACTGGTCTATGGCAGGTCATTCCAAATTCAAAAATATTCAGCATCGCAAAGGGGCACAGGATAAAAAGCGTGCCAAGATTTTCACCCGACTGATAAAGGAACTGGCCGTTGCCGCACGCAGCGGCACCGATGCTACCAGTAATCCGCGTCTTCGCGCGGCGCTTGCGGCGGCCCGCGCTGCCAATATGCCAAAAGATAATATAGAACGTGTGCTCAAACGTGCTGAAGGCGGTGAGGGAGAACAGTATGAGGAAATCCGCTATGAGGGCTATGGCACTGGCGGTACAGCCTTCATTGTTGAGGCAATGACTGACAACCGCAACCGCACCGCCTCAGAGGTGCGCGCTGCGTTCAGCAAATTTGGCGGCACACTTGGTGAGACAGGCTCGGTCAGCTTTATGTTCGACAAGGTGGGGCAGATTTTATATCCATCAGCTGTGGGCGATGCAGAGGCAATGTTTGAGGCTGCACTGGAAGCTGGTGCCGATAATGTTGAGTCTGATGAGAACGGCCATGAAATCACATGCAGTCCGGAAGATTTCATGTCTGTGAGAGACGCGCTTGAAGAGCGATTCGGTTCCCCGGAAGAGGCCCAGCTGACATGGATAGCCCAGAATATTCTGAGCGTTGATGAGGGTCAGGCCCGTACCTTGCTGAAATTCATCGATGTGCTTGAGGATAATGATGATGTGCAGTCCCTCTCATTCAATTTTGAGATAACAGACGAAATCATGGCCAGGCTTGAGGGGTAATTCATGCTGATGCTGGGCATTGATCCTGGTCTGACGGCAACCGGCTGGGGGCTGGTCAGCATTCAAGGAGCAAGGCTCAATCACCACTCCCATGGCATTATCCGCAGCACATCGCGCGAGGCTGATACAGACCGCCTGAAAATGATCGCTGACAGATTATCACAGATTATCAGTGAATACCGGCCAGCAGCAGCTGTGATAGAAGAAATTTTTGTGGTGAAAAATCCGCGTGCGGCCCTGCGTCTGGGCATGGCACGCGGTGTCGCCATGATGGCCTGCGGTACAGCCGGTCTGCCGCTTTATGAAATCGCTGCACGGCGGGTAAAACAGGTGGTTACCGGCACAGGGGCAGCAGATAAAAAGCAGGTGGCGGCAATGGTCGCGCGGCTGCTGGCGGTGCCATTACCGCCTTCTGATGCGGCTGATGCGCTGGCGATGGCGATCGCGGGGCTGCAGGGGGGAACACAGAAAAATATTTCTGGTCTGCAGCCAGCGGGCCGGGCCAGCGGGCTGGAACAGGCGATTGCCGCCGCACTTGCAAAACAGACCCGGAACAGGTGATGATAGGCAGCGGACAGGAACAACAGCCATGATCACACAACTCAGAGGCCGGATTGCCGACATTGAACAAAACTGGCTGGTGCTTGATGTCGGCGGTGTCGGCTATCAGCTGTTTGCCAGCAGCCGCACCTTGGCACAAATTGGCCAGCCCGGTGACGAGGTGCTGGTGCGCACAGAACTTCTGGTGCGCGAGGATGCCCTGACACTCTACGGATTTGCAACAGCCCGGGAACGCGCAGCTTTTCGTCTGCTGCAGACCGTTCAGGGCGTGGGCGCGCGTGCGGCCCTGTCCGTGCTGAGCACCCTGTCACCAGACGAGATATCTACGGCGATTTTGGCGGCAGACAAGGCAATGATTGCGCGCGCTGACGGTGTCGGGCCAAAGCTGGCCCTGCGGATTGTCACAGAACTGGCACAAAAAACAGGGGCGATGATGACAGCGCCCGGCGCCTTGCCGGCGGCTACGGCTGGCGGTGCTGGGGTGTCTGCTGATATTTCTGATACAGCTGTCTATGATGCGCTTTCCGCCCTTGTTAATCTCGGCTATTCTCGATCTGAGGCGTTTGCAGCCGTGACAAGGACGGCTGCACAGGCTGATGGCAATGAGCTGTCCGCGCTGATTGCCGGCGCGCTCAGACAGCTGGGCCAGGAACGAACATAGCACAAAGGGCCGCTGACAGATGAATGAGACAGATATATCCCAGAGCCCTGTGCCCGCCACACAGCCATCAGAACGTCTGGTCAGCGCAGAAGAGGCAGGCGGGCATGACCCGGCGCTGCGCCCGCTCAGGCTGGCTGACTTTATCGGGCAGGGACAGGGGCGTGCCAATCTTGAGACTTTTATTCATGCGGCGCGTCAGCGTACAGAAGCCATGGATCACACGCTGCTGCATGGCCCCCCTGGTCTTGGAAAGACAACAATGGCACAGATTATTGCCAATGAATTGGGGGTTGGTTTTCGGGCAACTTCCGGGCCAGTGATTGCGCGTGCCGGTGATCTGGCGGCCCTGCTGACCAATCTTGCCCCGCATGATGTTTTGTTCATCGATGAAATCCACCGTCTGAATCCAGCAGTGGAAGAGGTGCTGTACCCGGCGATGGAGGATTTTCAGCTTGATCTGATCATCGGTGAGGGGCCATCAGCGCGTTCCGTGCGGATTGACCTGCCGCGATTTACGCTGGTCGGGGCCACGACCCGTTCCGGGTTACTGACAACCCCGTTGCGCGATCGTTTTGGTATCCAGATGCGGATGCAGTTTTACGATGCAGGTGAGCTGGTCGAAATTCTGAACAGGCAGGCAGACAGGCTGGGCATGAACCTTTCAGAGGACGGCGCGCTGGAAATTGCCCAGCGTTCGCGCGGAACCCCGCGTGTGGCTGGCCGGCTGCTGCGGCGGGTGCGCGATATCGCGACAATGGCCAGCGCAAAGCGCGTTGACGCGGCAATCGCTGACCAGGCACTCGGCCGACTGGATGTTGATAAAAAGGGCCTGGACGGCATGGACAGGCGCTATCTCTCCTGTCTTGCAAATTCCTATGGCGGCGGGCCTGTAGGGGTTGAAACGCTGGCCGCTGTGCTTGCCGAACAGCGCGATATGCTGGAAGAGGTGATAGAGCCTTATTTGATGCAAAGCGGGCTTTTGATGCGGACGCCGCGGGGGCGGTGTCTGTCTGCCCTTGGGTGGGACTATCTGGGGCTGGACGCACCGGCAGAGGCAACGCGCCAGCTTGACCTGCTTATCGCTGACGGGCGCACAGGCCCGCAAACAGATGATTAGCCTGCAAACAAAAGATGGAAAAGACTGTGTCCATGTCCGCGCGCTGCGGTCTGAACAGGAGGTGAGGTTGGCATATGGCAGAAGAACAACGCGCAGCAGTAACCGAGGCAACAGGCGGAATGGACGGTATAATCGACCGTTCTGATCCCGGGCATATCCGTCATATTTACGGTGTGACGGTTCAATATGAGGATATTGATGCCGGCGGCATTGTCTATCATGCCACCTATCTGAATTTTGCCGAACGGGCGCGATCAGCGCTATTGCGGGCCTGTAAATTCGATGTCAGTTACTGGCTGGCCAGCCAGCAGCAGGGGTTTGTGATAACGCATGTGGAAACTGACTATAACAGCCCGGCGCATCTGCATGACAGGCTGTATGTGGAAACCAGCTGTCTACAGCTGGGCGGGGCCTCAGCAATTCTGCAGCAGGATATTAATTCGGCTGATACCGGCCTTAATTTTGCCAGAGTTATGGTAAAAGCTGCGTGGGTTCACACACAAGGAGGCCCACGAAAATTCCCAGAGCCGCTGCAGGCAGTTTTACGCAGTTTCAAGCCTGTCGCACACTAGGGTTTGAAAACAGCTCCCGCACAGGGTAAAAGGCTGACAGCAGCGCGCTTTTTGCGTTCCCTTAACTGATCAAGATGACTTTGCAACAAAGAGAGTTAATCAATAATGGCGACAGAAACAGCAATCGAGACGGCCGGCCTGACGGCAGTATCCCATTCCAGTGACCTGACTATATTCGGCCTGTTCATGGCTGCCGACCCGGTGGTGAAATTTGTCATGATTTTGCTCATAGCCGCTTCTGTATGGTGCTGGGCAATTATTTTTGAAAAGGTGCGGCGGATCAGGCGTCAGAAACAGCATGCGGCTGAGTTTGATCAGATGTTCTGGTCGGGCGGTTCACTGAATGAGCTGTATAATGAGACAGGTGAAGAACCGGAAAGCGCACAGGCAAAAGTGTTCGTATCTGCCATGCGAGAGTGGCGGCGTGCAACCGTCAAGGGGCTGACTGCTGATTTGCGCGGCGATCTCAAGGCTTCTGTGCTCTCGCGCATTGAGCGCAACATGACCCTGACCATCACCAAAGAAATGGATAATCTGGAAAGCGGTCTTAATTTTCTGGCCTCTATCGGTTCTGTCTCGCCCTTTGTTGGTCTGTTTGGGACAGTTTGGGGAATTATGAACTCTTTTCAGTCTATTGCTGAATCAAAAAATACCAGCCTTGCCGTGGTCGCCCCAGGCATCGCAGAAGCGCTGTTTGCCACAGCGCTGGGGTTGGCGGCGGCTATTCCTGCTGTTGCTGCCTATAATAAGTTTTCCGGTGATCTGGATAAAATCGGCAGCGCGCTGGATGTGTTCGCACAGGAGTTTTCCACCCTGCTGGGACGCCAGCTTGATGAAGGGGGAAAATAGTCATGGGCATGGCGCTGAACAGCAAAAGCAGCCGCGGCCGCACGCGGCGCATGCGCCCCATCGGTGATATCAATGTAACGCCAATGGTTGATGTGATGCTGGTGCTGCTGATCGTCTTTATGGTCACTGCCCCTTTGTTGAATGTCGGCGTGCCCGTTGACCTGCCAAAGACACGCGCAGGTCAGATCAGCGCAGAAAGCGCCCCGCTTGTCGTGACAATAAAAAGAGACGGGGTGCTGTATCTGCAGGATAGCGAGATTCCGCCCGACAAGCTGGTTCCGCGTCTGGCAGCAATTTCTGATGCGAACCGTCAGGTGCGTATTTTTGTGCGCGGTGATAGAAATGTTGCCTATGGTGAGGTGCTGGTTTTAATGGGACGGATACAGGCGGCTGGTTTTGAGCGCGTTGCCCTTGTCGCAGAACTGCCCGAGGAGTGACAGCATGGCCCTGTCTGTCCGCTCATTACTATCCCGTCCAGTGATACAGTCACTGCTGTTTCATATGGCGGTGATTGTGCTGGGTATGGTAAGCTGGCCGTTTTTGCATGACCGTGATATTTCTGCACAGCCACTGATTACGGTTGATGTTGTCAGAACCCTGCCACAGACAAATCTTGCTGCCAGCAGCAAGGCAAAATCCAGCCCTGAGCCGGAACAAGAAGCGACACGCAAGCGCCCGCCCCCGCCCCCCCCGCCGCCCCCGCCAACAGCTGCGCGTGCACCGGCACCACAGCCGCCGGCACCAAAGCCAGTGCCGCCAAAACCGCAAATCCAGACGGCTGAAATTTTGCCGGAAAAGCCAGTGCCGGTGCCAGAGGCAAAGCCAAAGCCGTCTGCCCCGCAGCCGGTCAGTGTCGCAACGCCGGTATCGCGCCCCAAACGTGCGCCTGAACCGGCGCCCCAACCGCCAAAGCCGGCCCCGGAAAGCCGTCCTGCAGAGCCGGTGAAACAGCTGGCCAAGCCTGCCCCCGCAACCCGCCCCAACAAGCTGATAAAACAGCAGCAGCAGAAAAAACGGGCTGAGGCGATGAACGGGCTGCTTCAGAACCTGGCTGAGGCCTCGCTGGCAAAGAAGGCAGAAGAAAACCAGAAAGCCCAGCAAAAACAGGACAAGCTGGCGATGGCTAATCAGCTTTCAGCAGCTGTCGGTGATGCGATAAGGGCCCCTGAATCAAGCTCTGTACTGCCTTTGGGCATTTCGGAAATTGACCGGCTACTCAACCATATTGCCAAATGTTTTGTGCTGCCGCCCGGTGCTGCAGAGGCGATTGCTGAGCAGATTGTCGATGTGGATTTAGAAATGCGGCAGGACGGAACGGTTGCAAAGATCACCATTGTTGAATCTGCGCGCCTGAACAGTGACAAGAATTTTCGCATAGTTGCCCAGGCAGCCCGGCGGGCAGTTCTGGACTGCCAGCCGCTGCCGCTGCCGGCAGACAAATATGAATCATGGAAAGTGCTGCCGCTCGGCTTTAATTCAACATTTATGCAGCGCGGGACATTGTAACTGGCGTTGATAACAGGTAAAGGTAACCTTATGATGAACAAATTACTCAGCCTCAGAACACTGATAATTCTGGCTTCCGTGCTGTTCTTGAACATAGGATTCAGTATGGGTGTACAGGCGCAGAGCAAACGCCTTTATATCACTGAGGGCCAGATAGAGCCCATCCCCGTCGCGATTGCCGATTTCACCGGTCTTGACGGCGATTCCTCAGATGTCGGGCGGCAGATTGCACAAATCATTGCTGATGATCTGGTGGGATCGGGGCTGTTTTTGTCGATTGACAGCGCCGCCTTTATTGAGCCGCCTGACTCGCCTGCTACGCGCCCCAATTTTGCAAACTGGACGCCGCTTGGGGCCAAGGGTCTGTTGATAGGCTCTGCTTTTATTGACAATGACGGACTGCTGCAGGTGGAATTTGTGCTTTGGGATGTGGTCTCGGAACGATCAATAACACAAGGGGGCGGCACTGCCGATCCGGCTGGTCTGCGCCGGATCGCCCACCAGATTGCTGATTTCGTTTATGAAGAATTCACTGGCGATTCTGCCTATTTTGATACGCAGATTGTGTATGTTTCTGAATCCGGCCCGGCCAACAGGCGAAAAAAGCGCCTTGCCATCATGGATTATGACGGTCACAACCACAGATTTCTGACAACAGGCGATGATCTGGTTCTGACCCCGCGGTTTTAACCTACTGCACATGAAGTCGCTTAACTGAAATATTTGACTGCCGAGCCGAATGTCTATCTGCTTGACGTTGCCTCTGGGCGCACGGACAGGCTGGGCAGTTTTCCCGGCATGACCTTTGCCCCGCGTTTTGGGCCTGACGGCAATAAGCTGATCATGTCACTGGCAGAAAATGGTATCACTGATATCTTCGAGATGGATCTGCGCACCCAGTCGATTGAACAATTGACAAAGTCGCCATCTATCGACACTTCGCCCTCCTATTCACCTGATGGCAGGGCGATTGTGTTCAATTCAGACCGTGGCGGCTCTCAGCAGATTTACACGATGCGTTCTGACGGCAGTGATGTGCGGCGGATCAGCTTTGGTGACGGGCGCTATGCAACGCCGGTCTGGTCGCCGCGCGGTGATATGATCGCCTTTACCAAAATGCACAAGGGTGAATTTTTCATCGGGGTAATGAATACTGACGGCGGCGGTGAGCGTCTTCTGGCGCGCGGATTTCTGGTTGAGGCCCCGACCTGGTCACCGAACGGAAGGGTGCTGATGTATTTCAAGCAGCAGCCAGTGTCTGATACAGGTGAAGGGGGTGACACACATCTCTACCGTATAGATATTACAGGCTTTAATGAGAGGCGCGTGCTGACCCCGGCAGATGCCAGTGACCCGGCCTGGTCACCCCTGTTGCAGTAACCAGACAAGAAAGTCAGCCTGATGACCGCTCTGTTTACTATTTTAGTTGATTTTTTCAGCAATGTATGGTTTTTGTTTCACGAGAGGGAGCCCGTGTACCATTGTCGGCGTGCGCCATTTATATGGGCGGCTCGTGCCAAACGGAACCAGGGCAGGCTTTTTTCACCGGCAGGTTAGTTCTGTCAGGCATAAGGTAACAAAGATTTTAAAAATAAGACCAGCTGGAGGTCAATTCACATGATTAACAGATTTTTTATCTTGCTCGCTGCAACCGCGCTTCTGGCGGCTTGTGAGACAGCATCAACAACAGGCGGCGATGCCAGTGGTTCGACAACGACTTCTTCCTCATCTGGTGCTTCAACTGCCGGTGCGTCATCAAGTGCCTCAAGCACAAAGGCTGATGCAGCAGAGGCTATGGATCCAGCCGAAAAAATGAAGAGTGAATTTGAAAAGGTCGGCACCACAGTGCTGTTTGACTTTGATTCAGCCCAGCTGACTGATTATTCACGCCGAGTTCTGGATCGCCAAGCAGGGTTCTTGAACTCCTTTCCTGAGGCCCGTATCATTGTAGGCGGTCATTGTGATGAGCGCGGCACACGTGAATACAACCTTGCATTGGGTGAGCGGCGCGCCGCTGCTGCCCGTGACTATCTTGTTGCCAAGGGCGTGAATGCGGCGCGTATCCGCATCATCTCATACGGCAAGGAGCGTCCCAAGGCTGTAGGGTCAAATGAAGCGGCATGGCGTTTGAACCGCCGCGCGGAATCGTTCCTCAACTGACAATGTGCGGCCAGCAGAACAGCCGGCCAGCATAGTTACTCAGGCTTTGTTTTGCATGCAGAACAAAGCCTTTTTCTTGTGTAATGGGCGCTTTGCCCTAATTGTGCCCAATTATGCTGAAAAGTTGAGAGCTAGCTGCGGTCACAGAGTATCAGGAACAGGCGGATGAAAATGGGTGTATTGGTTAAAAAGGGACTTTTGCCACTGGCAGTTATCGTGGCGGGGCTGTTATCCGGGCCAGTCTGTGCACAGCAGGCCGGAAGTGATACAGGCCTGTCTGCCCTTGTGTCACGCCAGCAGCAGCGTATGGATTTGCTGGAAAACGGTATTAAGGATCTGCGCGGGACTCTGGAACGCGAAATGCAGATGCTTCGCAGGGATTTTGACGGTCTGGCAGTACAAGCAGTTGCGGGTCAGTCCGGTGCAACTACTGATATCAAGGCATTTCAGGGCGAGCTGGCAACACTTGCTGACCGGCTGGACATTATTAACCAGCGAATAGCCAATACGCTTGAGCTCTTTACAGATATGGAATTCCGCGTTCTGCGAATGGAAAGGCGGATGAATACAATTTTATCGCTGGCTGGCGATGACCTGGCGGGCCAGCTGGCTCAGCAGGACGTAATTGGCGGCACAACCAGCCCGTCTGTTGATCTTAACCGTGATGGCCAGTCAGCTGAGACGGTCTGGACTATTGAGAAGGACAGGCTGGACAAACAGTTGGCGGCTGATAACACTACCGATCAGTCACCGCCAGCGCAGACAGCCGGAACAGACACAGACGCTGGCACACAAGATGCTGGCCAGGCTGCACAGACAGACGCTGCACAGACAGACGCTACACAGGCCCCGGCGGGCATTGCAGCCGGTGACGCAGAAACAAGGGCTGCTACAGTGCCCAAGCCGCAGATACTGCCTGATGCCAGCACAGAAGATCAGTTCCGTTTCGCGCTGACACGGGCCCTGCAGAACGATCTGGAAACAGCTGAACAGGCCTTTGGTGAATTCATCGCCTTTTATCCCGAACATGAACGCGCTTCTGATGCGCTGTTCTGGCTGGGGCGCGTGCAGTTCATTCAGGGACAGTTTGAAAAATCAGCAACCACATTCTCAAAATTCAATGCGCTTTATTCCGCAGACCCGCGTCTTCCTGACACAACATTATGGATTGCTGAGTC
>JAYPEG010000002.1:49433-61854 GCA_038125645.1 Alphaproteobacteria bacterium
AATTTGCCTCTTCTGCACAGGCCTGTGATATTTATGACAATCTGTCGAAATTTCTTGATCAGCCGCCTGCAAGTTTCACTGACAGGCTGAAGGAGCTACAGGACAGTGCCGCTTGCAGCCGCTGAGGCCGCGCTGAGACAGATTTTCGGCCAGTGTGACAGGGCTGGTTACTGGCGTTCCGCCGGCCAGCCGGTTCTCAGCGCGGTGTCAGGCGGGCCCGACTCGCTGGCGCTTGTCTTATGTGTTCACGCCCTGGCTGACAGCCTCGCCCTTGACCACCGTGCCGTAATTATTGATCACGGGTTGCGGGCGCATTCCGCTGCAGAGGCAAGAGAGGTTGCCGCGCGCCTGTCAGCAGTTGGTATTTCAAATGAAATCAGAAAAATTGCAGCCGCTGCCCCCGCCAGCGGCATCCAGGAATGGGCCCGGCAGCAGCGCCTTGGTCTGTTGGCAGAGATGGCGCGCAGCAGCGGTGCTATTGTGTTGTTTGCCCACCACCATGATGACCAGGCGGAAACTGTTGCCTTTCGCCTGCTGCGCCAGTCCGGCCTTGTCGGTCTGCGCGGCATCGTAGCTCTGCGTTTTTTTCAGGGTGCTTTGTTTGCCCGTCCCTTTCTAGGCCTGTGCAAAACTGACCTGATTGCCATCTGCAGGAGCTTTGGCGTTGATTTTGTCAAAGACCCCTCTAATAGCAATCCGGCCTTTACCCGTGTGCGTATGCGCCGTCTTTTGCAAGCAGAGCCGGGGCTGGGCCGCCAGCTGACGCGGCTGGCAGCGCTGTCTGCCCGTCTCACAGGCTGGCGCGACAGCCAGCTGGCCCTCTGGACTGGCCAGCATGCCGAACTTTTTGCGCGTCTTTCAGCCAGAATCCCGGCAGAGGTATTTTTCAGCCAGTCTGAGCATGTCTGCACAGCCATTCTGTCCAGCTTGCTGCGCTATTGCGGGCCTGCTTCCGGGTTCAGCCCGTCTGATGCTGCGCTGTCCAGGCTGCTGCACAGGCTGTCTGATCATAGCGCAGTGACAATTGCCGGCTGTTATATCAGCCGCAAAGCAGGGTATATAGACATACAGGCTGAATATGGCCGCCAGCCGCCAGAGCCCCTGTTCCTGGCCGCTGGCGGGACAGGTTTTTTTGACCAGCGTTGGCTTGTCAGGACTGTTGAGGGGGCCCGGATTCTGCGTTTTGGGCAGCTGGCCCCGGCCATATATCCGCCAAAACAGGACTGGCCGCGTCATTTTGCCCGGCTGCCCGCCCGGCTGAAAGCCATGATTCCTGTTGCCCGCACCCTTGACGGCAGGGCGCTTGTTCCCCATCTTATGACCAGTGATGAATTTTTGTGCCTGTCGTCATGCAGTGATAAAACAGGCAGCACAGACCAGTTTATCATTGCACCGGCACCGGTCGAAGGGCCGCTCGCACACAGCATCATGCGGGCAGAAGAATAGTGGGCAGAACAGTAAAGAGCAGAACAGTAAAGGGCAGAAAAAACGTGAATAATCTTGGTCGAAATATTGCAATCTGGCTGGTCATTGGTGCTGCGCTGATGGCGCTGTTCAATCTGTTCCAGTCGCCGTCCGCCACACAGGGTGCAGCAAGCAAAATCGCCTATTCTGACTTTATTGCACAGGCGCGCAACGGCAATATCACTGATGTGTTGATTGAGGGGAATAACCTCAAGGGCCTGACAAAGGAAAACACAACAGTTATCAGCTATATGCCTGACGGTGCCGATGTTGTGTCACAGCTGTCTGACAGCGATGTGCGAATTGATGCCCGCCCTGATGAGAGTAATATGCCAGGTATTCTGTCTGTGCTGATCTCATGGTTCCCAATGCTGTTATTTATCGGTGTGTGGATTTTCTTTATGCGCCAGATGCAGGGCGGTGGCCGCGGCGGGGCCATGGGATTTGGCAAGAGCCGGGCAAAAATGCTGACCGAGCATCATGGGCGTGTCACCTTTGATGATGTGGCTGGCATTGATGAGGCCAAAACAGAACTGGAAGAGGTGGTCGAGTTTTTAAAAGACCCCGGAAAATTCCAGCGGCTGGGCGGAAAAATTCCAAAAGGCGTGCTTTTGGTCGGCCCGCCGGGCACAGGCAAAACACTACTGGCCCGTGCCATCGCCGGAGAGGCCAATGTCCCCTTTTTCACAATCTCTGGTTCAGACTTTGTTGAGATGTTTGTCGGTGTTGGGGCCAGCCGCGTGCGCGATATGTTTGAGCAGGGAAAGAAAAATGCCCCTTGTATCATCTTTATTGATGAGATTGACGCTGTTGGCCGTCATCGCGGTGCTGGTCTGGGCGGCGGCAATGATGAGCGCGAGCAGACGTTGAACCAGATGCTGGTCGAAATGGACGGGTTTGAGGCTAATGAGGGTGTTATTCTGATCGCTGCCACTAACCGGCCTGATGTGCTTGACCCGGCTTTGCTGCGCCCGGGCCGCTTTGACCGCCAAGTGGTTGTGCCAAATCCAGATGTTATCGGCCGCGAAAAAATCCTGAAGGTGCATATGCGCAAGACACCGCTGGCTAATGATGTCCAGCCGCGCATTATTGCACGCGGCACCCCAGGGTTTTCCGGTGCTGATCTGGCAAATCTGGTCAATGAGGCCGCATTGCTTGCGGCGCGCAAGGGACGGCGGACAGTGTCTATGGCTGAATTTGAAGAAGCCAAGGACAAGGTGATGATGGGGTCAGAGCGCCGCTCTATGGTGATGACTGATGATGAAAAGCGTCTGACAGCCTATCACGAAGCCGGTCACGCGATTGTCGCCCTGCATAATCCGGCATCTGACCCGATTCACAAGGCAACGATTATTCCGCGTGGGCGCGCCCTTGGCATGGTCATGCGCCTGCCGGAAGGCGACCGGATTTCTGTTGCTGTTGACAAGCTGAAGGCAGATTTACAGGTTGCCTGCGGTGGCCGTATCGCCGAAGAGCTTATTTTTGGCGCGGAGAAAGTCACCACCGGCGCGTCTTCTGATATCCGCATGGTCACTGATATTGCCCGCCGTATGGTTAACGAATGGGGCATGTCGGACAAGCTGGGTTTTCTGGCCTATAGCGGGGATGAACAAGAGGTATTTTTAGGCCGCTCTGTCACCCAGCAGAAGAATGTGTCTGAAAAGACGGCCGATATTATTGACCTAGAAGTCAGGCGGATTGTTGACAGCGCCTATGATGAAGCTGTGAAAATCCTGAAAAAACATAATGATGAACTTGAACGCCTCGCACAGGGCCTGTTGGAATATGAAACATTGAACGGGGATGAAATCCGCATCATTGTTGAGGGCGGCACGCTTTCCCGCGAGGACGCCAGCGATGACGGGCCGCCCGCCCCGCGGGCAAAAAAACCGCGCTCAGGTTTGCCGACCGGGGGGCGTGCTCATGCCCGCCCAGACCCGGACACGCCTGGCTCAGAGCCTGTGTAACGCCGCACAGACTGGGGGCTGTATTGTGAACACAGACAAACAGGCGGGGCTGGTCTATGTCAGCCCCGCTTTTTTCAGTCAGATATTCAGCCAGAACACAGGAACCCCCCGCCCGCTGTGGCTGCGCCCGGTGGGGATTGACAGATGTGATGTTCTGGCATGCGCGCTACGTGATGATGATTGGCATATGCTGGCTGGCGGCGGGACAGGCTTTACCCATCTTGATATGGTCACCTGTCATCAGGCCGGTTATATTGCGGTGCGTGTATCTGTTGGCAGTGCTGCGGCGCTTGGCGGTGATGCAGCAGTAGAACAGCTGGCACAGCTGTCTGCCCCGTGTCCGGCCTTTGCCGGCCTTGATATGGGCCGGGCCCATGTGATGGGTATTGTGAATATGACCCCGGACAGCTTTTCAGACGGCGGCAGGCTGGCGGGCGCGCCAGCTGCCTGTGCTGTGGCAGCACAGATGATGGCTGACGGGGCCTCACTAGTGGATGTCGGGGGGGAATCCACCCGCCCGGGCGCCGCCCCGGTCAGCCGTGAAGAGGAATTGGACAGAATTCTGCCTGTCATCACCGCATTGGCAGCACAGGGAATAACTGTCTCTGCTGATACCCGCCATACAGAGGTTATGGGCCCGGCAGTGGTGGCAGGTGCCAGCATAATCAATGATGTGTCCGGCTTTACCGCCACAGGGGCGGCCGCGCTGATGGGCGATATTTATAAAAACCGGCCGGATAAGGTCTTTGCGATTGCTATGCATATGCAGGGCGAGCCACAGACCATGCAGGACAATCCTGCATACCGCTTTGCCCCGGTAGAGGTGTTTGAAGGGCTGAAAGCCCATATAGACAGGCTGGTTGCTGCGGGTCTGCCGCGCAGCCATATTGCGATAGACCCCGGCATTGGATTTGGCAAGACACCGGCCCATAATGCACAGCTGATACAATGGACAGCCCTGTTTCACGGGCTGGGGGTGCCGCTCCTTATCGGGGTATCACGCAAATCATCCATACCAAAGCTCGCCGCAATGGGACAGGGGGGGGCTGTATCCGGCTATGGCGGGGATGCCGCGTCTGAAAGGCTGGGCGGCGGTCTTGCGCTCTGTCTTGCCGCCACACAGCAGGGCGCACAGATTATCCGCACCCATGATGTGCCGGAAACCTTTCAGGCCCTCGCCGTGCAAAGGGGGGTTAGGTAGATATCTTAATTGTTTCATAATTCGCTGAGAACTTGGTCGGAGATGTTTCATGCAGAACACGATGATAGAATGGACAGACAGAACATGGAATCCAACCAAAGGCTGTTCCAAAGTCTCAGACGGATGCAAAAATTGTTACGCTATGCGGATGGCTGTAAGGCTGGAGGAAATGGGTCAGGTGCATTATCGGGGTTTGACCAAAAAATCACGAGGCAAGCTGGTTTGGACAGGTAGGGTTAACACAGATGAGAAAGCCCTGCATGCGCCGTTGTCCTGGAAAAAGCCATCCAAGATATTTGTTAATTCCATGTCAGATTTATTCCATGAAGGAATAGAGATAGATTTTCTAAAACGCATATGGGCGATAATGTCCATCAGCCCGCAGCATCAATATCAGGTGCTCACCAAGCGCCCTGAACGGATGCTTGCGGCATTGAATAATATTGACGACTTCCCGTTATTGTCTAATGTCTGGCTGGGTGTCTCAGTCGAAAACCAGAAACAGGTCAGCCGGCTGGATATCCTGCGCGATGTGCCAGCCCATGTAAGGTTTGTATCGTTTGAACCCTTACTTGGGCCGATATCCGGATGTTCACTGGATCAAATTGACTGGGCAATTGTTGGCGGTGAAAGTGGGCCACGCTCTCGTCCTGTAAAAGAAGATTGGATACTGGATATTCAGAAAAGTTGTCGCAAGGCAAACACAGCCTTCTTTTTCAAACAATGGGGCGGGGTAAATAAAAAGCAAACAGGCAGAAAGCTGAACAATCAGGAGTTTAATGCCTTTCCAGAGATGGGCTAGCTATATTTTTTCTTCAGGGAATCTGTGTTCCGTTTTGCGGCAGACTTTGCCTGTTGGCTATCATTATTCAAAATATAAATTAGCTCGAAAGCGTTTCCCTTTCCACGAAGCTGACAGATCGAGGTGCAATAGCTGAATATCTTACCCAACTCTTCCAAATATAGTTGAACAAGTTGATTGCCGATGTTGTGGTTGCGAATGATTTCTGGTTGTTCTCTGAAAAGGTCTCCTTGGAGGCTCTCTCTATAAAGTGATCTGTATTTTTGAGAGCCGATGATTTTGCTCAAGCACTGTTCATGCAGCTTCACAATTTTTTCTTCGGACGTTGCTAAATTTCTCTCCGCCCCCCGAACATTGAAAAGGTACAGAATATCAAACTTTGCCTTTTCACTTATTTTTTGGAAGGTTTCAAAATATTGCTTTAAGCCATAGGGGTCGATAAAGATAAGGTAACGAGCCGAAGTTTCGTGCGTATCATCTATTATTTTTGGTAATAGAATATTTGCATCCCCATTGTAGCAAACAGCATCTTTATTGCTAGCTTCAATCAATTTATTGAGGCTTCGAAAATTGCCTTTATCCTTCTCAAAAAAATAATATTTTTTGAAATTGAAATTCGATTCCAACAACACTTGCAGTTTTATTTCGGTGTGATCTCCGCCCCAATTTTCCATCACAACAGCTCTGCCTGCCTTGTGTCTGTGTGGCGATAGGTGGCTCTGGTATAGGGATTGCGCGGGGTCGGCATATCGGGCTTTATGCCGCCTAACAGGGCTTCAATCGTGATAATCTGTAATTTTGGAAAATTCTGTCCGGTAAAATTATCTGCCCACAAGCCAGCTTTGGCCGCTTCATTTAACATACCGCGTGTTGGTTTTTCCATCAGGATCAGAACGCCCATCGCGGCCCGCATCGCCTCTACCGTGCCACGCAGATCGCGCACCATTGACGGGGTGATATGTGCCCCGCCCTTGACAGAAACAATGCTTTCTTATATTGTGCCCTGCCCGCGTGAGGGGAACAGCAATTCGCCATCTGATCCGCCATCACCTGTCTGCCGGTCATTTGGCCGTGCATGGATCAGCCCAACTGCCCAGCGTTCAAAATCAAACGGGTCTTTATTAAACAGCATTCGTGCGGCGGTCACATCGGTTGGGATGCCAGTAACATCTACCCCCGTCATGACATTCGGGCCATGCACATCTTCCAGCCGCGCGATAATGACATTGATGGCCAGGGCAGAAACATCCATGCCTATCCAGCGCCGCCCCAGGGCCTGGGCGGCATCCACCGCTGTGCCGCAGCCACAAAAGGGATCAAGGATAATATCGCCTTCATTGCTGAAGGCTTTTACAATACGGTCAAGCAGTGCTAATGGTTTCTGCGTTGGGTAACCCAGAAATTCGGCAGTAGAAGCGTGAAGATGTTCAATATCGTCCCAGTTGGTGGTGATAGGCTGACCGGGCATTTCATCAAGATAGCGTTTGAAAGCCGGAACTTTTCCTGGTGCTGATTGGACAATCAGGCTGTCCCTATAGGCTTTTTCCATCCTTTCCTTTGTCCATCGCCAAACACGCCTGACACCTAAAAATTCATAAGTTAAATTGGGGCGGTTCTTATTCGGATTTGCTAGATTATCAAGCCTATAGGAGCGTCCATCTGCATCCTTATGTTTATAGAATTTTTCGATGTAGGTGGGATTGTAATCCCCATAGACTTTATTGAATGTGGCCTTGTCAGAGGCACGGTAGCACAGGATAATATCACGGCTGTTTGAAAAGTTTTTTGTGTTATGGCTTTTCGGTTGCGCCCTCAACCATGAAATCTCATTGCCAAAATTAATAGGCCCAAACACGGCATCCAGAACGAGTTTCAAATAATGGCTGGCGGTGGGATCGCAATGTAGATACAGACTGCCTGTCTGTTTCAACACGCGGTGCAATTCTATCAACCGCTCTGTCATAAACAGGATATAGGCCAGCATCCCGCATGGCCCCAGAATCTTAAACATGGCCTCTGACACCCGGCGCACAGACCCGCCGCGATCCTGCAGCTGCTCATAAACTTCCTGATGGCCGGCATGCCAGTACCATGTATCGGTAAAGGCCCTGATTTGGGCGGTATCCTCACCTGTCTCTGAACCGAACAGCATATTATAATCGGTATCGGATTTAAAAGGTGGATCGAGATAGATTAAATCCACACTATCATCACCCAGCAATTTCAGATTATCCAAACAATCCCCATAGAGCAGGTGATTGCGCCCCATATCGAGCACCCTGTTCTCTGCCATTTTGTTCCCCCCGGACAGTTTTCATTCCGGTGGCAGAGTCTATCAAAGATATCTTAAAAAAGGTGAATCCGATAAAGAACACCAGTAAAGAACATCGGTAAAGAACACCGGTAAAGAACATCTGTGCGGCGGACGCAGAACACAGGGGGGCATCCTCATCCCCTGCACCCTGCACACAGGCGGCCCGCATCACGCCGCTGTTCAGAACGAAAAGGGGGGGCTTATTTATATTTTTGTGTATCGGCCTTTGTGTCCGGGCGGGCCATAGCGGCAATCGCTGTATCAAGGCTGATGGCACCAATGGTTTTGCCGCCTGCATCAATGACGGTTCCACTGTTCTTGCCAGAGGCAGCGATGTCCTGGATTGCATCTTCCAGCGGCGTGTTAAAGCAGATTTTGGGCCCGCTTCCCCTGGCCGTCTTTTTCATCACCGAGCGCACCTGCAGAACGCGTCCGCGATTGATATCTTTCAGAAAGTCAGCAATATAATCATCTGCCGGCCGCATGATAATCGACTGCGGGTCGCCCTGCTGGATAACCTCGCCGTCACGCAGAATGGCGATTGCATCACCTATGCGCAGCGCCTCATCCAGATCATGGGTGATAAAGACAATGGTTTTATGCAGCTCTTCTTGCAGATCAAGCAGGATATTCTGCATATCATTTCTGATCAGCGGATCAAGGGCGGAAAAGGCTTCATCCATCAACAGGATTTCAGCATCAGTGGCCAGCGCGCGCGCAAGGCCGACACGCTGCTGCATGCCCCCCGAAAGCTGGGCCGGAAAATGCCCCTCAAAACCGCTGAGCCCGACCCGGTCAATCCATTTGCGGCTTCTCTCGCCCGCCTCGTCCGCGTCAATGCCCTGTACCGTCAGCCCATAGGCGACATTCTGGGCAACAGTGCGGTGCGGCAGCAGCCCGAAACGCTGAAACACCATAGAGGCCTTGTGGCGGCGGAATTCACGCAGATCATCTGCCGACATGCCCAGAACATTCACCCCATCGACAAGCACCTCTCCTGCTGTCGGTTCAATCAGGCGGTTAATATGGCGTATCAGGGTTGACTTGCCAGACCCGGACAGACCCATGATCACCTGAATTTTCTTTTCCTCAATGCTGATATTGATATCGCGCAGACCCAGAACATGGGCGTGCTTGTCCAGCAGTTCCTGTTTACTGAGGCCGGCATGCACATATTCCATAGCCCTTTGCGGGTTTTCACCAAAAACCTTGTACAGGCTTTTGATCTCAATTTTTCTCTCAGTCATTAGAGATGTCCCTCCGGTAGGCTTGCAGACGCTGGCCATATTTCTGTGAGACGCGGTCAAAAATGATTGCAATCGCCACAATCGCAAGACCATTCATCAGCCCAAGGGCGAGATACTGGTTAGAGACAGCCTGCAGGACAGGAACGCCCAGTCCGCGCACCCCGATCATCGAGGCGATCACCACCATGGCAAGAGCCATCATGATTGTCTGGTTCACACCGGCAAAAATATTCGGCAGGGCCAGTGGGATCTGAACCCCCAGCAGCCGCTGTTTGTAATTGGCACCAAAGGCGTCGGCCGCCTCAAGCACCTCTTCATCAACCAGCCTGATGCCAAGATTGGTCAGGCGCACAATCGGCGGCACCGCATAGATGCATACCGCAATCAGGCCCGGAACCTTGCCAATGCCCAGCAGCATGACAACAGGGATAAGATAAACAAAGCTGGGAATGGTCTGCATGATATCCAGAACCGGGGTAATGATGGATTGCACCCGATTTGATTTTGCCATCCAGATACCCAGCGGAATACCAATACCAATACACACGATTGTGGCAACCGAGATTATCGCCAGCGTCGCCATCGTATCTTCCCACATACCGAAAAAGCCGATGACAAGAAAACAGCCGATGGTGCCGGCAACCAGAACAAGGCTGCGCGAGCCCAGCCAGGCCAGTGCGCCGATAACCAGGAGAACCAGTGGCCAGGGAGAGTTGATTAGCAGCTTTTCCAGCCAGATCATAAATTGCAGTAGCGGGTCAAAAAATGATTCCAGCCCTTCACCATAAGCGCGCGAGAAACTGCGAAACCCCGCATCGATTGCCTTTTTGAAATCGCGGAGGTCGCCGCGTCCCATTTCAGGAAATTCTTCAAGAAACTCCACAACATCCCCGCCTTATTTACTGTTACTGTTTAAAATGGCCCGCCATGCCATGCAGACGGGCCATAATAAGCGTTACAAAATTACAGGCTAGCTTTGATTTTCTTGGCAGCATCAGTTGAGACCCACTTGGCCCAGACATCCTCATGCTTTACAAGAAACTCAATCGCAGCATCCTCACCTGTTGCCTGCTGATCAGCCATATAGGCCAGCATGCCGTTCATGATCGGGCCTGGGAAAATACGGCTGGCAAAATAATCGCCGACCGGCCCGACTCTCTTCTTGAAGCTGTCTGTGATAACAGTATGCACCTCAGACTTTGTCCATGCAGATGGCTTTGGATTGGCACATTCCTGTTCTGGTTTGACAATACAGCCGTCCCAGTTTTCCTTTCCGGCAAAAGGAATGCCGAAATCAAGCATATTCAGGCTGTATTTGCCAACAATTGATGTCGGTGACCAAACCAGTTCTCACCGCGATCCGCAGCCTTTGAGATTGAGGCGTCAAGACCAGCAGCAGAGCCAGGGTCAACCAGTCTCCAGCCCTTTTTTTCCATTTCAAAGGCGCGGAAAAGATTGGCATTGGCCAGCTGACAGCCCCAGCCTGAGGGACAGGTATGGAAACCGCCCTTTGTCGGATCCTCAGGGTGTGGAAACAGTTCTGGATGATCAAGCACATCAAGCACTGTTTTCAGCTCTGGATGTTTTTTCATTGTGTGCGGCAGCAGCCACCAGCCTTCACCAAGACCAGTTATAGGCCCCTCGGATACTGTATGCAGACGCCCTTCTGTTTTTGCCTGTGCCAGTGGATTGGCAACAGCATTGATCCACAACTCACCGGCAACATCCGGTGCACCTTTCTCATTCATTGAGGTAAAAGTCGGCATGGTGTCACCTGGAACAATCTCCACATCGCACCCATAGCCTTCTTCAAGAATAATTTTGTCAACATTGGCCATCAGCTGTGCAGAGGCCCAGTTCATCTCTGCAATAGAGACAGAACCGCATGCCGCATTCGCACCGCTGTTCAGGCCAACCATGGCGCAGGCTGCAACAGCTGCAGCCAAAGCGATTTTCTTCATCGTAAGCTCCTGTTATTGGCTGTCCTGTGCATTATAATTGCGTATCTTTTCAGCTTCAGGACAAATTCAGTTCACACTATGGCAACATATTTCAGCGCCTTAGATCAAGAACTTTCCAATAAAAAAGCGTTAAGAGGCCGGGTGGAGGCTGACTGAAAGCCAGGCATCGCTGCTGCTGGCTGTTGATATTACACTGTTTTTTAAGGATATGCCGCAGAACAGGAAAAGCCGGATATATCAATGGATATATTTATGGCTATATTTATGGAAACATATTTTCTATTCTATTGGGCTGCCAGGGTTTTCTGGACAGGTGGGACTGTGCGGCCTATAGTCAGGCTGAGATGATTCACCCATGATTTGAAGTGCAGGGCATGGCAGGTATTTTTGGCACAGACGGGGTGCGCGCGCGCATTAATACCGGCCCGATGCGGGCTGAATCAGTCGTTCGGCTGGCGCTGGCTGCGGGGCGGTATTTTGCAGACAGTTCGCGTGTGGCGGGACGCACCACGGGCCCGCTGGTGGTTATTGGCAAGGATACCCGGCTGTCCGGTTATATGCTGGAATCAGCGCTTGTCGCGGGCTTTACCTCTATTGGCATCAGCTGCCGGTTGCTGGGGCCGGTGCCTACAGCGGCGGTATCCTATCTGACTCATTCAATGCGGGCTGATTTCGGGGTGATGATATCGGCCTCTCATAATCCGCACCATGACAATGGCATCAAACTGTTTGCTGGCGATGGCACCAAGCTGGCTGACACAGCAGAAGAAGAGATTTCAGCCCTGATGCAGGGGTCTATTGCGCTGGCAGCCCCGGAAAAGCTGGGCCGGGCGCGGCGGATTATCAACTCTGCCCAGCGTTATATGGAATTTGCCAAATCAACTTTTGATGACAGCCTGTCCCTGTCCGGTATGCGGCTGGTCGTCGACTGCGCGCATGGTGCGGCCTATCGCACCGCCCCAGAAACGCTGAGTGAGCTGGGCGCCGATGTGATCACGATGGGGGTGGCCCCGGACGGGCTGAATATCAACCATGATTGTGGGGCTACGGCCCCGGCAGTGATGGCCCGCACGGTTGCAGAGGCAGGGGCCTGTATGGGTATCTGTCTTGACGGCGATGCTGACAGGCTGATTGTCGCTGATGAGACAGGCCGTATCTGTGACGGTGACCAGCTGTTGGCGGCCCTTGCCCTTGATATGGCCACGCGCGGGGTTCTTGACGGGCCGGTTGTCGGCACAGTGATGAGCAATCTTGGCCTTGAGCAATGTCTGAAACAGGCAGGCATCGGGTTTGAGCGTGCCGCCGTTGGTGACCGCTATATCGCAGAGCGTATGCAGCGAAGTGCCAGCACCCTCGGGGGCGAGCCTTCTGGCCATATATTGCTGCCATCATTGACCCGCACAGGCGACGGGCTGATTGCCGCTTTACAGATTCTGGCCCTGTTGTGCCGGCGCGGCGGCAGTGC
>JAYPEG010000002.1:61864-63347 GCA_038125645.1 Alphaproteobacteria bacterium
TGCCTCTGACCTGCTTGCCCCCTTTACGCCCGTGCCCCAAAAACTGGTTAATCTGCCTGATATGGACAGGGCGGTTCTTGACCATCCAGCTGTGCGTGATGAGATTGCCGCAACACAGGCAGAATTGGACGGGCAGGGGCGTGTGCTGCTGCGCCCCTCTGGCACAGAGCCGCTTATCCGGGTAATGGTAGAGGCCAGTGATGAAGCCCGCCTCGATGTCGCCATGAAGCGGCTGGTGACCTGTCTGAAAGCAGCAGCAACAGCGTCACAGAAGTAAAAAAATAAATAAAACAATTCAAATAATTGTTCCTTTTACTCAACCTCAGAGTTGTTGTAGATAGAAAGGCTAGCCATTTCAGCTGTGGTTTTCCCTTCTTAACGCCATTAACCTCATTATTTATTGAACCCTTCGCCGGCGGGGCCTCAATTTTTTTGCAAAGAACAAGTCACAGGTTAATTGGCTGAATGATCTTGATGAGGAGATCATCAACACATTTATTCAAATTCGTGACCATACCGAAAATCTTGCTTTATTACTGGACGGTATACAGGCAACAAAGGAAATGCATAGATATTTCAAGCTGGATTATAAACCAAAAAACGACCTTGAGCGAGCTTTCAGGTGGTTCTATCTCAACCGAACCTCTTATTTCGGTATAATGAAATCTGAGAATTGCTATTTTGGTTATCATCCTAAATATTCTATGCGGCCTGAAAATTGGGTTCCGCATCTCAGAACGGTGTCCGAGAAACTTCAAAATGTGATTATTACATGTCTGGACTTTGAGCAGGTGATAAATTCGGTGCCGCGCGGGGCTGTTTTATTTATCGATCCGCCATATTATGAAGCCGACCAAAAAAAATTCTATATTCACGGCTTTGAAGCTGCTGACCACGAACGTCTCAGCTATTGCCTGCAGCAACACAGCGAAAGGATACGGTTTCTGGTTACCTATGATGATTGCCCAAAAATCCATGAACTTTACAGCTGGTGTGAAGAAAGAATTTCAACTGAGTGGCAATACACCATATCACGCACTGATGACCAGAAGAACGGGTTAAATTCCTCAAATGGCTACAAAAGCAACAGGTCAAATGGGAACGAGTTATTTATCCGTAATTTCTGAACTTTTTCAATTTTACATTTGCTAAACTCAGAGGGAATGCTGAACTCAGGGGGGAAGAAAAAGCCATATGACTGCAGAGACATGCTCACAAATGCTACTAAAAATAGAGAATTACTGTAAAAAATACCGTATTCCACTTGACTGTTTTATGGAGATTCTTGAAGATCAGAAAGTTTTGCCAATGATTAGGGGCAAGGCAACCGAATATATTGCTTTCATGTTGTTGAGTGAAAGATTGGAAAGAGATTGGGTGGTCACAAAGTTGAACTTAAATC
Organism: Alphaproteobacteria bacterium; assembly: GCA_038125645.1. Classification (GTDB taxonomy): domain Bacteria; phylum Pseudomonadota; class Alphaproteobacteria; order Puniceispirillales; family Puniceispirillaceae; genus JADHLI01. Next base: position 63,267 of record JAYPEG010000002.1, read on the forward strand.
CTCAACAAAACAAAGGAGATGAGGATTTGTCCATCAGACACAGGAGAACAGGCCGCAGTTTTACTGTTGAGAGTAAAAATG
>JAYPEG010000002.1:63357-68176 GCA_038125645.1 Alphaproteobacteria bacterium
CAAGTCACGGACCAATTTTTCCAGGTCAACAAATGACCGCTATACGATTTCCAGTTTTGATATAATTGTTTGCAATCTTTCCAATGCACTTTTCAGAAGCAATCCCATCAGCAGTGAATTGTCATTAATTGAGAATGCTGAGGCTATATTGTTTTTAAAACAGTATTTTGAAGCAGACGGTGATGATGCGCTTGTCCAATCTGCCTATGATTTTTGGATTTGTTGTTTTTCAAAGGAAATTGCAGACCCACAAGGTATTATTCCAAGAGCGCCCTCAGTAAAGTTTCCAATCGACCAAAATTGGTTTTTCTTGGATGAACTGCCTGAAAGACTAGATAGATTGCTGTTAAGAAAACACTAATTCCCTCAATCATAAAATCTTTTCCGGCGGGCTTGACAAATTAGGGCGGGCCGTTATTTTCCGCTCCGGGCCGTCTTCCCCCAACGGAAGGCAACATCTATGATATGAGGTTCACTATGAAGCCGTCGCGCAAGCCGGTCTGCCCACATTTCTCATCAGGGCCGACCAAAAAGCACCCCCAGTGGACCCCCGCCCGTCTTAACGGCGCTGAAACAGGCCGCTCGCACCGCGCAGCTGCCCCAAAAGCCAAACTCACACAAGCGATTGACAGGATGACAGCCCTGCTGGGTCTGCCTGAGGACTATCGTCTGGGCATTGTGCCCGCCTCTGATACAGGGGCGGTCGAAATGGCTATGTGGTCTGTGCTGGGGGCCAGGGGCTGTGACATATTGGCCTGGGAAGCGTTTGGCAAGACATGGGTAGGGGATGCCGTCAAACAGCTGAAACTACAGGATTGCCAGATTTTTGAGGCGGGGTGGGGCGAATTACCTGATCTCTTCCAAACCGATCCTGCGCGTGACATTCTGTTCACTTATAATGGCACCACATCAGGCGTGCGCCTTCCCGATACAAACTGGATTTCACAGACACGCGAGGGGCTGACAATCGCTGATGCGACTTCAGCGTGTTTTGCCATGGAGATGGACTGGTCAAAGCTGGATATTACAACATTCAGCTGGCAGAAATCACTGGGCGGCGAGGCCGCGCACGGGGTGATTGTGCTCTCTCCAAGGGCGGTTGCGCGGCTGGAGAGCTATACACCGCCCTGGCCGGTGCCGAAAATTTTTCAGCTGACCAAGAATGGGGCCCTGATTGAGGGTATCTTTCGGGGCGAGACAATCAATACCCCGTCAATGCTGTGTGTTGAGGATTTGCTGAGCGCGCTTGACTGGGCTGAGGGCTGTGGTGGGCTGTCCGCCCTTATTGCCAGATCACAGGCCAATCTGAGCGCAGTTTCTGACTTTGTGGCTGGTTCTGAGTGGTGTGGTTTTTTATGTGCGGTGCCTGCCAATCTGTCCTCAACCTCTATCTGTCTTAAAATCACTGACAGCCAGGTACAGGCAAGCGAAGCAGCAGGGCAGGCTGCCTTTGCCAAGCGCATGACACAGCTTTTGGCAGATGAAGCTGTTGCTTTTGATATTGGCGGTTACCGCACAGCCCCGCCGGGCCTGCGCCTGTGGGGCGGGCCGACAGTTGACGCAGATGACATGCGGGCATTGATGCCCTGGCTTGACTGGGCCTTTGCCTGTGCCAAAGACGAGATGTTCTGACAAGGTGAATTGAAATGATGAAAGTACTGATAAGTGACAAGCTGGCCCCGGAGGCCGCTGAGATTTTCCGTGATGCCGGCATTGAAACTGATGTGAAACCTGGCCTCAGCCCACAAGAACTGGCAGAGATTATTGCTGATTATGACGGACTGGCCATTCGTTCGGCAACCAGGGTCACAGCTGATCTGCTTGCCCGGGCCAAACGGCTGAAAGTTGTCGGACGCGCTGGCATTGGTGTTGACAATGTGGATATTCAGGCAGCAACAAATGCCGGCGTGGTGGTGATGAACACCCCCTTTGGCAATGCAGTCACAACAGCAGAACATGCCATTTCCATGCTGCTTGCACTGGCCCGTCAGATTCCCCAGGCCCATGCCTCAACAGTTGCCGGCAAATGGGAAAAATCAAAATTCATGGGCACTGAGATCACCGGCAAGCGGCTTGGCATTATTGGCTGTGGAAATATCGGTGCGATTGTCGCTGAACGCGCACAGGGTCTGAAAATGAAGGTCATGGGTTATGATCCGTTCCTGACTGAGGAGCGTGCCCAGTCTCTGGGTATTGAAAAGGCAGAGCTTGATCAGCTGCTCGCAAAGGCAGATTTCATTACCCTGCACACGCCGCTGACAGATTCCACCCGCAATATTATTTCAGCTGATGCCCTGAACAAGACAAAAAAGGGCGTACGTATAATTAACTGCGCGCGCGGCGGGCTGGTGGACGAGCTGGCCCTGCTGGCCGGGCTGAAGTCCGGCCATGTTGCCGGTGCAGCCCTTGATGTGTTCGAAACAGAACCGGCGAGGGACAATCCCCTGTTTGGCCTGGATAATTTTATTGCCACGCCGCATCTGGGCGCCAGCACAGCAGAAGCACAGGAAAAAGTCGCCCTGCAGGTGGCCCAGCAAATGTCAGATTACCTGACCAGCGGGGCCGTGACCAATGCAATCAATATGGCGTCTGTATCGGCCGAGGAAGCCCCGGTGTTAAAGCCATATATGAAACTTGGCTCGCTGCTGGGCCGGTTCTTAGGCCAGACAGACATACCGGAGCTGAACACCGTAAGGCTGGAATTTGACGGCCGGGCAGCGGGCCTGAATGAACAGCCTGTGCTGGCCTCAACCCTTGCGGGTCTCCTTGGAATCAAGATGGATTCAGTCAATATGGTCAATGCCGCTGCAGTCGCCTCATCAAATGGCATTGCGGTTGCGACCGTGCGCCATGACCGCCGCTGTGATTATGAGACATTGCTGCGGCTGACTGTCAGTTACAAGGGCGGAGAGCGCACCATTTCAGGAACACTTGTTGGCGGCAATATGCCCCGCCTGGTAGAAGTTCAGGGCATTTCCATTGAATCAGACTTTCCGGCAAACATGCTGTATCTACGCAATTATGACAAGCCGGGTTTCATCGGCACTCTGGGCACATTGATGGGAGAGCTGGGGCTGAATATCGCAACCTTTCATCTGGGCCGCAAGGAGGCCGGCGGCGAAGCTGTTGCGCTGATAGAGATTGACGGCGATGTTGCAGACAAGACACTGGCAGCAATCAGGGCGTTGCCGCAGATTGTACGTGCTGACAGCCTGCGCTTCTCCTGACGGTTATACAGCTAAAAAGGGGCGCGCGCGCAGCGCAGGCTGGCGGGGCGTTTTAAATCGGCACAAGCCTTGCGGCCCTGGGATAAACAGGCTAAAGAAGAGGGGCGCGGCTGGCCGGGTGCTGTCCGGCAGTCCCCCCTTTTAAAAGGGTGCTGGCCGGAACAGGCTGGTGCCAGAAGCGAATGAGAAGAGCAGACATAAAAGAACAGATGGCGCCGTCAGATAACAATGATGACAGGGAAACAGCAGCGGCCCTGCCCGCGAGTGTACAGGGGCGTGCCGCAGATATGGCCAGGCCTGAAAAAGGGCTGTTGCCGACCGGCCTGTCTGATTTGCTGGCCCCGCATGCCGCAATGGATGCCCAGGCGATGGATGCGGTGCTGTCCTGTTTTGCCCATTTCGGTTATCAGCGCATAAAACCGCCCCTGCTGGAGTTTGAGCAGAGCCTGCTGGCGGATGGCCCGGGCGCCAAGCTGGCTGACCAGACCTTTCGTCTGTTAGATCCAATATCACGCCGGATGATGGGGCTGCGTGCTGATATGACCGCACAGATTGCCCGCATATCCGGTACCCGTCTTGCGGATCAGGCCCGGCCCCTGCGCCTTGCTTATGGCGGCGAGGTCATGCGGGTGGTGCCCGATGTTCTGAATCCTGAACGCCAGCTGGTACAGGCAGGAGCAGAAATTATCGGGCGGGATGATGAAGGGGCGGTGACTGAAATTATCCTTGTTGGAATGCGTGCGCTCAAACAGGCCGGGCTGGAGGGGCTGACTATTGATCTGGGCTGTCCGCACCTGGCAGAACTGGTTGCCGGTGATGAGCTGTCATGTATGGATGCGGGCCTGAAATCACAGCTGATAGAGGCAATAGCCAACCGCGATCTCTCTGCTTTGTCAGGCTTGCCGGTTGCCGCTGCCGGCCAGCTGGCCTCGATCCTTGAGGCCTCTGGTGCGTCGCCGCAGTCCCTGCGCGCCCTGTGCGGGGGATTGCCGGCGCATGCAGGCGGGCGGTTGTCCGCCTATCTGGATGTGGCAGAGGCACTGGCCGGGCTGATACCAGATGCCGCACTGACACTTGATCCCCTTGATATGCAGGGGCTTGGTTATCACACAACGCTCAGCTTTTCTGTCTTTGCCGGGTCTGTGCGCGGGGCCGTGGCAAGGGGCGGGGCTTACAGAACCGGTTATGACGAAGCTGCTGTTGGCCTGTCAGTCTATATGGAAAGAGTGCTGCGCGGGTTGAGCGCGCCGGAACCGGCCCCGGTAATTTATATTCCTGCAGCGCTGGGCTTTGCTGTTGGGCTGGGTTTTGTCGGGCGCGGGCGCCATATCATCTATGGCACAAGCGCTGCTGACACAGACAAAGAAGCCCGTGCGCTGGGCTGCAGCTTTATCGTCAGAGCATCAGACAGCCCGCCTGAACCGCTGTGAGCGTGCCTCCTTTTTTACCCACCGGGCAGGTTTCCTTTAATTTTCAGATTTCATGGTGATAGTTCAATGTCAAATGTTGCGGTGATCGGCTCCCAATGGGGGGATGAGGGCAAGGGAAAGATAGTTGACTGGCTGTCTGAGCGTGCCGATATGGTGGTGCGG
>JAYPEG010000002.1:68186-105198 GCA_038125645.1 Alphaproteobacteria bacterium
GTGCGGTTTCAGGGCGGGCACAATGCCGGTCATACGCTGGTTATTGACGGTACTGAATATAAGCTCTCGCTGCTGCCCTCGGGCATTGTGCGGCCGGGCAAGATGTCTGTGATTGGCAATGGTGTGGTTGTGGATCCTGCAGCCCTTCTCACAGAAATTGACACGCTGCGCGCACAGGGCGTTTCTGTCGGGCCGGACAATCTGATTGTATCAGAAAGTGTCGCGCTCATCCTGCCTGTGCACCAGCAGGTTGATCTGGCAAGAGAGGCCATGCGCGGTGCTGGCAAAATCGGTACAACCGGGCGTGGTATCGGCCCCGCCTATGAGGACAAGGTCGCCCGCCGCGGCGTCCGCCTGTCTGATTTGCGTGATCCGGCGCTGCTGGCAGAACGGCTGGAGGTGATCGCCGCCCATCACAATGTCTGGCTGGCGGCCGCCGGAGAGGGCGTGGTATCGGCTGCTGAAATGCGGGCCCAGCTACAGAAGATGGCCGATCAGCTACTGTCATTTGCCGGGCGCAGCTGGCAGGTTCTAGCTGCTGCCCAGGATGCCCGCCAGTCCATCCTGTTTGAGGGGGCACAGGGCGTGATGCTGGATATTGATCATGGCACCTATCCCTTTGTGACGTCATCAAACACGGTTGCCGGTCAGGCCGCAACAGGTTCCGGTACCGGCCCGTCATCAATTCATTTCACGCTTGGTATCACCAAGGCCTATACAACGCGCGTTGGTTCTGGCCCGTTCCCCAGCGAGGAGTCTGGTGCCAGCGGCGAGCGCATGGGCGAGCGCGGGCGCGAATTTGGCACAGTGACCGGGCGCAAGCGCCGCTGCGGCTGGTTTGATGCTGTAATGGTACGCCAGGCGGGCCTGACGGCGGGGATTACCGGCATGGCCCTGACCAAGCTGGATGTGCTGGACGGGTTTGACAGGCTGAAAATCTGTGTTGGCTATGACTGCGCGGGTACGCGGCTGGATTATTTTCCGTCAAATGCGGCCCAGCAGGCAGCCTGTACCCCCATTTATGAAGAGATGCCCGGCTGGTCTGAGACCACTTTTGGCGCGCGCTCATGGGCAGAATTGCCGGCCAATGCGGTAAAATATATCCGCCGCCTTGAAGAACTGACCGGTATTCCGGTGGCCCTGCTGTCCACCAGCCCCGAACGCGATGACACTATTCTGGTGCGCGACCCGTTCAAAGGGTAGGGGGCAAACCACCCAACCAGCAGGGGCGGGCACACTTATCGCGGCCGTACATCAACACTGATTTCAGTGCCGGTTTCAGCCTGCAGCACGGCCAGAACCTGTGCCAGATTAGACAGGGTTGGGTTGCCAGAAGGTGAGAACATCCGCATCAGGCTTTTCGGCGATTTCCCCGTTTGTGCTGCCAGCCGTTCAAATCCAACTGTGGCGTTGATATAATGGCGCAGCAATGCGCGTGCCACAGTCAGGTTATTTTGCGAGAGTTCCTGTATCGCCGCAGCCAACAGCCCTTCACGAAATACCCTGTCCTGTTTTGCGCGTGTCAGAACCGTGTCATCAAATGGTTTTGTCCATGCCATCGTCTGCTGTCCTGTTGTTTTCATCTGTGTCGGTTGTGCCGGTTTTTTTCAGATAGTCTGCCCACAAGGCCCGGGCCTGCATGATGTCGGCTGATTGGCGTTTTTTCCGGCCCGCCATCAGGATAATAACCGCCCCCCCTGTCCCAGCCAAAATACAGACGCAGCCCACCATGCCTGTGTATTTTATATTCGCTTACACCATGCCCGACAGATTTTATGTTTCCCCGCAGGCCGCCTGCGATTTTTTCAACGGCTATGGTGAATTCCACAGCAACAGGCGCCGGAAATGCAGCGATTTGGTTTTCAAAGGGACACTGTCCCGCATCGTCTGTGTAAAGCCTTATTTCAGTCATAAAGTAACTTATATGTTACCATATGTCAAGTTTACCAGATGTCAAGTTTACTGGTGTGATCTGCTGCCTCCCTGACCGTTCCCCTTGCCCTCATCTTCCGTTATGGCCAGTATAGATCACTGCGCCTTAACAAAGGGTTAAGGGAGGGGAAAATAACGCTTAGTTAATGGATGCAGGTCACAGATGCAGGAAAATCAAGGCCGGGCCGCATGGGGTCTCGCCGGGAAAATCACCGCCTGGCCGCATGGGTTCTCGCCGGGAAAAGACTGGCCAAAAAATCATGCCCAAAAAATCACGGCCGGGGAGGGCCTGATTGTGCCTGTGCTGGCGTTGTTCAGGGGCGGGCACAGGCTGTCTCCGGCCCGCCATTTATCGGGCGTGTTTTATCCCTCAGCGGCGGGCAGCAGTTTCATTTCCTCTGCCCTTGCCAGTACCGCTTGCGATAATTTTTCAAAGGCGCGCACCTCTATCTGGCGGATACGCTCGCGGCTGACGGAAAATTCCGCAGCCAGTTCCTCTAGTGTCAGGGGCGGTTCTGACAGGCGGCGTGCCTCTATGATCCGCATTTCGCGTGGATTAAGGCCCTGCATGGCTTCCAGCATCAGATTATGGCGCTGGCTCTTTTCTTCTGCCTCGGCAAAGCTGGCTTCCTGGTCGGGGCGTTCATCCTCCAGCCAGTCCTGCCACTCGCCGCCGCCATCTGTGCCTTCACCGCCCAGCGGCGTGTTCAACGAGCGGTCTCCGCCGCTGAGGCGCTGGTTCATTGACACAACATCAGCTTCGGCTACATCCAGCTCCTCAGCAATGGCACTGACATCCTCTGGTTTCAGATCGCCCCGGTCAATCGCGCCGATTTTTCCCTTCAGCCGGCGCAGATTGAAAAACAGCTTTTTCTGCGAGGCTGTTGTGCCGATTTTCACCAGCGACCAACTGCGCAGCACATATTCCTGAATAGAGGCACGGATCCACCACATGGCATAAGTGGCCAGACGGAAGCCCCGTTCTGGGTCAAATTTCTTGACCGCATGCATCATCCCCAGATTGCCCTCTGAAATCAGGTCAGCAACCGGCAGCCCATAACCGCGATAGCCCATGGCTATCTTTGCCACCAGCCGCAGATGGCTGGTGACCAGCCTGTGCGCGGCCTCAACATCGCCGCGTTCATTAAAGGCGCGGGCCAGCATATATTCCTCATCAGCCTCCAACATAGGAAACTGGCGTATCTGCTCCATATAGCGTGACAGGCTGCCCTCGGGGGTCAGCGCAGGAATAAGAGCGGTTGATTTGCTGTTGTTTGTCATTTGTGCTTTTGTGAACTCCCTTACAGCGATTTGCCCCTTATATGGGATTTCTTAGTGTGTCTGTAAAGAGTGGCATTATTATGGCAGGCCGCGTCTGGTGATTGTGCTGTCAATCAGTCCCAGCAATCTGTTCATGTCGGCGGACATTTCTGTGTCGAATGACAGGGGGGTTCCGTCTGTCGGATGGGCAAAACCCAGATGGGTGGCATGCAGCGCTTGCCGGGGAAAACTGCGGATTTCTGCAAGGGCAGTGCGGGTGAGGGCATCTGGCATCTGTCCGGCACGCTTTGCCCGCCCATAGAGCTGGTCGCCTATTACCCCATGGCCGATATGGGCCATATGCACCCTTATCTGATGGGTTCGGCCCGTCTCCAGCCGGCATTCAACCAGACAGCCAAAGGGCGGCAGATCCCGCAATGTGCGGTAATGGGTAATAGCGGGCCGGCCCCTGTCAGTGACCGTCTGGCGTTTGCGGTCGGTGCGATGGCGGCCAATCGGGGCGTCAACCATGCCGCTGCGCGCTGCGGGCAGACCCCAGACCAGCGCCTGATAGCGGCGATCAAGGTCATGCGCGGCAAACATGGCTGTCAGCCTGGCATGTGCTGTGTCTGTCTTGGCGGCGACCATGACGCCTGATGTATTCTTGTCCAGCCGGTGAACAATCCCGGGCCGTGCGACCCCGCCTATCCCGGTCAGGCTGTCCCCGCAATGGGCCAGCAATGCATTTACCAGCGTGCCCGATATATTCCCCGGCGCCGGGTGCACGACCATACCGGCTGGCTTGTTCACCACTATCAGGGCTGTATCCTCATAGAGGATATCGAGGGCTATCGGTTCTGCTGCGGGCTGTGCCGGTGCGGCATCAGGCAGACACAGCTGATAGCACCCCCCCTGTTTGACCATCTGTGAAGGGTCAGTTATGATAGCGCCATCCAGCGTCAGCTGGCCCTGCTGGATCAGGCCCTTGATTCGTGAACGCGACAGGCTGGCCGCACCGCAATTTTCAGCCAGCCAGCGGTCAAGACGCTGGCGTGGTTCTGTATCACAGGCTGTCAAGCTCAGGGTTTCTGGCATAGGCGGCTCTTTTACGGGTTGCTGAGGGCCAGGGCCATCAGGGGCCAGCGTTCCTGGCACCAGTGTCATGTGCCAGAATGTAATATGCCAGAGCGTAATATGCCAGAGCGTAATATGCCAGGGTGTAATTTGGAAGCGGCAGGAGTGCAAACAGATGGCAAATCAGACGAGCAGACACGCTGGTGCGCACACAGCTGCGCATTCAGCGGCAGATAAAGGCGGTCACACAGGGCATAGCGGCCCCGCGCTGTCATCCCCGCTGTTATCAGCGCGCACCGTGACGGCATTGAAATGGTCGATTGCTGTGATGACCCTGTTAATTGCTGCCGGGCTGGCAGCGCTGGTGATCGGCATGAAAAGACAGGCTGACAGGCTGTTTGCCAGACAGGCAGGGGAAATTGTAACAATCAGCTATGATTTGCCGCCGGGATCTGTTTACAGCGGCCTGCATGTTGGGGCGGATAGCAGTCTATGGATAGAAAGCCGGACAGCAGAGGGCATAACAGAGCTACTGCAGCTGGACGAAAAGGGCCAGCTGCTGCGCCGCCTGCATTTAAAACAGGCTGAATAGCGCGGTATAGAGCTGAAACAGGCGGGCCTCGGCGGGCAGCGCATTCAGGCTCTTAATGTCATATCCAGCCATCAGGGGCAGGACATAATAACGCAGCAAAAGCACCAGCCCGGCAAGATAGAGCTCATGGGCACGCTCATTTAATTTGTTCGGTATGATGAAGCGCATAGCGCTGATAACCGCACGGCCAGCTGCGAGGATATGTCTGATAACAGGAACAGGGCTTGTCGGGGCCACGAGAATCAGCAGGGTAAAACGCAGAATCAACAGCCACATCACAGCCGCAAAGACGCCGTCCAGCAGCAGCTTCCAGAGGGGCAGGGGCAGCCATGCAGAAAAAGAGAAAAATGACATGACAGGCAGGCATCCCAGAAGCTGGTTTTTACTGTGACAAGACGATAGCAAAATTATCTGTTTTGCGCTATGTAGGGGCGAATTAAATATTTCCAGTGACAGTGGCGGGCAAATGAACGCCGGGCAAAGGTGAGTGAAAATGGCAAGCACACAATATGTCTATACCATGCACAGGCTGGGCAAAGCCTGGCCAGGCGGTAAAGAGGTGTTAAAGGATATAAGCCTGTCCTTTCTGCCCGGGGCTAAAATCGGTGTGCTGGGCCTGAATGGTGCCGGCAAGTCCACATTACTCAAAATCATGGCGGGAATTGAGACTGACTTCAGCGGTGAGGCCTGGCCGGCAGACGGGCTGAAAATAGGCTATTTGGCACAGGAACCCGAACTTGACCCGTCAATGGATGTTGCCGGCAATGTTCTGTCTGGCATGGGCGAGGCAAAGGCACTGGTGGATAAGTTCAACGAGGTCAGCGCCCGCTTTGCAGAAGAGCTGAGCGATGATGAAATGAATGCGCTGATAGCTGAACAGGCTGAGTTACAGGAACAGATTGACGCGATTGACGGCTGGGATATCGAACGCAAGGCAGAAATTGCAATGAATGCCCTGCGGGTGCCGGACGGCAATGCAGATGTATCTGTTCTTTCAGGCGGAGAACGCCGCCGTGTTGCCCTGTGCCGGCTGCTGCTCAGTGCCCCTGACATGCTGCTGCTTGATGAGCCGACAAACCATCTCGATGCTGAGTCAGTCGCATGGCTGCAACGTTTTTTGCATGATTTTCCTGGTACTGTAGTGACCATCACCCATGACCGCTATTTCCTTGATGAGGTTGCAGGCTGGATATTAGAGCTGGATCGTGGGCAGGGCATCCCCTATCAGGGCAATTATTCAGGCTGGCTGGAACAAAAGCAAAAGCGGCTTGAGCAGGAAGGCAGGGCAGAGGATGCACGGGTAAAATCCCTGTCACGCGAGCTGGAGTGGGTGCGCTCTGCACCAAAGGCCAGACAGTCAAAATCAAAGGCCCGTCTGTCTGCCTATGAAAAACTTCTGGAACAGGATAAAGAAGCACGCAGTGAGACAACGAAAATCACTATTCCTGCCGGCCCGCGTCTGGGGGATATTGTGATAGAGGCTGACAGGCTGGAAAAAGGTTTCAGTGATAAATTACTGATTGAGGATTTGAGCTTCCGCTTGCCGCCGGGCGGAATCGTCGGGGTAATAGGACCAAACGGGGCAGGTAAATCAACCCTGTTTAAAATCCTGACCGGCCAGGAAAAACCGGACAGCGGCGATATGCGTCTGGGCGAGACTGTCAAGCTGGGTTATGTGGATCAGTCACGCGATACCCTCGATGATGCAAAGACGGTTTGGGAGGAAATCTCAGACGGGCTGGATGAGCTGCAGCTCGGCAACCGCACAATGCCGTCACGCGCCTATGTCAGCCTGTTTAATTTTAAGGGCAGCGACCAGCAAAAGCGGGTGGGACAGCTTTCAGGCGGCGAACGCAACCGTGTGCATTTGGCGAAAATGCTGAAAAGCGGGGCAAATGTGCTGTTGCTTGACGAGCCGACCAATGATCTGGATGTTGACACGCTACGCGCGCTAGAAGAAGCCTTGCTTGAATTTGCCGGCTGTGCTGTTGTGATCAGCCACGACCGCTGGTTTCTGGATCGCATTGCCACTCATATCCTGGCCTTTGAGGGTGACAGCCATGTTGAGTGGTTTGAGGGTAATTACCAGTCCTATGAAGAGGACAAGAAACGGCGCCTCGGGGCAGAGGCCAGCCAGCCGACACGTATCCGCTACAAGCCGATCAGCCGCTGACAGCAGACACAACCCCCTAGCTGGATGCAGCTGTCTCAAGTGCGGCAATGCGGCTGTGCATGGCATCAATCAGGACAGAAAAATCACCGCCGCTGCGTCTGATAAGGGCCGTATTCTCATCCTGCTGGGTTTTCAGCATAGAGATATTCTCAAGCTCAATATCAATAATTTTCAATTCACTGTCAGGCAGATCAGCCATCCGCCAGATAATCTGGGCATCAGGAAACTCACCGGTGATATCCCGCACAATGCCGGTCACCAGAATCAGCCTGTCCCCGCGCGCCTCTGTGCTGACAGGGCGGAACTCAAGATTTGATATCTGTGCAAAACGTGTGTTGGCCTCTGAGATCAGAACCATTTTGAACAGGCGGCTATATTCCTGTTTTTGCTGGTCTGTTGCAACGCGCCAGTACTGCCCGGCTGTAAAGCGGGTAATCCCGTCCACATCAAAATAGGTTTCCAGTAAACCAGACAGGAGCATATGGCGTTTATCCCTGTCTGTTTGCTGTGTGACCTCTTTTGTGTCAAGGGCGCTGAGCAGGTCAGTGACAAGTGCTGTGGCCTGCTCCAACCTGTCGGCCTGGGCTGGCAGGGTAGACAGGCAGGTGATGACAATCATGGCAGCAAAACAGCGCCGCCAGCGTTCAACTGCACGGCAGGAAAGAGGCAGAATGGCGGCGAAGGCTGTCATTTCCGGCTATCCTTTCAGTTTTCAAAGAAGTTGTCGAAGCGGTCATCTGTTTCCTGTGCCGGCAGATTGTTCCGCAATAATCCGTCGCGTTGCTGATAAAAGGCAGAGCGCGCCTTGGCATAGGGGTCAAGACTATTATATTTGATATTATTTATAGCGTCAAAATAGGTTGCCCGTGATGACACAGCTGCAACCGGCACGCTGGCAACGCGCACTGACTGCGGCGCGCCCGCCGTCACGCGGCCATAGGGATTAAGGGCTAAATCCACACCCCATCCGGTAAGCGAGCGAACTGTCTGGCTGCCAAGCAAGGGGACAACAAGATAGGGGCCTTCACCGAAACCGCCGCTGGCAAGGGTCTGGCCAAAATCCTCATATTCAGGCCTGTCATCGCCTTCCATCAGGTCTGCCAGCCCCAGCGTCAGGCCATTAACAGCAAAGGTCAGGCTGGCAAGGGCGGCATTTTCTGCCTTACCCTGCAGTACAGAATTCACCGCTGTAGAAGGCAGGGAGCCCCATTCAACATGCGAGCGCACTGAACGCTGGATATTGCGGGGCAATTTCCGCAATCCAGCTGCTGCCGGTTCGGTAACAACATCATCAACGCCCAGATTGAAGGCAAACACGGCCCGGTTTCCCTCTTCAAAAGGGTCTTTGCGGGCCTGTAAATCAGCTGTGGGATAGTCGGTACAGGCCGCAAGCATTATCAGCGTGCAGAGCAGAACACAAAAGCTGGCAAGAGAGTATCTCATCATCATCGTCTTAACAGATTTAACCCTTTTGCGCTATGCTTTCGAGCCGGTCGTGACTATGATACCTACAATTTATAATGCTGATGAACAATGAAAAAATCTTTTTGTTTTCATTGTTCGGACTATCTGGCTGAGAGCAAAGGCGTTATTATGCGTCGGCGCTGTTCTATGTCCCATGCAGATAGCGGTGCAGATGCCAAAAGAGCGCCGAAAGAGTGCGAATATAGTGAGAATCAAGAGTAATATTGTAAGAATCAAGAGCTGGTTCATTGTCGACTGCAACAGATAAAAACCCGAACCTGTCCGGGAATGAGACCTCTTCTTGTCAGGCTGGTTCTTGTCAGGCTGGCTGGCTGGACGGGCTGAATGAGGCACAGAAAAGAGCTGTCACCTGTCTTGATGGGCCCTTGCTGGTGCTTTCTGGAGCTGGTACGGGCAAGACGCGTGTTCTGACCGCACGGCTTGCCCAGCTGGTGGCCACGAGACAGGCTGCCGCATGGAATATTCTTGCTGTTACGTTCACAAACAAGGCCGCGCGCGAGATGAAGGAACGTGTGGTTCAGCTGGTCGGGCCAATGGCAGAACAGGTCATGCTCGGCACCTTTCATTCAATCGCTGCACGCATGCTGCGCCGTCATGCTGAACTTGTCGGGCTGAAATCAGATTTTACCATTCTGGATACAGATGATCAGCTGCGTTTGATAAAGCAGATTCTGGACGCAGAGCAAATCGATCAGAAACGCTGGCCGGCCCGCGCGCTGGCGGCAATGATTTCCAGCTTTAAGGATCGCGGGCTGGCCGCTGACAAGGTCACGGCGGCTGAGGCGGGTGATTTTGCCCAGGGCCGGGCAGCAGAGCTCTATCGGGCCTATCAGTCCCGCCTCATAATGCTTAATGCTGCTGATTTCGGCGACCTGCTTTTGCATATGCTCACTATATTTCAGAAACATGGTGATGTTCTTGCCGGCTATCAGTCGCGCCTGACCCATATTATGGTTGATGAGTATCAGGATACGAATATTGCCCAGTATTTGTGGCTGCGGCTGTTGGCTGGAAAGCATAAGAATCTGTGCTGTGTCGGTGATGATGATCAGTCAATCTATGGCTGGCGCGGGGCAGAGGTTGGCAATATCCTGCGTTTTGAATCAGATTACCCGGGGGCCGTGACGGTGCGGCTGGAAGAAAACTACCGGTCAAGCGGACATATTCTGGCAGCAGCCTCTGCTGTGATTGCCAATAATCAGCAGCGTCTGGGTAAAACGCTCTATACATCTGACAGTGACGGTGAAAAACTGCGCGTGAGCGGCTATTGGGACGGTCAAGAAGAAGCCCGCAGCCTGTCATCGCATCTGGAACAGTTGATGAATGACGGCCATGACCTGAACCAGGCGGCTGTATTGGTGCGGGCCGGCTTCCAGACACGCGAGATAGAAGAACGGTTTCTTGCTATCGGCCTGCCCTATCGGGTTGTCGGCACCCGTTTTTATGAACGCGCAGAAATCCGTGATGCAATGGCCTATTTGCGGCTGATCAACCAGCCCGCTGATGATCTGGCATTTGAACGCATTATAAATACGCCAAAACGCGGACTTGGCAGTGCCAGCTTGCAGCTGATCTATCAGGCAGCACGCGCTGGCGGCACGCCGCTTTTGGCAGCTGCCGGTTTGCTGGCCGACAGTGATGAGCTGCGCCCACAGGCCCGCCGTGCCCTGGCTGATTTCTGCCAGCAGACAGCAGGCTGGTATCAGCAAAAGGACACAATGGCACCGGCCGATTTTGCCCGCATGGTGCTGGATGATTCCGGATATACACAAATGTGGCAGACAGATAAATCGCCAGATGCCCCCGGCCGCCTTGAAAACCTCAAAGAACTGGTGGCAGCTATGCATGATTTTGACACGCTTGGCGGCTTTCTGGAACATATCTCGCTGGTCATGGACAATGAGACTGCCAGCACAGAGGGCGAGGTGTCACTGATGACACTGCATGCTGCAAAGGGGCTGGAGTTTGACACCGTTTTCCTGCCTGGATGGGAAGAGGGTATTTTTCCCAGCCAGCGCTCGCTGGATGAAAATGGCGGGGCCGGGCTTGAGGAGGAACGCAGACTTGCCTATGTCGGCCTGACCAGGGCCAGAAAGACTGTCCATATCAGCTTTACAGCGAACAGACGGATTCACGGGCTATGGCAGTCAGCCATCCCCTCGCGCTTTATCGCCGAGCTGCCAGACCAGCATATTATCCAGAATTTGGCCCAGGGTTTGGGAATGGGACGGCGCGAGCCGGTCATGCTGGGTGATGCCGCCAGCCGTATCGGCCAGCCGGGCTATGGGCCGGGATGGGGGCGGATGGCTGCGGGCACGGGCAGGACAGCCCCAGCGCCCGCACGCGATACAGACGGGTTCCTGCCAGACAGGGGCCGCCATGATTTCGCCAATGGTGAGCGTGTTTTCCACCAGAAATTCGGTATGGGCACTGTCATACATCTGGACGCTGACAAGCTGGAAATTGAATTTGACCGGGCCGGGCTGAAGAAGGTTGTTGCCAGTTTTGTCAGCCGGGCAGATGCTGTCTCATGACAGGGGCGGTTCTCGCCAGCTACTGGCAACTTACTCTGGAGACAGACGAGCAGACGCTGGCTTTCGAGGCGGCCATTGATGTTTTTTTCACAGCTGATGCCATGGCCAGCCATAAGACAAAGGCTGGACGCAATGCGCTGCAGGTCTGGTTTCAGGAGGCCCCCGACACAGCCCTGCTGGACAGTTGCGTAAGCCGGTCATTTGTTCAGCCGCAGGCTGTCGCAAAACATCTGACTCATATTCAGGATCATGATTTCCTGACCGAGAACAGAAACAGTTTTCCGCCACTGTCCATTGGCCGGTTCTGGATTTATGGCAGCCATGTCGACCAGCCTGTTCCAGCCGGTTATCATGCGTTGCAGATTGATGCGGCACAGGCATTTGGTTCCGGCACGCATCCCACAACAAAGGGCTGTCTGCTGGCATTGACAGCGCTTTGTTGTCGGCGGCGCACAACAGGGAAACTCCTTGATCTGGGCTGTGGCAGCGCGATTTTGGCAATGGCCGGTCTGCGCCTGTTTCCGGCGGCACGGGCACTGGCTGCTGACAATGACATCCTGTCTGTCCGCACAGCCTGCCAGAACAGGTATATCAATGGCCTGTCCCCGCTTATGCTGAGGATTGTGCATTCGCACGGTTTCAGCAATCAGGTGCTGCGCCGCAGCGGGCCCTATGACCTTATTCTGGCTAATATCCTTGCGGCGCCGCTGCGTGAACTTGCCGCAGATACTGTCCGCCATCTGGCACCGGGGGGCAGGCTTGTTCTCTCTGGCCTTCTGGCAGAACAGGCGGCCTGGGTGATGCAGGCCTACACAGCCAGGAAAATGATTGCCAGCAAACGGATTGACATAGACGGCTGGACAACGCTGATCCTGAAGAAGCGCGGTACAGGACAAACCGATTTTCAGAGCAGGCAGGGATGACAAACACAAAAGAAAAACTGACGGCCCTGCGCGCCGATCTGCTGGCGTCTGGTCTTGATGGGTTTTATTTGACCCGTGCAGATATGTTTCAGGGCGAGGAGGTGCGTCCCCCGGATGAGTTTCTGTGCTGGCTGACCGGCTTTTCTGGCTCGGCCGGTGCAGCCCTTGTTCTGGCTAGTAAGGCCGCCGTCTTTTCAGACAGCCGCTATACTCTTCAGATGCACCGTCAGATTGATCTCTCTCAATTTGAGGCCTTTGACAGTTCAGAAATGCCGCTTGAACATTACATGGCAGCAGCAGATTATTCTGCTGGCAGCGTGAAAATCGGTTATGACAGCTGGGCTGTCACCGTGAGCGGGCGCGGGAAATTACCCAAACGGCTGGGGGCTGCAGATGTTGAATGGACGGCTCTTTATACCCATCCGCTGGCCAGCCTATGGACAGACCGCCCGGATTATCAGACCGGGCCTGTGTTTTTTCTCGATGACAAAACAGCCGGCCAGCCCGCAGCACAAAAGCGCGCACAGGCTGCCAGCCAGCTGACGGATGCGGGTTGTGACTATCAGCTGATAAGCCATGTTGACTGTGTGAACTGGCTGTTGAATATGCGCGGGCGCGACCTCTGTCACACGCCCTTTCTCCTGTCTTTTGCTCTTTTGGACAGCACAGGAAATCTGTTGCTGATAACAGGTTGCACAGATCCGCAGGAACAGGCTGTTCAAACCATCAGCTGGAAAGAGCTGGATGTTTATCTAGCTGGGCTCAGCGGAAAGAAAATTGCCTGTGACAGCACGTCATTGCCTGTTGCCCTGGAACAGTTGCTGATCTCATCCGGACTGGAAATTCACTACTGGCAAGAACCGTTAATTGCTGTTAAGGCGCGCAAAAACCCGGCAGAGATTGCCGGCTTCCGCGATGCCCATCAGCGTGACGGGCTGGCCCTATGCCGCTTCTGGCACTGGCTGGAAACCGCTGCAGAGACAGACAAATTGTCTGAATCACAACTGGCTGACAGGCTGTCGGCTTTCCGTGCAGAGGACAGCCAGTATCTGTGCGACAGTTTTGCCACTATTGCCGGTTTTCGCGATCATGGCGCGATTGTCCATTATCGGGCGGTGCCGGGTGATGATCGGCTTTTGTCCGGTGCTGGTGTTCTTCTGCTTGATTCAGGGGCACATTACAGCTGTGGAACAACCGATATTACGCGTTGTTTCTATCTGGGCGGGACGGGCAATGTCCCTGATGAAATACGGGCTCATGCCAGCTTTGTTCTTGCCGGTCATATAGAGCTTGCCAGCGCTGTTTTTCCTGAAACAGCCAGTGCGGCCCAGCTGGACGGCATCTGCCGTGCACCGTTGTGGTCACAGGCACTGGATTACGGTCATGGCACCGGTCATGGCGTTGGTCATATCCTGTCTGTTCACGAAGGGCCGGTGTCAATTTCAAAACGCTGTCCGCTATCGCTTGAGGCCGGCATGGTTTTGTCTAACGAGCCCGGCCACTATAAAGAGGGGGCCTATGGTATCAGACATGAAAATCTGGTTCTGGTCGTGCCCCGGCAATCCGGTTTTCTTGGATTTGAGACGCTGAGCTGTTTTCCATTTGACCTGCGCCTTATCAATTCAGCTTGTCTGACAGACAGGCAGCAACGCTGGCTGTCCACGTATCACAGGGATATTTATGAACGCCTGCAGCCGCATTTGGACGAGCAGCTCAGTATATGGCTGAGAGAAAAATGCAGGCCGGCGTGATCAGGCCCCGTCTGTTAGGGCCAGCCACGCCTCCTCGCTGATCACCTCTATCGCCAGCTCTTCAGCCCGCTTCAGCTTAGAGCCCGCCCCCGGGCCGGCCACAACCAGATCTGTTTTGGCAGAAACAGAGCCAGCAACCTTTGCACCCAGACGCTCGGCCTGTGCTTTCGCTTCGCTGCGTGACATCTGTGTCAATGTACCGGTGAAAACGACTGTTTTGCCGCTTACCTGACTGTTTGCTGCCGGGGCCTGTGGTGCTGTGGGCGTGATTTCATCCAACAGGGCTGTGAGCATGTCCTGTGTGCGCCTGTCAGCGAAAAAACGGATGAGATCATCTGCCACCCCTTTGCCTATCTGGTCAATATTGATCAGATCAGCGTAATCTTCATGTGTGTTGTCTTGTGCATTGATACAGGCCTGTATTAGGGCTGGCAGGCTCTGGTAGCGTGCGGCAAGCAGACGGGCCGTTGCATGTCCTATCTGGCGGATACCCAGCCCGAAAATGACCCGCTCCAGCGCGGTGGTGCGGGCCTGTGCGATGGCGGTGACAAGATTGGCGGCAGATTTCTCTCCCATGCGATCCAGCGCGGCTATCTCGTTGTGGCGTGCCTGCAGACGAAAAATATCTGCCGGGCTCTCTATCCAGCCTAAATCGTAAAAAATATCTATCTGACGCGTTCCCAACCCTTCAATATCCATAGCATCGCGTGACACAAAATGTTTCAGACGCTCTCGCCTTTGTGCCTCGCAGTCAAAGCCGCCCGTGCAGCGCCGCACAGCCTCTCCTTCGGGGCGCACTGCCTGATGGCCACAAACCGGGCACTGCTGCGGAAACGCATAAACACAGCTCCCTGCAGCGCGCTTTTCAGGAATAATCCTGACGATCTGCGGGATAACATCACCTGCACGCTGTAGCACAACATGATCGCCTATACGAATGTCCTTGCGCCGGATTTCATCTTCATTATGCAAGGTGGCATTAGACACTTTTACCCCGCCGACCAGAACGGGGGCAAGACGCGCAACTGGGGTCAGTGCACCTGTGCGCCCGACTTGAATCTCTATGTCGCGAAGGGTTGTGACAGCCTGTTCAGCTGGAAATTTGTGGGCAACCGCCCAGCGTGGGGCCCGGCTGACCTGGCCCAGCCTTTCCTGCCAGTCAAGTCGGTTCACCTTGTAAACCACGCCATCAATATCATAGTCAAGTGCGCCGCGCTGATCCAGAATCTTCTGATAATGGGACAGCAGCTGATCTACACCGATACAAGTTCGCGTCAGCCTGTTCACCTGAAAGCCATAGCTGCTGAGACGTGCCAGAAACCCCGCATGCGTATCGGCGATGGATTGTGAGAGAATCCCCGGCGCATAGGCAAAAAAGCACAGCTTGCGCGACTTTGTAACCTGTGGGTCTTTCTGGCGCAGGGCCCCGGCAGCGGCGTTGCGCGGATTGGCAAATATCCGCGTGCCACTGCGTTCCTGCTCATCATTCAGGGCAGCAAAATCACTCTTGCGCATATAGACCTCACCGCGCACCTCTATCACATCTGGTGCGGCCCCGCTCAACTGCTGTGGAACCTCATCTATCATGAGGACATTTGGCGTGACATCCTCGCCGGTGCTACCATCCCCTCTGGTGGCGGCTTGAACCAGCCGACCCCTTTCATAGCGCAGGGACAGCGAAAGGCCATCGATTTTAGGCTCTGCAGTCATGGCAATCTCTGCCCCGTCATCGAGAGATAAAAACCGCCTTATCCGACTAACAAATTCATGCAGGTCACCGGCATCAAAAGCATTGCCCAATGAAAGCATCGGCAGGCTGTGTGTGACCTTGTCAAACTGACTGGCCGGCAGGCTGCCAACGCGCTGTGTCGGGCTGTCGCTGCGGATAAGGCCGGGAAACGCTGCCTCTATCTGACAGTTGTAGCTGACCAGCGCGTCATATTCTGAATCACTGATTTCCGGTTCACTGTGTTCATCTGCATTGTGATAAAGCTGGTCATGATATCTGATAATCCCGGCCAGCGTTGCCAGCAGCTGCTCAGCCTCATCAGGGCTGAGGCTGTCCACCGATTTGCTTAAATCAGGCTGTTTGCTGTCTGCTGCTGTCATCTGCCAGACCCCAACAGATTTACAGCTGCTGCCCGTGCCTCTGCTGTTATTCTGTCAGCAGAAAGCATGCGGGCGATCTCCTCAATCCGGGCGGCATTATCGAGCACAGAAGTCGCGCTGACAATGCCGGTTTCACTGTTTAATTTTACAATTCTGAGATGCTGCTGTCCCTGTCCAGCAACCTGGGGGGAATGGGTAATCACAAGCGTTTGGGTTGCCATGCCCAGCCGTGCCAGCCGCGCCCCGACCGCCGCGGCCACCGCCCCGCCGACACCGGAATCGACCTCATCAAAAATTAATGTTTTTGGTGTTTCATTCTCACTCAGTACAACTTTCAGGGCCAACAAAAAGCGGGCCAGCTCACCGCCAGAGGCGATTTGATCCACAGGGCCCATGTCCATGCCGGGATTTGTGCTGGCGGTGAATCTGACACGATCCCAGCCAAGCGGCCCCCAGCGATCCTCATCAAGGCGCGATATACTGGTTCTGAAATCTGCTGTCTCCAGCTTTAAGGGGGGTAGCTCTGCCCGCACGGCAGCATCAATATGCCTGGCGGCGGTCTCGCGGATTTCAGAGACAGCCTGTGCATTCTCAAGATAGCGCTGGCGGGCCTTATCAGCGGCTGCGGCCAGCTGTGCGAGATGGCCAGACTGGTCATCAATGGCTGCCAGCTGTGCGGTCAGCTTTGTATGGAGTTCTGCCAGCTCATCAACCTGAATATTATGTTTGCGGGCTGCAGCGCGCAGGCTGTGCAGGCGATCCTCAATCCCGGCAAGGCGTTCTGGATCGCTGTCCAGCGTATCACCGGCATGGGAAATCTTTGATTCAGCCTCATTCAGTTCAGCCAGAGCGCGCCCCAGCGCATCAATCGCAGGCTCCAGAAGGCTGCCAGCAACGCTGTGCTGGCGCTCAAGCAGGTTCAAGGCCCGTCCGGTAGCAGATAAAGCACCGCCCTCATTTTCCATCAGCTGGCGGGCCTGTTGCAGGGCCTCTGCTATGCGGGTGCTGTTGGCATGGCGGCTGCGCTCCTCGCTCAGCTGGGCCTCTTCACCTGGCTGTGCTGCCAGCAGGTCAAGCTGATTTACAGCATCACGCAGCCAATCTTCCTCGGCCCGTGCCTGTTCTTGTGCCTGTCTGCAGGCCTCCAGCTCATTTCTGGCAGTCCTGTAATCTGCCCAGCTCTGTGCAAGGGCCGCCAGCTGCTCAGCCGCCCCGCTGGCTCGGTCGAGCAGATGCAGATGCGTGCTGACATCCAGCAATCCCCGCCCTTCGAACTGGCCCTGAATTTCAACCAGTATATCACCGCATTGCCGCAGCAGCTGCACCGAAACTGGCTGGTCATTTATATGCGCCGGTGATTTGCCGTCTGCGCGCAGTTGGCGACGCAGAATAAGGCTGGATGACGGCTCAATTCCAGCGTCATCCAGCAGTGACCATACCGGATGCCCGGGTGTGATATCAAAACTTGCTGTGACACTGGCCTTGTCAGTGTTTGCGCGTATCAGTCCGAAATCAGCCCGGCTTCCCAATGCCAGCCCCAGAGCGTCAAGCAGTATGGATTTTCCCGCCCCTGTCTCGCCTGTCAGCACGCTCAGGCCACCAGTGAACTCGATATCAAGGGCTTCGATCAGGACAATATTTCTGATGCAGAGATGCAGGAGCATGTTCAGGCACGCTCAGAACAGGGACAGGGCCCGTTCAGCCAGCGAGCCCAGAACCCCCTGCGGGCCGGCCCGTGACGGATTGTCCACCAGCTCATTCAGCCTCTGTGTCCATACAGACTCGGGGAAATTATAGGCGGCAACCTGCTGAACCCGGTCAGCCTCCTCATTCAGTCCCAGCGAGAGATAGGCTTCTGCCATGCGGTACAGCGCCTCCGGCACCTGATTGCTGCGCTCATAGTCGCGCACAACCTTGGCAAAGCGTTTCAGGGCGGCCGCGTCAAATCCCTGTTCAAGGTAAAAACGTCCGACGGCCATTTCCTTGCCTGCCAGATGCGAGCGGGCCAAATCAGCTTTCAGCTGTGCATCGCGTGCATAGCTGCCCTCAGGATAGCGGCGCAGAAGCTCTTCAAAGGCGCGCAGGGCTTTATGCGTCATGTCGGCATCACGCTCAACATCAACTATCTGTTCATAATAGCCAAGTGCCCGCAGATAATAGGCATATTCGGTCAGTGGATCTGCCGGGTAGAGTTCAATGAACCTGTCCAGTGCGGCTTCGGCCTGAACATAGTCATTGGCCTGGTAAAATGACCAGGCTGCCATTATCTGGGCCCGCACTGCCCAGGCAGAATAAGGGTGCTGGCGTTCCACTTCCTCAAACTGCGGGGCGGCCAGGGCGGTGTCACCTGAAAGAGCTGTGTTAAGCGCCTCATTATAAAGCTCATCAACCGGCTTTTCTGTCTGTGCAGTCAGATCAGCATTATTTGAGCTGCAGCCGCCAAGAGCAAGGCCAAGGCTAACAAAGCCGGGGATAACAGAGCCGGTGAATCCAGCCCGTAACAGCAGCGCGCCAATATGCGTGCGATAAAATGATAAGGAAAAAACTGTCATCAAACCAGTCCTGCTGTTGGGTCTGTCAGTGCGTGCATATGAACATAGGGCTGTCATGCATCAAAATAGGATGCCCTACAATAACGGCTTGTCCTGAATGTGAAAAGGAAAACTATGGCCCTGACAGCGGTAAATTTCCAGGCCTGTTGTCAGTACTGGCCCCGGTCAGCAGAAATCAGCAGAAATCAGCTTTGTGCGGCAACCGCTGCCTGCGGATAAGACCAGTGGCTGCCGGTGACCGGATTCCAGTTATCAACAATAAACGCATCTGGCTGCATCATCAGCGCTTTGAGCAATTTTGTGCTCAGCGCGTGGCCGGGTTTGCTGGTGGTCAGACGGGCACGCAATGCCATGCCCAACAGATACAGATCACCAAGACAATCAAGTGTTTTGTGCCGGACAAACTCATCTGCACGGCGCAGTCCACCGTTATTGAGCACAGTGCCATTATGCACAACAACCGCATTGTCAAGCGAGCCGCCGCGCGCCAGCCCGCAATTCCGCATCGCCTCAACATCTTTTAGCATGCAGAAAGTGCGGGCATCAGCCAGCTGCTCTTCAAAAGACTGACTGTCATTTTTATAGGCTATTGACTGACAGCCGATCAGCTGGTCATCAAAATCAATCGTTACCTCAATTTCCAGATCGTCACATGGCGACAGACAAGCCCGCACACCATCACCCAGATCAAGCTCAACCGGTTTAATGATACGCATCACCTGGCGCGGGGCATTCAGCGTCTCAATGCCCGCAGCCTTTAACCCTTTATAGATAGGTGTCGCACTGCCATCAAGGATGGGCATTTCAGGCCCGTCAATTTCAATCAGCAGATTATCAATGCCAAGAGCATGGAATGCGGCCATGAAATGTTCGATTGTATTGACCCCGACACCATCTTCATTTTCGATGCGGGTGCACAGGCTGTGCGGAACGGCATAATGAATAGTTGCTGGAATCACAGGGTCGCTGGTTACAACATCACTGCGGTGAAAAATGATGCCATGACCCGCCGGGGCTGGATTTATTACCACTTCGATAAACCGGCCCGAATGTACGCCAATCCCGCCCAGTTCGATGGGCTGGCTTATAGTTGTCTGCCATTCAATCATTTCTTGTGACTGCATTAATGTCTGCCCTCATCTCCACCCACACCCTAGAAAAAGCTGTTTGTAAAAACAAATCACAATTAGTTACAGATTGTTGCAATCAAAAATTTCTTCTGTTTTGCATGAAAAAGCCCGCCTGCAACAGGGCAGACGGGCTTTGCTGACTGCTTATTCTGGCTCAGTTGGCCTGTCGCCGTAAAAAGGCCGGAATATCGAGATCATCATCCTCTTCGGGCTCATTTTTCGGTGCTGGTTCAACCGGCAGACTGGTCTGCACCATATCCGCCTTTGGCAAGTCCATAATTGCCGGCTCTTCAACCCTTGGCAGGGTCACAGAACTGCGTGACAGCACAGGTTCAGCCTTTTCAGGCTGCGTGGCTGCGGCTGTGCTGGCTTCACTGTCTGATTTTGTTGACCAAAGCCCGGAAATACGGTTGATCAGGCTGCCACGGGCAGACGGTGCAATCGGCGCTGTTTCAGCGATTTCATCATCTGGCCTGACCTCCTTTGGCGGCTCAGGGATAAAGAGCGGACGTCTGATTACCCGTGCGTCTTCATGCCCGCGCCCCTCTGCTTTTTCCGGTGTCACAGCCTGGGTCTGTGCTGTTTCGGCAGGGGCCTGTTTTTGCGCGGCTATCGCGTCTGAGTTCTGTGTGCTCACAGCTGTTTCAATATCCAGCTGCCCTTCTGACTGCACAGGCCGGGCTGCTTCTGCCTCTGCCTCTGTCACCTGCCCGGTTGCCGGAACGCCATCGCCGACCGGTGTTTGGGCAGTCGGGGCCGGATGTTCTGGCTGTGCAGCTTCGGCCATAACGGGGGCCGGCTCAGCTGCCGCTGCAACAGGAACAGCAGGGCAAGCAGCACCGACTGCCGGCTGTGCTGGCACGGCCGGCCGCATTGTTGCCGCAGTTGTCATCTTTGCCGGCATCAGCGGATCGCTCATAAAGGGCAGGGGGTTGGTCTGCTCATTTGCATCAATACCGGTTGCGACGACTGAAACGCGCATCACACCTTCCATTTTTTCATCAAAGGCAGAACCAAAGATGATGGTTGCATCCGGATCGACCTCACTTCTGATACGGTTGGCGGCCTCATCGACCTCAAACAGCGTCATGTCCATGCCGCCGGTAATATTGATCAGAACCGCCTTGGCGCCTTTCATTGATGTGTCATCCAGTAAAGGGTTGTTGATGGCTGACTCTGCGGCCTCAATGGCGCGGCTCTCTCCGGATGCCTCTCCGGTGCCCATCATGGCCTTGCCCATTTCAGTCATCACCGCCCTTATATCGGCAAAATCCAGATTGATAAGACCGGGTTTAATCATCAGATCAGTAACGCCGCACACTCCCTGGTGCAGAACGGCATCTGCCATATGGAAAGTATCAGCAAGCGTTGTGCGCTCATTGGCCATGCGGAACAGGTTCTGGTTTGGAATCACTATCAGCGTATCCACATAGGCCTGCAGGGATTCAACACCCTCATCTGCCTGTTCCATCCGGCGTTTGCCCTCAAAATCAAAGGGTTTAGTAACAACACCGACGGTCAGGATGCCGCGTTCCCTTGCTGCGCGTGCGATGACCGGTGCGGCACCAGTGCCTGTGCCACCGCCCATGCCGGCTGTGATAAACACCATATTGGAATCTGCCAGCTCTGCCATGACATCATCAAGGCTTTCTTCGGCGGCTTTGCGCCCCATCTCTGGTTTTGATCCGGCGCCAAGGCCGCCGGTCAGGCTGGTTCCAAGCTGGATTTTGCGCGGGGCCAGTGAATGGGCCAGCGACTGACCATCTGTATTGGCAACAAGAAAATCAACACCTTCAAGATTAGCATCGATCATATTGTTAACAGCGTTGCATCCGGCACCGCCCACACCAATAACAGTGATCCGGGGGCGTAATTCCTGCATAGTCTGAGGGACTGTAAGATTGATGGTCATGAGACTCTCCTTTTCTGGATAGTTGCTGTAACGCTGTCAGCCCGGGCAGCGTGCATAAAAGCTGAACTGGCTGTCTGCGGCCTTCTCAGCAAAGAAAATAGTGAAAATAAAGACATCTGGGCTCCTTTTGCCATGCTTACAAATTCTCTTTGAACCAGCGTTGCAGACGGCCAAACATGCTTTGTGTTGACAGCCTGAATGCGCGCTGTTCTGCCGGTGTGTCCAACAGATGCTGGACAAAAATGGCCATGCCAACAGCGGCGGCAAAGGATGCGCCGGCAATCTGATTTTCATAGCCTGGAATGATTTGCGGTGATTTGATCTGAACAGGTTTCTGCCAATGGGCGGTTGCCAGGTCACACAGACCGGTCAGCTGGCTGGCCCCGCCGGTAAGCACAAGATTATAGCTGGCTGCCGGGCGCAGACCAGACTGCAGCAGCTGGCCGTCAACAGCCTCAAATATCTCTTCAATGCGCGTGCGGATGATATCACTCAAAAAGGCACGTGCGATTGTCTGACCGGATGCCAGCGTTATTGTATCTTGCTCACGCATAGTCCCGGACAGCACAAAATTATCACCGCGCGCTGGAAAGACATGCTGCTGCCGGGTGCCGGCCAGCATATTGAAAGCTGGCATGACAGTGCCCTCAATCGCTTTCAGCCGCTCGGCATCAGCAGTGGATATCGACAGCATTTTGGCAATGTCGCGGGTGATATTCTGACCGCCCATACGGATTGTGCTGACATGGCGCAGCCGGCCCTCGCTATAGAGGCAGAGGCCTGTTGTCCCGCCGCCGCAATCAATGAGCAAAGTGCCAAGTTCGCGATCATCATCACTCAGACAGGACAGGCCTGCAGCCGCGGCGCTGTGGTAAAGCTGGCCGGCAGACAGATGGTTATGCTGCACAGCTGCACATAAATTGGCATGGCTGGCCTGTGACAGGGTCAATTCGCTAAAGGCAACAGCCAGTGTTTTCCCTGTCATGCCCCGCGGGTTGCTTATCTGTCCGAGGCCATCGATAAGATATTCAGATATCTGTCTTTGGCAAACGACAGACCCGGGCGGGGCGCTGATGTCTGACTGGCGTGCCGCGAGACGGCGCAGCTCACGCCTGCCAATGACCGTATCACCCAGATCGATTTCAGCCAGCTGGTTCAGCAGCTGTGGCTGGCCTGCCGGTGTGACGATATGAATGGTGTTAATTGTGATGCCGGCACTGCGTTCTGCGGCATCAACAGTCCGCCCGAGGGCTGTGGCAAAGCGGGACATGTCCGTGATTTCGCCCGCCCGGATGCCCTCGGCGGCGTGAATGGCCTGGCCCAGCAGGTTCGGCAGGCCGTCGGGGCCCGGCTCAGCGATAAGGCATGCCAGTCGGGATGAACCCAAATCAATGACCCCGAAGGGGGTTCCGGCACTGCTATAGCGACCAGCCATTATGTTTTGCTCCCCTTGCCGCGAACCGGTATGTTCGGTTCAACAATCAGCTGCCCCGGCACCCGCAAATCGATAGCTGCCAGATCACGCTGGGTAATCGCTGTTTTCTGCTCAATGGTTGCCAGCCGTGACCATGCAATCAGCGGATCCTGTTCCGGCAGTTTGATAACCAGCCCAGAGCGCAGATGCACATTCCAGCGGCGTTCTGATATATGCTGTGCTGCCCAGACATCCGAGAATAATTCAGGCTCAGTTCGTAAAATATCCAGGATGACGCTGGCCCCTTTTGCAGCATTGCGCCCTGAAACAACCACTAAATGGCTGAATTCAGCCGCGTCTGCCCCATTGATTACAGTACCATTTTCATCTATCAGGCTGTGCCCGCCAGCAGTCTGCAACAGGGCAACGGGCTGGCGTTCCTTCAGCCTGATTTCCAGCTGATCCGGCAGTGTGCGAATAATAATCGCGTCTTCTACCCAGCCCAGCCGGGTGATTGATGAGCGCAGTGCCTGCATGTCTATGGACAGAATTGATTTGTCCTTTAGGGGGCTGACAATCGCCAGGATATCGTTCTTGTCTGTATGGCTGCGGCCCTTAATTTCGATGGTCTTTGGCTGAAAGCCCTGTGCGGCTGCATAATGATGGAAATCAGTGCGCAGCTGGTCGCGCTGCAGATAACCGGCCAGCAGGCAGGTGCCCGCCAGCAACAGGACAGAGCTGTAGAGGATCGCTTTGACCGACAGCCGCCTTTTAATCTGCTGGCCTGTATCGGTTCTGCCAAACAGTCTCAATCGTCGCATTGGGCAATCTCCAACAGATGATTGACAAGGGCCTCGCCGGAAATTCCGCACCAGGCGGCCTGTTCCGGGGTCAGGGATGTGGCGGTCATTCCGGGTTGTGTGTTGACTTCCAGCATATAGAGCTGGTCATTGTCCTCATCCCAGCGAAAATCGGCACGCGCAACGCCGCGACACCCCAGAATTGCAAAGGCCCGCTCTGCCCAGTCACAGGCCTGTGCCGCGACCGTTTCCGGGATATCTGCCGGCAGGTGATGAACTGACCCGCCCGTTTTGTATTTTGCGTCAAAGTCATAAAACGCGTCTGGCACCTCTATCTCGGTTACGCACAGGGCCCGCCCGTCCAATATAGAGACGGTCAGCTCACGCCCCGGAATATAGACCTCTGCCATAAGCTCTGTATTTAATGGCCAGACAGATCGTGCGGGCGCGGAGTCACCCTGCCTGACAATGACAACCCCAACGCTGGAGCCGTCATTGCGCGGTTTAATCACATGGGCATCCGTATAATCAGCCGGATAGACATGGCTGTCCTGTACCAGCTGCAGGAGCGGCGGGACAATAATGCCAACTGAAGTGAACACAAGCCGTGACATCAGCTTGTCCATCGCTGTCGCAGAGGCCAGCACACCGCTGTGGGTATAAGGAATATTCAGAATATTCAGCATGCCCTGGACAGAACCATCCTCACCAACCTGTCCATGCAGGGCATTAAACACCCGGTCAGGCTGAATATCGTTCAGCTTGTCAATGATATCACGGTCAAGCTCTACCTCGACAGCGTCCCATCCTGCCAGCTTTGCGGCCTTGCTGCAGAAACTGGCAGATACACGGCTTACCGCTGCTTCTGATGTCCAGCCGCCCATCAGGACGGCCACGCGTCTGTCATGTGCGCTCATGCATGTCTCCTGTCCGCCGGCCTATTCGTTTGATTTCCCAGCGCAGCTCTATGCCACTATTTGCTCTCACCGCAGCGCGCACATCCTCACCCAGCTGTTCCAGGTCTGCGGCACTGGCCCCGCCCTCATTGATCAGAAAATTGCAGTGTTTTTCAGATATACGGGCATCACCACGCTGCCAGCCCCGGCAACCCGCCGCATCGATGACCTGCCATGCTTTTGCCCCGTGTGGATTGGCAAAGGTAGAACCGCCGGTGCGCACACCAATCGGCTGGCTGTCAGCACGGCTTGCAATCATCTCTTTCATTCTGGCGCGGATGGCAGCCGGATCGTCTGGTTCTGTATGAAAGCGGGCAGTTGTAAAAAACCAGCCCTCGGGCACCAGGGTGCGGCGGTAATCCATCTGCAGCTCATCTGCGCTAACACTAAAGGGGGTGCCGTCACGTTTAAAGCCGTCTGCTGCAATCAGCACGTCTTTGAATTCGCGGCCATAACAGCCTGCATTCATTATAATGCCGCCGCCGATGCTGCCCGGAATTGTGACCATGAACTCCAGTCCGCCAAGGCCGGCCTTCTGTGCATAGCGGGCCAGATCAGCGTCAGCACATCCGGCCCCGGCGGTAACCACGTTCCCGCTATGGCTGAGCGTGTTAAGATGCGCTGTGCTGTGGATGACAACACCGGCTATCCCCCCGTCACGCACCAGCAAATTGGATCCGGCACCGATCATGCTGACCGGGATATCTGCCGGACATTGGGTCAGGAAGGTCTGCAAATCATCATTGTCAGCAGGCGTGAACAGCCAGTCAGCAGCCCCGCCGACCCTCAGCCATGTCAGCTTGTCAAGCCCCGCCCCTGGGCTGAGCTTGCCGCGAATGCCGTCAATCATTCTTTCCAGTGCCGGGGTCATGATCCAGAGTCCTTCTGGCCGGGGGTGTTGCGGGCAAAAATCTCATTCAGCTCATCGGGCAGTTTTGCGGCCCATTGCGTGCTGGTGCCTGCACCAAGACACATCACTAAATCACCGCTCCGCGCACAGGCAGCAATCTCTTTTGCCAGCTGCTCTGGGGCGGCAAGAATTTGAACAGATCTGTGACCATAAGAACGCAGGCCAGCGGCTAAATCCTCTTTCTCGCAGCCGGCAATCGGGGCTTCACCTGCGGCATAGACATCGCCAACCAGGACATGATCGGCCTCGTTGAAACAGGCACAGAAATCAGCAAATAAATCATGCAGCCGTGAATAGCGGTGTGGCTGAACAACAGCGATCAGCCGCCCATTTCCGCAGCGCATGCGCCCGGCCGACAGGGCTGCGCGTATTTCAACCGGATGATGGCCGTAATCATCAATGACAGTTATACCGCCAGCCTCGCCCTTGAAATCAAAGCGGCGCCCCACGCCTTTGAAGCGGGCAAGGGCAGTGGCCAGCACATCCGGGGCCATTCCCATTTCCAGACAGACGGACAGGGCCGCCAGACAATTCTGCACATTATGTTCGCCCAGCATTGGAAATTTTATGTCCGTCAGCCGGTCAACACCGATATCAAGACGCTCTGACACCTGAACATCAAAAGTCA
The DNA here is from genome assembly GCA_038125645.1 of Alphaproteobacteria bacterium. Classification (GTDB taxonomy): domain Bacteria; phylum Pseudomonadota; class Alphaproteobacteria; order Puniceispirillales; family Puniceispirillaceae; genus JADHLI01. The sequence continues at coordinate 94,322 of JAYPEG010000002.1, forward strand.
TGCTGTCTTCAGAATGACGCATATTCACGGCTCTGATATCGGCGTTTGCTGACAGGCCATAGGTAATGACGCGGCGATCAGAAATTGCTGGCAACAGATGCTGTACAGATGGATGATCGATACACAGTGAGGCAAAACCATAAAAGGGAATTGACGCGATAAACTGGGCAAAGGCGGATTCAAGCTGTTCAAAGGAGCCATGATGATCCAGATGTTCAGGATCAATGTTGGTGACGATGGCAACAGTGGGTTTCAGGCGGGCAAATGATCCATCGCTCTCATCAGCCTCAACAACCATCCAGTCGCCGCTGCCAAGACGGGCATTGCTGCCCCAGCTGGAAATAATGCCACCGTTAATGACAGTGGGATCAATTCCGGCAGCATCAAATAAGGTTGCAACAAGTGAGGTGGTGGTTGTTTTGCCATGCGTGCCTGCTACGGCAACTGACCAGCGCAGACGCATCAGCTCTCCCAGCATTTCAGCACGGTGAACAACTGGCAGGAATCTGGCTCTGGCTTCAGCCAGCTCTGGATTGTCTGGTTTGATCGCCGTGGAAATCACAACAATCGATACATCAGCCAGATTTTCTGCCTGCTGTGGAATAGAGACATGGATGCCGCGGGCACGCAAACGCTGAACATTTGCGTTCTCAGAAATATCACTGCCCTGCACCTGATAGCCAAGCTCATGCAGAATTTCGGCAATGCCGCTCATGCCGATGCCGCCGATGCCAGTGAAATGGATGGTGCCGATAGAAAGGGGCAGGGCGGTCATGCGGCCTCCTTTGTCAGGCGCGCTGTTTCAGTTATCTCAGCGATAATGCTTGCACAGGCCTCTGGCTGTGCGGCGCCTGCGGCCTTCTTTGACATATCCGCGCGTTTTTTCTCATCTTTCAGCAGCTCTGTGATAATTGTGCACAGGTGCTGGGCATTGGCCTCTGCTTCTGTTATCACAACAGCGGCGCCCCGGCTGGCCAGTTGGTCAGCATTGGCCTGCTGATGATTGTCAAGCGCATTGGCGAAAGGGATGAGGACAGCTGGTTTTCCGGCACAGGCAATTTCTGCCACTGTTGCCGCCCCTGACCGGCAGATCACAAGGTCGCAGCTTGACATGATTTCGCCAGCATTTCTAAAAAAGCTGCTGGTCTCAGCCTGCAGCCCCTGTTCTGCATAAAATTGCCGCACAGCCTGTTCCTGTTCAGTTCTGACCTGATGGGTAACATGCAGTTTTGCCTTCAGCGTGTCTGGCAGTCCGGCCAATGCCTCTGGTATAACCGCTGCAAATAAGCTGGCCCCCAATGAGCCGCCAAAGACGGCCAGATGCAGCTGTCTATGGCCGGTCTTTTTCCTGGTTCCCGCGTTGCTGGAGCTGAATGCCGCACGCACGGGAAGGCCGGTTACAATCGTCTTTATATTCTCTGGCTGGCCTTTGGTGGCGGGCCAGCTCAGCATCAGGGTCTTTGCAAAACGCGACAGCATCCGGTTGGTTCGGCCGATGACAGCATTTTGTTCATGCATCAGTACAGGTATCCGCAGACACCAGCCTGCCAGCATCGGCGCCGCTGCAGGATAGCCGCCAAAGCCAACCAGTAGATCAGGACGTCTGACTATAAAGCTGGCTGCTGACTGTGCAAATCCAGCCATAAGGCGCAGTGAGGCAAATACCCGGTTCAGCAGACTGCCGGCAAAAGGTGAGCCAGCGCTTATCACCATCTGCTGAAGATGGTCTGGAATGAGTCCATATCCGCGCTTGTCGGTGATGATCCTGACCTTGTGCCCGCCCTTTATCAGCGCATCTGAAAGGCATATAGCAGGCATGACATGCCCGCCAGTGCCACCAGCGGCCAGACAAACAGACAGGCATTTATTATTATTCTCCCTCATCTGCCGGCCTCTGCATAGTCAAAGCTGTCTTCGCGTGCAGCCAGTTCTGTGGGGTGCAGCGTTCTGGTCAGGGCCAGGATCATCCCAAGCGTCAGTCCGCTTGCAACAAGTGACGATCCGCCATAGCTGATAAAGGGCAATGTCATGCCCTTGGTTGGGATAAGTGCCAGTGATGATGCCATATGAATGGCGGCCTGAATGCCAAATTGTGTAACCAGCCCGGATACAGCCAGCATGGAAAACATATCTTCGCTGAACAGCGACTGTGCATAGCCCCGGATAACAACAAAGCCATACAGCCCGATCAGGAACAGACAGGCCAGGAGGCCGTATTCCTCTGCTGCAACAGAGAAGATAAAGTCGGCATGGGCATCGGGCAGATGCAGCTTGACCTGACCATCACCGGGGCCGACACCATACCAGCCGCCCTCAATGAAGGACTGGATGGAACGTTCAGTCTGCATGCCGCCGCCGGCAAGGAAAATATCTACGCGGGTGCGCACATGATCAAGCATGATATAAGCAGCCAGCAAGGCTATCGGGGCCAGCGCAACAGCGATAAGGATGAGCAGCAGAGGCAGACCGGATAAGAACATCTGAAAGCCAAAGGTCAGAACCACCACAGCTGTCATGCCGACATCTGGCTGCAGAATAAGAATACAGACGATCAGACCCACCAGCGCAGAGGCCCAGGCCCAGCCTGGAAAATTGTCATGCCCGCGCCACAGACCCAGCAGCCATGCGCTGGCAATGACCAGCAAGGGCTTGATGAATTCCGACGGCTGCAGACGGAAGGGCCCGATCATAAGCCAGCGCGTTGCCCCCTTGATCTCAGGCCCGATAAACAATGTTGCTGCCATCATTGCGGTAACCACTGCAACGCCCGCAAGGCTGAGCATCCTGATTGAACGTGCAGATAAAAGGGCTGTTGTCATCATAATGATGAAAGCAGGGACAAGATACATCAGCTGGCGCAGGACAAAATGATTCTCAGGCAGGCCAATGCGCTCTGCCACAGGCGGACTGGCCGCCATGACAAGTACAGTGCCAAGCACCATCAAAAGCCAGGCACTGATCAGCATCATCCGGTCTACTGTCCACCACCACAGGCTGAGGCGTGATCTGTCTGTCCTGCTAAACATGGCGCGCCTTTCTGTCTGTTCCTGCCTGGCAGGTCTTCAGACGCTCAATTTCCTGTGCTGCCAGCGCGCAGAAAGCCCGCCCGCGCGCTTCATAATCGCTGAACTGGTCAAATGACGCTGCGGCCGGTGACAACAAAATCACCTGCATGGCCCCTTCTTTGCTGTCTGCCGCTGCATGCTGTGTGGCAGATATGGTGGCCGCCCTTACCGCCTCATCGAGGCTGTCATGACAACTGACCGGTATCTGCCCGCTCAGACTGCGCGCAAACTGTTCTGCGGCCTCGCCATAGAGATAGCCGGCCCTTACATGCGAGAGCTGTCCAAGACAGGCTTGCAGACCATCTGCCTTGGCCTGTCCGCCTGCACACCAATGAATATTATGATAGCTTGCCAGTGCCTTGCCTGCGGCCTCGCCATTGGTCGCCTTTGAATCATTGACAAACAGAATATTGTCAATATGACCTGCTGGCTGCATACGGTGCGGCAGACCGGCAAAGCCAGCAATACCGGCATCAATAACAGCCTCTGCAACACCCAGATGACGGCAGACGAGGCGGGCGGTCAGACAGTTTTCAGCATTATGCAGGCCGCGCAGGGCCATATTTCCTGCGGTGCTGTGCTGTTTTGCTTCTGCAGCAGTATCTGCGGCTGTCAGCCGGACAAGCTGGCAGCTGTCAGCAACATATCCGGCCAGCCTGTCCAGATGCGGCCCCGCCCCAAGCACCACTAGGGCGCCGGCTGTGCCTGACATAATGACACGCTGCTTTGCGGCAACATAGCCATCCATACCGCCATGCCTGTCCAGATGATCCGGGGTGATATTCAGGATCACAGCAATATCAGACCGCAAGGATGGCGTGATTTCAAGCTGATAGGATGACAGCTCTATGACATTGACCCCGTCTGCACTGACCGGTGCCAGTGATGTAAGCGCTGTGCCAATATTCCCGCCAACAGCGCAGTCAATGCCGGCTGTTTCCAGGATATGGCCGATAAGGGCGGTTGTTGTTGACTTTCCGTTCGTGCCGGTTATCGATACCCAGCGCCCTGCACGCCCGCGCCGCAGGGCAAACTCAATCTCACTTATGACTTCAACACCCTCATCAGCGGCACGTTTTGCGGCTGGATGTGGCTGCGGGTGCAGATGCGGAATACCCGGGCTGATGACAAGCGCGTCCAGCTGCTGCCAGTCCCAGTCATTGTAATCACAGAACAGGGCCGGATCGATGCCGGGGGGAGGCTGTGTTTTCTGGATTCTGTCATCATGGATGCAGACAGTTAGCGCACCCTCAATGCAGGCATCAAGAACTGCCTTGCCAGATCGCCCGAAGCCCAGGATGGCAATAGTTTTCAGCTGTCTTTCAGATACTATTCTCATATCAGGCTACCGCAGCTTTAAGGTGGCAAGGCTGAACAGCGCAAGAATGACAGAGATTATCCAGAAACGGATAACAATGGTGCTTTCTGCCCAGCCCTTTTTTTCAAAATGATGGTGCAGCGGGGCCATGAGGAAAATCCGCTTGCCGGTCAGTTTGAATGAGGCGACTTGTAAAATTACGGAAACTGTCTCAACAACAAACAGCCCGCCAGCGATAGCCAGAACCAGCTCATGGCGTGTAGCAACAGATACCGCACCCAATGCCCCGCCAAGTGCGAGCGAGCCTGTATCACCCATGAAAACCTTGGCCGGCGGCGCGTTAAACCATAAAAAGCCCAGCCCGGCCCCGATAATCGCCCCCAGCAGCGTTGCCAGATCGCCGGTACCCGGCACATAGTGTATCTGCAGATAGGAAGAAAAATTAACATTGCCGCTCAGATAGGCAATCATGCCAAAACAGGCGCATACAATCATCACTGGCACGATAGCCAGCCCGTCCAGCCCGTCTGTCAGATTAACCGCGTTTGACGCCCCGACAATAACCAGCATCGCAAAGGGAACATAAGCAAGGCCCAGATAAATCAGCAAATCCTTGAAAAAGGGCACGGCAACACCATAACGCAGCTGATCAGGTGAAAGCTGGATAAAGATCAGGCTGGCCAGCAATGCTGCGCCCAGCTGAAGGGCAAGTTTCCGGCGTCCGCTCATCCCATCGCTTGAGCGTTTTTTCAGTTTCAGCCAGTCATCAACCGCGCCAATAGCCCCGAAACTGGCGGCAATCAGCAGAACGGGCCATAAATAGGGATTGGAAAGGGGAACCCAAAGCAGGGTGGCAACAATAAAGCTGAACAAAATCAGCAGTCCGCCCATCGTTGGTGTGCCGGCCTTTGAAATCAGATGGGTTTCAGGCCCGTCAGTGCGAATGGGCTGGCCTTCTGCCTGATGCGATTTCAGCCAGGAAATGAACCGCTCACCAAAAAACAGTGAAATCATCAAGGCTGTGATCATCGCCCCGCCAGAACGGAAGGTGATATAACGAAATAAATTCAATATCTTATAGTCATCAGCCAAGGGCAGGAGCAGATCAGGCAGCATGGCTGGCTCCTCCTGATGGCTGGGCCGGGCCGGCAGGCTGGCGGCTGTGGCTGGCAATCAGATACTGGCTGATCTTATAGGCCCCGGAGCCATGCGAGCCTTTGACAAGAAGCATATCTGCTGAATCGGGAAGGAAACTATCTGTGCTTTGCAGGGCTGTTTTCAGCGCGTCAGCATCCTCATAGCAGTAACAGGCCAGATTCTGTGGAAGGACAGTGCACATGGCCCGCATCCGCGGCCCGGCCGTTATCACACTGACAGCGCCCGCAGCTGCTATTAACGGGGCGAGGGCAAGATGGGCATCATGGCTTTGCTGCCCAAGCTCCAGCATATCGCTGAGAATGACAACAGGCGCATGGGCCCCGCTTTCACGCAAATCTTCCAGGGCTGCTCTCATAGAGGCAGGGCTGGCATTATAGCTGTCATCAATCAGAACGATATTCTGGCTGTTGATACTTAGCTGATGACGCAGACCGCGCCCGGGCGGCTCGCTCATCTGGCTGAAGGCAGGCAGCAGAGGTTCAATATCAGTGCCAGCCGCACAAACAGCAGCGATTGCCGCCAGCGCATTCAAGGCCCAGTGACGCCCATGCATAGAGAGGTGAAAATGCATATTGCGGCGTGTATCACCGGTGCCAGCCCCAGCGATGCTGACACTGAGCATCAGCCCGCCCGCACAGCGTTCAGATTTGTCCAGACGCACTGTGCTGTCTGTGTGCTGTCCAAAACTGATAATATTTTTCACCCCCGCCAGACGGGCAGCCCCGGCCAGCTGGCTGTAAAACCGGTCATCACGGCTGATAACAGCGGCACCGGACTGGCTGGTGCCAGAAAAAATCTCTGCCTTTGCCTCAGCGATATCTGACAGGCTCTCAAAATGTCCGGCATGGCTTTCTGCTATACAGGTGATGAGGGCAATATCCGGCCTGACCAGCTCTGACAGCCGGGCAATTTCCCCTGCATGGTTCATACCCATCTCACAAACCAGAAACTCTGCATCGCCAGGCAGCGAGGCAAGAGTCAACGGCACCCCTAAATGGTTGTTAAGATTTCCTTTTGTTGCATGAACACGGCCAGCCAGTGACAGCAGGGACGCAAGCATATCCTTTGTGCCGGTTTTCCCAACCGAGCCCGTAACCGCAATTTTTTTTGCCGTGGTCGCCGCGGCGGCATGACGGGCGATCTCCTGCACTGCGGCCGTTACATCGCTGACAACAAGCTGCGGGCAGCCAGCCCCGGGAACAGGGCGCAGCACAAGGGCGGCCTGTGTGTTATCGCGGCTGAGCGTGCCGACAAAGTCATGCCCGTCGGCCCGTTCACCTGGCAGGGCGGCGAACAACATGCCGGGGCCTGTTTGCCGGCTGTCTATGCTGAGAGCGGTAAGAGGCGCTTCCGGCATCCGCCCTTCATGCCAGTGCCCATTACATAATATTGCCAGATTGTGCGCGTTTATGACAGCCAGCATCAGCGCCTCTCCTGACTGTCTAATTGACTGAGAAAATGGCGGGCAACGCTGGCATCATCAAAGGGCAGGGTTTCCGTGCCTATCATCTGCACGCTTTCATGGCCCTTGCCGGCAATCAGCAGGGTATCATCGCTGCCAAGCCCGCCAATAGCTGATTTAATCGCCTGTTCACGCGGTGCCAACTCTATGGCCTGTGGACAGGCGGCGCGTATTTCTGCGCGGATGGCTGCCGGATCCTCGGACCGCGGATTGTCATCACTGATAATCACCTTGTCTGCCAGTCTGCAGGCCACAGCCCCCATCTGCGGGCGTTTGCCCCTGTCCCGGTCGCCGCCGCAGCCAAACAGGACATGCAAGGCCCCGGGGGTCTGTGCGCGCAGGGCATCAAGCGCGGATTCCAGCGCGTCAGGGGTATGGGCAAAATCAATGATAATTCTTGCTCCCTGCGGATGGCCATGAACTGGCTGCATGCGTCCGCGCACCGGCCGCAGCGATGGCAATGCCCCAAATGAATCGTGCAGCGGCATTCCGGACGCATAGGCGGCAACAGCGGCCATCACAGCATTGACGGCCTGAAAGGTGCCTGAGAGCGCCAGCGGCACGGTAAAATCATGCCCCTGTGCTGAAATCCGGACATCCAACCCAAAGGGCTGGCGTTCAATTGCCCTTATATGGAAATCAGCCGCCGCATTCATGCCAACTGTCCAGATCACTATCTCGAGTTCTGCCAGCTGGTCTTTCAGCTGTATCACGCGCTCATCATCGGCGTTGAGAATAGCTGTGCCGCCATTCAGCAGATGCGCGGTGAATAATTTTGACTTGGCAGCGAAATAGCTGTCCATATCACCGTGCCAGTCAAGGTGATCGCGGCTGAGATTGGTGAAAAGCGCAACATTGACGCCCATGTCACCCAGACGCCCCTGTGCAAGGCCATGGCTTGAGGCCTCAAAGGCTGTATGGGTTACGCCGCTTTTTGCCAAGCCGTTCAGCAGGCTGAAAAACTGTTCTGCCGGCGGGGTTGTCAGATTACTGGCACCGCTCGCCAGCCCCGGGTCGGGACAGACAATACCCAGCGTGCCGATGGTGGCTGCCGGCCATGTGGCCCGGGCCCAGATTTGGCGCAGATACTCAGCACAGGATGTTTTGCCATTTGTCCCTGTAATGCCGACAAGCATACCCGGCCGGCCGTGATAAAATCTGTTGCACAGGCGGGCATAATCGCTGCGCGGATTAGCAGAGCGCAGATGACAGATGCCCTTTGGCAGTTTCAGCTGTTTCTTTTCACTGAGAATGGCAATGGCACCGCTGTCAATCGCACCGGGGATAAAACCATGCCCGTCATGATTATCGCCCTTGATGGCGGCAAAGACGGTGCCTTTCTGAACCGAGCGGGAATCAGCGCTTACTGCGCTGACAACAGTGTCAGCCACCGCCCCGGCGGCTGTCAGCCCGTCTATTCCCTTAATAAGATCAGAAAGATGCAAGCAACGCTCCTTTGCCGCCGATAGTTAAGTCTGTTTCCAGATTCTGGCCGATTTCAGGCGCATTTATGTCAACAGGAAGAACACCCAGAACAGGCGCGGCCTGTTTGACAATCTCGGCAATGACCGGTGCGGCAACCCAGCCTGCTGTGGCGTAGCCATAGGAATGTTTCTGGGGCTTTGGCTCGTCAACCATGACGAAAATCAGATAGCGCGGGTCATGAATGGGAAAGGCGGCGATAACAGAGGTCAGATTGGCCTTTCGGTTGTAACCTGCCGCCCCTATCCTGGTTTTTTCAGCTGTGCCGGTCTTAGCCCCAACCCTATAGCCAGGCACTTCAGCAAAATTAGCGGTTCCCTCTTTATGGGCAACGACCAGACGCATCATGGAGCGCACTTTGCGCGTTGTATCCCCCGAAAAGATTCTTGTCTTTTCAAACAGTTCACCTTCCTGTCTTTTTATCAGTGTCGGCTCGACATAAAAGCCGTTGCCGGCTGCCGCAGCTATGGCGCCCGCCGCATGGACAGGTGATACGGACAGCCCGTGTCCATAGGCAATAGTAATGGCAGAGATGCGGCCCCAATTGCGGGGATATAAAGGGGTGGCTGTTTCAGGCAGCTGCAGCTGTGGGCGGCGCAGCAACCCCAGCTTTTCCATATAAGATTTCTGAATTTCGGGGCCAATTGCCTCAGCAATGCGCGCAGAACCGATATTTGAGGAAAATACCAGAACCTCAGACAGATTCAGTGCCCTGTTATAGGGATGATAATCACGGATGGAATAGCCGGCAACCCGCAGCGGCTTGCTGACATCATAGGCTGAAGCCAATGAGGCCGTGCCTGTCTCAAGCGCGATGGCAGTATTGAGAACCTTGAAAATACTGCCCATTTCAAACACGCCCTTTGTGGCCCTGTTAAAGCGGGCCTCATCATCTGACAGGCTGAACCGGTTCGGGTCGTAATCAGGTAGTGACACAAGGCTTATCAGCTCGCCGGAACGCATATCCATTACCAGTCCGGCCCCGCCCAGCGCCTCAAATTTCTTAATCTGCGCGGCAAGGGCATTTCTGACAATCGCCTGTATACCCAGATCAACAGATAGATGCACATCACGTCCTGATGCCAGCTGCGCGTTCATGCTTTTTTCAATGCCTGCTATTCCGGTGCCGTCAATATCCACCTGGCCCACAAGATGGGCGGCCTCATTTGTGTGCGGATAGGTTCGCAGACTTGTCGGCGTCAGATAAATGCCCGGCAGCCCCAGCTTAAGAATTGCGGCATGACGGCGCGGCGTAATTTTCCGGTCGAGTTCTATATAGCGGCTCTTGCGTGACAGGGCCTTTAGAATATCAGCCGGTGTCCTGCCAGCGATAAGCGGCGCCAGCTTGCGCGCTACCTCCTGCGGATCCAAAATCATTTTCGGGTCTGCATGCAGAACCAGAGCCGGCATTGTGCTGGCAAGAAGCCGCCCCCGCCGGTCAAAAATGGCCCCGCGCTCGGCACCGCCGGCAGCAACGCCGCTGTGTGAATAAGAATCAAAATTGCCGGTGACCAGCCAGACAGCCTTTGCCCCGATGCCAAAAAAACAGCTGCTGGCAATCATGCCAGAGATCAGCAGACGCGCGCGCGCGCGTCTGCGTGATTTGTCCGGATCCGGGCGTGATGGCCAGACAAGGCGCCATAATGCGGATAAAATTCCGCCCGTCATGCGCGTGGTTGTCCGCTCAGCGCGCATTGCCCTCTCCCTGTCGCGGGGCTGACTGGCGGCGCATGGGAATGGCGTCGAGCGGCAAGACGCGGTCTTGCGTAATCGGCTGCATGGACAACAGGTTTGCTGACAGATTCAGCATCCGGTCAGGTCGGCTGAGATAGGCCCATTCTGCGGACAGAATAATGGCCCGCTCTTCGGCTGCATCAATCTCATCCTTCAGCCTCGCCAGTTCATCATAACGGCCATCAACAGATAATTTGGTCATATACAGAGCAGACCCGCTGACAGCGACAACAAAACAGAGAATCAGAACAACCCGGAACATTTATTTCACTCCTTGATCTGTGCTGGCGGTATCTGTATGCCGCGCCCGGCGGATGGCCACGCGCAGTTTTGCTGAACGCGCGCGTGCATTGTGGCTGATTTCCTTGTCTGAGGGCAGAACAGGCCTGCGCGAGGGAATATCAAAGGCTGCCGGCTCGCTGGCGTGCAGTTCCGGGCGGTGACGCGATGGGCCGGGCAGCCTGCCACCCCGTTCTGTCAGGAAATTTTTCACAATGCGATCCTCAAGGGAATGAAAACTGACAACAGCCAGAATACCGCCCTCACGCAGCAGCGCCTCACTGGCCTGAAGCCCGGCCCGCAGTTCATCCAGCTCGCCATTGATAAAAATTCTCAATGCCTGAAAGGTGCGTGTAGCGCTGTCAGCCTGTCCGGGGCG
>JAYPEG010000002.1:105208-115095 GCA_038125645.1 Alphaproteobacteria bacterium
GCATCACAGACCGGACAATTTCTGCCAGCTGCAATGTACGCTCAATGCGGGCATCAAGACGGGCGCGCACAATAGCGCGTGCAATCCGGCGCGAGGCCCGCTCCTCACCATATTGCCAGAGAATATCAGCTATCTCTGCCTCTTCGAAATGGTTAACCACCTCGCTGGCATCCTGTCCGGCCTTTGACATACGCATATCCAGCGGGCCGTCATGGTGAAATGAAAAGCCGCGCTCTGCCTCATCCAGCTGCGTAGAGCACACACCTAAATCAAAAACAATGCCGTCAACCAGCTCAAAGCCAGTGCCGGCGACAAGTGCCTGCAGATTGGAAAAGGGGCCCTCAATCAGGGAAAGGCGGTTTTCATAATGCGCAAGCAGGGGCCGGCCACGCTGCACGGCATCGGGATCACGGTCAATCGCCGCAACATGACAATCAGCAGCGAGCAGGGCCCTTGTATAGCCGCCATTGCCAAAGGTTGCGTCAATGAAATGCTTGCCCCTTTCAGGCATCAGGGCCGCTGTCACCTCATCCAGCATAACAGGAAGATGCAGGCTAGCGTTTTCCATCACCGCTCTCCTGGCTCTAGCCGCTTGCCCAAGGTCAGTCTGGGCACACCCTGTTTGGCCGCCCGTTCACGGAAATCGGCCTCACGGCTCTTATGCTGCTCCGGGCGCCAGATTTGGAAAGACCTGCCAATGCCTGAAAACAGGGCGGCACCCTCCAGGCCGGCAAATTCGATAAACTCTGCCGGCAGCAGCATACGCCCGTCTGAATCTATTTTCATTTCCTGTGCGCTGAACAGCATGGTCTGCAGAATCTCAGCATCCTCTGACAGGCTGTCCATCTGGTCAATCGCATCGACTATCTGGCCGATGCGCTCCGGCCCACAGCCCTCCAGGCAGGATAGGGTCAGGGATTTGAATACATAAAGCGGGCTACGGGTGCGCTCAAGCACAGCCCGGTAAGAGGCAGGCACAGATACCCGCCCCTTGGCATCAATCCGGTTTTCATATGTGGATAAAAATAAATCCACCAGCCACCCCATAAAAATTCATTTGCCGTTTCCGGCGTTCTTGCCCCCCGCTTTGCCGCTGTTCTTGCCAGATAGCCCCTGAGTTTCATCAGCTATTACAATGTGTTGCCACTGTATCTGTTGTTCACGAACAAAAGCGGGTAATTATGGGATATCATGGGATTTCATGGTAGTCAATGGGAAATGGCGGAAAATTATGGAAATATTAAGAAAATTCAATCATTTATCATAAACAGGATAAAGAAAATGATTTAACTCACTAATTTTAATTATATTATTTATACCCGTTCACTTTTTGTTCTGGATTTTGGGCTGTTTCCGGGTGTGTTTAACCTCACAGCTATGTCAACGCCTATGCACATAAAGGCTGTCTCAGCCCGGCTTATCGCCTGCTGGAAACAATGGGTGTTAGATGAAAGAAATAGATGGTCAATCCGCGCAACTCTGGCTGCAAACCCGCCCAGACAGGGCCCACAGAGCGGGCTTCTGCAGCTTTCATGAGAGATTCAGCCCCTCGGGCAAGGGAAAATCAAAGAGCGCAGCCTCTGCGGCTTTGTGACAGGCAGGCTGAGAATTACTGACTGTTGGAAATCATCTTAGTCCCTTGCCTGCGGGCCGCGGCGGCACTGCGGCTGACGCTGAGAGGGGATGGCTGGGGCAGGGACAGCAGAAAAGAAGTGACAGTGATGACGCCCTGTTCTGTGCTGCCCTGTTCTGTGCTACCCGGCACAATTGTTTGTGCCGGGCCCGTCGCACAGTCCCGCAATGATGCGGATACAGGCCAGATCCCGGCCATGTGCTGGCATTTTGCCGGGCACTTTGTCGGGCATTTTGTCGGGCCCGCTGTTCATGCCCCCTTACTTACCAGCCCATGTTTACCGGCCCATGTTTACCGGCCCCTTATCACAGGCCGCAGTCGGGGCAGCGCCCTGAATGCCGGTGCGCGATCAGCGCACTGTCACCAGCGCCGCGCCACCGGCAATATGGCGGGTCAGCTTTCTGCCTTCATCATGGCCGATATCATAGCGGTCAAGGCTGACTGCAAGGCCGCTTTCAAGATTGATAACAGCGCTGACAAAATGATCAGGCTTCATTGTCGGGGCCACCATGGCCAGTACCCGCACCACTGTTTTACGCTTTCCGGACACAGGGATGGCCAGTGATTTTCCAGGGGCGAGCAGCACGCCCGGCGGGCCGTCTGTGCCATGGCCGACAGTTGCGTATTTTCCGATACGCTCTTTCAGCATAGCCGGGTCGCCAGTCAGTATCTGATGCTCAGCCTCACTGCTCACATAGCCATCCTTAAAAATTTCATCATCTGATTTTGCCGGGGCGATGAGAACCGGGGCCAATAATTCCTCATCCATCATATTTGTGATGGTGACAATATAATCACCTGCCTGAGCGGCCCCGCTCAGGGCCAGAAACAGCGCAGAGATGCAGAGTATTTTTGCGCGCATGTGTTGCTCCTTTGTATTGCTGTGAGTGTCAGCAGGGGGCAAAACTGTATGGGGGAGACATTTTTATCCAGTTTCTCAGGCCCTGCTGACATCAAAGGCAATCCTGAACACTGCACGCAGTACATTCTCATGCGATGACCCCATCATAGGAAACAAGTCAGGCAGAATTATGGCGGGCTGCGGCCACCCCCCCCTTGCATAAAGAGGCGGGCAGATGGCCTGTAAGCCGGGTTCTGTAGCTGTGCAATCAGATGTTTCCACAGCCGATAGCTATTCATCTGGGACGTCTGTTACCAGCCGCCTCTAGCAACCTACCCGGACATCTCTGGCAGGATCACCAGTGCTGAATAAACAGCTATGCCCCTACATGGTTTTGCTTCGGATGGGGTTTACCCTGCCAGTGCTGTCACCAGCCCTGCGGTGCGCTCTTACCGCACCTTTTCACCCTTGCCTGACAGCTGCCAGGCGGTTTGTTTTCTGTGGCACTTTCCCTGAGGTCGCCCTCGCTGGACGTTATCCAGCATCCTGATCCTGTGAAGCCCGGACTTTCCTCTGATGGTCATCTCTGACATACAGCAGCTATCCGGCCATCTGCCCAACACTGTGGATACAGCTCTTTACAGGCATTTGTCAAACCAGAGCCTATGCCCATCAGTCCTGTTCAATGCTTTCACGCAGGATTTCCAGTTCCAGCCATTGTTCTTCTGCGGCGGCCTGGCGGGCCTTGTCCTGCGCTACAGTTTCTGCCAGCTTTTGGTAACCCTGCGGGTCGTCATTGAAAAACGCCATATCAGCCAGACGGTTTTCGCCCTCCTGAATAGCTGTTTGCAGTGCTGCAATTTCCTTTGGCAGGGTATCAAGAAGATAGGTTTGTTTATAGCTGAGGCGCGCTTTTTTTTCTGCTGTGCCGGTCTGGTTCTTTGTTTTGGTGCTGCTTTTGCGGGTGGTGCGCCCTGTGCTGGCTGCGGCAGTGCGGCGCTTTTGCAGTCGGCCCAGATAATCTGAATAGCCGCCGGCATGGGGAACGATGCGCCCGTCAGACTCAAAGGCCAGAACCCCGGTTACCGTGCGGTCAAGAAAATCACGATCATGGCTGACAATCAGCACCGTGCCATCATAATCTGCGATAACTTCCTGCAGCAGATCAATCGTTTCCATATCCAGGTCATTTGTTGGTTCATCCAGAACCAGAAAATTGTGTGGCTGGGCAAAAATGCGGGCCAGCAGCAGCCGGTTCTGTTCGCCCCCGGACAGGGTGCCTGTGCGCTGGGTCATCTTGTGATCATCAAACAGAAAATCACGCAGATAGCTGGTTACATGACGGGCCCGCCCGTCAATTTCAATCATATCGCCGCCATCTGGACATAATGTTGTCCATGGGCTGGATTCAGGGTTGAGCTGGGCACGGTTCTGGTCGAAATAGGCCGGCAAGAGGCCATAGCCAGTCTTGACATGACCGCTGTCCGGGGGGCAGTCGCCCAGCAGGGTGCGGATCAATGTGGATTTGCCAATGCCATTCGGCCCAACGATACCCAGCCGGTCTCCGCGCCTGATTATTGTATTGAAATGACGCACCAGCTGGCGGGGCTGGTCATCTGACGGCACAGATACGGTGATATCGCGGGCTTCCAGCACAATTTGACCGCCGCCTTCTGCCTTTCCTGTGCTCATGGTCATTTGCTGTGTGACACGTCCGCCCTCACGCGCCCGTTGTTGGCGCAGTTCCTGCAATTCGCGCAGACGGCCCTGATTGCGCTTACGCCGTGCGCTTATTCCCTGGTGTGACCATCTGGTTTCTTCAGCGATTTTTCTGTCCATTTTATGCAGCCGCACCGCCTCTTCTGCCAGAATGCCTTCTGACCATTCCTCAAACTGATCAAAATTGCCCTCACGCTTGCGAACATGTCCTTGATGAATCCAGATCAGCCCATTGCCAAGCGCCCGCAAAAAGGCACGGTCATGGCTGATCAGAATTAACGCGCCGGCTCTGGCCTTCAGCATATCCTCAAGCCACTCAATGGTTGGCAAATCCAGGTGGTTTGTCGGTTCATCCAGTAGCAGAACATCTGGATTTGTAACCAGGGCCCGGGCCAGAGAGACGCGCCGCCGTTCTCCGCCTGACAGCCCGTCTGTCATCCGTCCTGGATCCATGCCCATTTTGTCCAGCATGGCCTCTGCTTTGTGGTAATGACGGGCCTGTTCAGCCGGACTGGCATCATCGGCCAGCTCCAGCCCCTGAAGCACATAAGAGGCAAGGCTCATCGTTCCTTTGAAAATCGGGGCCTGTGGCAGATAAGCGACCTGTACAGACGGGGCAATCCAGCAGCTGCCCTCATCTGGTTCCAGCTGTCCAGCGATCAATTTCATCAAGGTTGATTTGCCAGCGCCATTACGTCCGACAAGGGCCAGGCGCTCACCGGCACTGACAGACAAATCAACATGGCGCAGCAGCCACCGGTCACCCAGATTCACCCCTGTATCAGAAACCGACAATAATGGCGGGGCCATAACAGCTCATCTCCGTAACGAAAAAAAGGGGGGCATCTGCTGTCCTGCACGGTTATGCCGTGCGGCTGCGGATTTGTCCAGCCAGTGTCTGATAGGCATGGTTAATTCTGGCCAGCCGATCAGTTGCTGCAGCGACGAACTCCTCTGGCATACCTGCCGCGACCAGATGATCGGGGTGATGTTTGCGGGCCAGTGCCTTCCATGCGCTGCGAATGTCATCAAGATCAGCATCAGCTGCAACACCCAGTATGATATGCGGGGCTGGGCTGGTGCCGGCATAGATGTCTGACAGGCGGCTGAAATCTGCTTCATCATAGCCGAATATCAGTGCCACCTCCTGCAAATAGGCCCATTCAGGCGGACTGATAGCCCCGTCAGAGCGGGCAATTGTGAACAGGAGATCAAGCAGCTGTTCTAAAATCGCTGAGCGCGGGCCGAACAGGCTGACAGTCTGGCGGGCATAGGCCTGAAACCCGTCTGGTGTCTGGCGGGCCAGATCCCAGAAACGCCCGACGCGTGCCAACTCACCTGCTGGAATATCCACCCGGCGGCGAAAGGCGGCAATCTCGCTCTGGCTGACGGTGCCGTCTGCCTTTGCCATTTTTGCTGAAAGGGCAATCACAGCAACGGTAAAGGCAACTTTGCGGGTCTGGTCGGGGTCAGCCTTGCGCCGGATTCTGGTCTCTGCCAGATGGCCGGCGGCCATGCCAAGCAATGCGCCTATCGGCCCGCCAAGAGCAAAGCCAGTGGCCCCGCCAATGATAAGTCCCCAGATAGTCATAAAAATACAGCCCGCCTCTTTGTCAGCGCAGTGAAAATCAGTTTGCCAACCCTCACGGCCTCGCCTTATACTCGCTGCGCATCACATAATGTGAAATCACGCAAAATGTCTTGACTGGGTTATACAGAAATTAAGGCCATGACTCAAACGCCAACAAACCGCCCCGGTGCCTGTGACAGTGCAGCTGCTGACAGCCAGCCGGCAGAAATTGCTGCCAGCTTTGACTATCGCGGGCTGAAATGTCCCTTGCCGGTGCTGAAGGCCCGCCGGGCCCTGTCCGCATTATCAGACGGCGAGGCGGCAGAATTTCTGGCAGACGATCCCGCCTCACCTCTTGATATGGCACATTTCTGCACGACTGAGGGCCACGCCCTGTCACAGTCACTGACTGACAAGGGTGACTTCTGTTATGTCATTGTCAAATCAGGGGCTACGCGCTGAATTCTATCAGTCAGCGCTGGTAAAATGCAGCTGCCTGTGCCAGGTGCTGTTTATACCAGAGGCGGCGTGCCGGCAGGTCTGCGTCCCAATCCAGTACCCCCAAATCGCAGGCCTTGTCAAAGAAACCGCTTGCGGGCAGGTGATTTGTCTTTGATACAACAATAACAGCGCGCATGGGGCGCGAGCTGGCGCTGTCTGCCTCCATTGTCTGTTCCAGCCACATTGTCAGCTTGTGAATACGGTGCGGGGGCGGTATCTGTGCACCAAGGGCCAGTTCCTGATAGGTCAAAGGCGTGCTTGTCTGCACATGCGAATGCATTATCTCTGCGGCGCGTTTCATCCAGCGCTCATTTTCACTTTGCTGCATGGGTCTTGCATCCTTTTTCTTGAGATTGCTGGTGCATCTATTGTAAGGGTCATAGCATGACCTTTATCCGTTCGCTAATTTTCAATGTTCTTTTCTATGGGCTGACCGTTTGTTTGGCCTTTATTCTGCTGCCCATGCTGGCAATGCCGGGCGGGGCACGTCATGCCGGCCGCTTTTGGGGCTGGCTGACAGCAGGACTGCTGACAGTCACCGGACTGACACACAGAAATGAGGGGGATATGCATCTATCCCGGCAGGTTATCTATGCGGTCAAACATCAGTCAGCGTGGGAAACTCTCATTTTGTACTGGCAACTGGGTGGCCCGCTTGTGGTATTGAAAAAAGAACTGATGATGATTCCCATATTGGGGTGGTTTTTTGCCCGTGCAGGCTGTATCGCGCTTGACCGCAGGGCTGGTATGGCCGCATTGCATCATTTACGCGAACAGGCCGCAGAAAAGCTGCCGTGCGGGCGGTCTGTACTGATCTTCCCGCAAGGGACGCGGGTTGCCCCGGGCACACAGGCCCCCTATCAGGTCGGTGTTTTTGTCCTTTATGAACAAAGCGGGCTTGATGTCGTGCCTGTGGCCCTTAATTCAGGTCAGTTCTGGGGCCGGCGCGGCTTTACGAAACAGCCGGGCTGTATTACCGTCAGCTATTTGCCGGCCCTGCGCCCCTCTATGGCGCGCAAGCCCTTTATGGCGGCACTGGAAACAGCGATTGAGGGCCGCATGGCTGAAATCGAAGCAGGACACGGAGAAACAAGCTGAATGGATGGTGAAAATTTCCATGAGGGAAGACAATATAATGTTCTTGGCGGGCGTCTGCAAAGCTGTTCACACAAGCCCCTGACCGGCTTTTTCCGAGATGGCTGCTGCCATACAGGCCCGCAGGATATTGCCAGCCATACTGTCTGTGCCGTGATGACCAGCGACTTTTTATCCTACAGCCGGTCGGTCGGCAATGATCTGAGCACACCGCGTCCTGAATTTAATTTTTCTGGCCTTCAGCCTGGTGACAGATGGTGTTTGTGCGCCGCCCGCTGGGAACAGGCCCGGGCAGCCGGCATGGCCCCGTATGTTATCCTCGAGGCCACAAACAGGGCCGCCCTGTCTTTCGTCAGCCTTGAACATCTGCGGGCCCATGCCCATAATGGCACCAATGACTGACAGCGCGCGTAATAGAGATCAGCTGCGCTCTGAGGCGCAGGAAAATAAGGACGCACAGAAGTCAGACAGGGCCCTGTGGCTTGTCTGGATGGGACTGATGATGCTGGCAGTCATTCTGCTGCCCTTTATAGTGCGCCAGAGCGCGCTTGTTCAGGCCCTTGCAGATATGTGTATGACAGCCCTTGGCCTCGCACAGTCTCCGGGCTGACACCCTGTTTCGTCAAATCCGCAGATTTATATAGGTTTATCTTTATATTTTTCTTCATTGCCTATCGTTGCTGTGCTAGGCTTTTAAAGGGAGAGCGGCGATATCTGCATTGTCCGTGCAGCGTCATAAAAGGGGGGTGTCCCCTGCTGAGTTGGGACCGGCTAGGATTACTCAACCAAGGGACACATCATATATACGCACCTTTTCGCTGAATGGACTAATCAGGCGCCGCGCTCCTGCGTCTTTTTCAGATTTTCCGTATTGTGGAAGCGCGTTCACCGCCAGGGGCCCCTTTATTTGTCCAGTTGCCGGGCCAGCGCGCTAAAGGCCTGGGCAGAGGCCGACAGGCTGGATGTCCATTCGGCAGCGGCACTGTCATCAGCCTTGTCAGAAATATATTTGAAAGCCCGCAGGGGAATCCCCTCAAGCCAGGCAATCTTTGCCAGCGCGAATAATTCCATGTCAACAATATCACAGGGCAGGGGTGGCGGACTTGTAGCAAATCTATCTGCCGTGCCACAGGTGACCTTGCTGGCACTCAGGTGCAGGCGCGCCGGACAGTCATCAAAGGGCGTCTGACCGACAGCAACGCCCAGCGGGCTGACATCCATGTCATATTGTATCACAGAGCCTACTTCTACAATGCCGCACAGACCCTGTGTGAGCGCCCCTGCCGTGCCATAATTTATCAACTGAGACGGGCGGTGTTGCCCAATCGCCTTTGTCAGATGATGGCTGGCATTAATCTTGCCAACACCGGTAAACACAACCAGCCAGTCATCAGGCAGACGGGACGGCACCTCGCTGTCGAGTGCGGCAATAAGCAATGTCTGTTTTTTCACCCTGTCACCTTTAACTGCTGCTGCTTGAAACTATTTTCAGTGATTGCGGACTGGCTATTGACCAGCGTGATACACAATGGTCTGATACTTTGACAGTATATTCAATAGCATAGATTTTTGGTAGAGGTTTACGACAATGGCAAATATGAAGGTCAGACAAATTGGAAAGAACGGGGCAAAAGTTGCCGCAGTCGGTTTTGGTGCCATGTCCTTTACCAATTTTTACGGGCCCTGCAGCGATGAACAGGCGGACGCGGTGCTGAACGCGGCCATTGACCTTGGAATCGACCATTTAGACACATCAAATGTTTATGGTATGGGAACATCAGAAAGCCGTATCGGCGCCTTTCTTGCCAAACAGGGCAAACAGGCCAGCCAGTACTTTAAAATTGCGACAAAAGCGGGTATCTGCCGTGATCTGGAAACCGGCACGCGCGGTTTCAGGAATGATGTGGAGCATCTTGAAGAGGAGCTGGATAAAAGCCTGGGACGCATCGGCATTGACTGTGTTGACCTGTTCTATGTTCACCGCCGCCAGCCTGAAATTCCGATTGAGGAGGTGGCCGGATCACTCGGCCGTCTGGTGGAAAAGGGGAAAACAAGACAGATCGGTTTTTCTGAGATTTCACCTGCCTCCCTGCGCCGTGCCCATGCTGCTTATCCGGTGGCTGCGGTACAGTCTGAATATTCTTTGTCCACCCGTTCTGTTGAGCTGGGGCTGGTGCAGAGCTGTGCAGAGCTGGGTGTGACGCTGGTGGCGTTCAGCCCGGTTGGCCGCACCATGCTGACTGACACACCCTATTCATTTGATCAGGCAAACGCCCTTGATTTCCTCAAGGGCAATCCGCGCTTTATGCAGCCCAATCATCAGTTCAATATAGAGGCAACGGATAAATTCCGCGCCTATGCACAGGATAATGACCTGCCCGCCGCGTCTCTGGCACTGGCCTGGCTGTTGACACGCGGCGATCATATCCTGCCGATTCCAGGAACCCGCTCTGTCACTCATCTCAAGGAACATGCCCGGGCGATGGACATCACACTCAGCCCGTCAATGCTTGCAGAAATTGACAGAA
>JAYPEG010000002.1:115105-127398 GCA_038125645.1 Alphaproteobacteria bacterium
TATTCTACCTGTTGGCTGGGCACATGGGGATCGCTATTCACAGGCCCAGTGGATTGGCCCTGAACGCTACGCCTGATCTGTTCTGCAGGCGCCTGCGCTCTCATTTGCGGGGCATCCGGACATGAACGCAAAAGATTATTTTTTGTATGGCTGTGTTGTCTTTGCATGGTCAACCAGCTGGCTGCCCCTACACTGGCAGGCCGGGGCTGTCGCCCCTGAAATCTCTGTTTTATGGCGCTTTGTCATTGCCGGTTTGATCTGCTTTGTCATTGCAGCCGCCCGATCCATGCCGCTTCGTTTTGACCGGCGAACGCATGGGCTGATGGCCCTGATGGGGCTTTTTATGTTCAGCACCAATTTCACGCTTTTCTATTATGCCAGCCTGCATCTGACATCAGGTTTGCTGGCGGTGGTGTTCTCAACAGCCTCGCTGGTGAATATTCTTCTCAATGCGGCTCTCAGCCGCAGCCGGCCGCAGCCCCGCCAACTGCTGGCAGCACTGACCGGCCTCAGTGGCATCGCCCTGATTTTCTGGCCAGAGCTGCAGCTCTCATCAATGGCTCTGCCCAGCCTCATGCTGTGTTTGATGGGCACGCTCAGCTTCTGTTCAGGCAACCTTGTCTCGGCGCATCTGCAAAAACGCGGCGTTGCCGTTATCAGCGCAAACAGCTGGGGCATGTTATATGGCTGTTTGTTTCTGGCCTCAGTCTCGCTACTGCGGGGGCATGAATTTATGATTGAGCCTCATCCGCGCTATCTTGGCAGTCTTGTTTGGCTGGCAGTATTTGCGTCTGTGATTGCCTTTGCCAGCTATCTGACCCTCATCGGGCGCATCGGGGCGGGAAGGGCGGCCTATGCGACGGTTATTTTCCCTGTCTTTGCCCTGCTGATTTCCACATTTTTTGAATCCTATCAATGGACGGGCTCTGCCCTGTTTGGCATCGCCCTGGTTCTGGTCGGAAATATTATTATGATAAGAGCACGCTGAAAAGGTGGGGCAGCACAATCACCCGCGCAGATAACAGTCACTGGCCAGCAGCATTTGCCGGAAACTGAATATCCTGGGGCACTGAAAATTACTGGGGCAGTATGATCAGATCGCCGCGCCTGTTTCTGGCCCGTGCCTCTTCGCTCATCCCCAGAACAGCTGGCCGTTCCTTGCCATAGGAAATCGTCATAATGCGTGACTGGCCAACACCGTTATTCATCAGAATACGGGCAATGACGGCTGCACGGCGCTCTCCGAGGGCAAAATTATACTCTCTTGTGCCCCTGTCATCGCAATGTCCCTCTATACGGATATTTTGGTCTGTCTGTCCGGCCTGCTGTAAATAGCGGGCCAGGGCGGCAAGGCGTTCTGTATCATCGACAGAGATATTATACGCATCAAAATCAAAATAAACCGGGGCGACAAGTTCATCAAACGCATATTGCCGCAACTGTTCAGGCATGATTTCTATGACCTGCTCTGCTGGCTCTGGCTTCATTGGCGGGCAGACCGGCAGCTGGCTCTGCATTCTGTTCTGCTTTTTCCTCTTCGTCTGCCTGTGCGTGCCTGGCCGGCACTGCTGTCTCTGTCTGAGGGGTAACTGTGATGATAGAGGCAGGCAGCTCTGGCAGAGTGGCATGGCCAGTGTTCGTACGCACAGTCATCTGTGTACAGCCAGACAGCGCGACCATCAAAAAGATGCTGGTTATGACCAGTAATGAATAGGTGTGCGGATAGCGCATCTGCTGCCTTTCAGAATTACATTCACAACTGCATCAGATGATGTGATTGCAGCCAGACCATCGTTGTGACGGCATGCTCAAGATATGTCCGGCAGTCAGGATCGCTGCCCTGCGGGCCGAACAGCGGCCCGTCCGCGTCTTCAGGCTCTGGCCGCTCAGCTGCTTTGGGCGGGTAATAGCCGCCTTGCCCTGATGAACCGCCGAGAGCAGCATGAATTTTGAACATATCCTTTAGCATGACAGGGAAGTAAACGACAAAAAATGTCGGTACTTTACTTTTTCAGGACTGGTCATGTTTTTGCATAGCTGTTATGCGAAATTTATAATTCTCGCCGGGCTGGTCGTTTACCCCTTTGTCAGCCAGCGGGTGAAAGCATCAGCAAACAGGAGCGATTAAATGGTGAATCTACGCTGCATGATACTGGCTGTGCTGGTCATGGGGGCCGCTTTCGGCACTGCCTATGCAGATGAAAAATGCACAGAAACAGACCCGCAGAAATTTTTTGAGCTGATGAACGCACCGGTTCAGGCCTATATACCTGCACTGGACAGAAACGGCGTGCCGCTGCTGTCTGAAAATGATTTATTTGTTCAGAAATCCCAGCATTATTTTACTGAATTCAAGGCGTTCGAACCTGTCACAATCACCATGGAACGTTTTGCCGCTGTGACAGAAGGTAATCCAGGCGCGCTGGAAAATTTTGAGAGCAAGCTGAATATTCTTGGCCCGAACTGCACCAGCATAAATCTCTATCGCAGTCAGCTTGTCGGCGCCTATACTGCCAGCTTTGAAAAGATAATGGAGCTGGTTGATCTCGGCCTGCGTTCAAAAAATCAGGCTATCATTGATTTTGCAAGCTCGCAGCTGACACCAGAGCCGCTTTCATTTTCTGAAGTGATTGCAATATTGGAAAATGATCTCGCCCTGAATGAGGATGTGATTAATGAGATGATGCCTGACTATTTACGCAGCCAATTCCTCCAGTCAGACAAAATCCCCCTCAATTCCATGTCCGAGATGGCCCTGCTGGCCTTTTCTGCAATGGGCGGAATGATAAACAGCGATGTCGATCAGGTATATATTTTCATTCCGCTTCGGGCCGGCGGGCTACCCGCTGATCAGGAAACCATATTGCTGGCATCAGACAGATCGATTTACGGCATTTCAGGCTTTGATTACCGCATGGCCTCTGCTGTGCTCAGCCGGATCGGCATACGCCCGTCTGTGGTCGCTCTGAGCGAGGTAAAGACGCGCAGTGGCGGGCACTGTACAATGGATATGGCCGGCAAATGGATGCAGGTGGTCAAGGGCAAGAAAATCAGAATGTGTCCGTTTCCAGAATTAGTGCGCCAGATGCTCAAGGAAAAATCCTATAAAGACATAGTGGATTATAAATTCCAGAGCGTGGTTTTTGATTCCATTTCCCAGATTCTGGACGATGTCTGAGAGGGTGGGGAAAATTTAAACTTTTTTTAGTCTTTCCTGCCCGCACTGTCAAACTGGTATGTTTCTTGTAAGGATGGATCGGGCTGTCCTGGCCCCTTGCCCTGCATAATGGCCATAGCCGGAAAATGGGGGCGCGGTATTTTTTTTCGCTGCGCCCTGTGGCATGGCCAAACTGGTACGGTTTTTGAAAGACAGTAGCGAAGCGTTTAACTTAATAATTTCTGAATTGACTGGAAAGCTGGTAATTATGACACAAAATATCCTGGATCTGAATGAAGCTCTTGTATCAAAGATTCTTTACGATTTTGATAGCGCGTTACAGGCCAGGTTTTCGTCCAGTCTTTTTGAGTTTATTCTGGCCACGGATGAACGCTCTGATGGTATGTTTCATGACACTGTGCGCCGTGTCTGGCAGGATGCCGGCCCACAGGGCCTGCGCTCTTATCTGCGCCGCGAGCTCTCTCTGCTTGAGGACTGCCGGAAAAAAGAGCTGGACAGGCTTGGCTCCTAGACCTTCAGCCTGTCCTTTGTGATGGCCGGCGCGCGGGTCTGGAAATCACGCCCCATCGTGTAAAACTCATCATTCGGGCGCATGGCCGTCAGGCTTGCCATGCGGTTTGACAGGGCAAAAAGGGCCGTAATCGCCCCAATATCCCAGATATCCTCATCGCTGAAACCATGGCTTTGCAACACAGAAAAATCATCTGTGCTGATCTCAGAGGCCGTCCTGGCAGTTTTAACGGCAAAGCGTAGCATAGCTTTCTGGCGTTCTGTGATATCTGCCTTCTCAAAATCTGTTGCTATCTGCTCTGACAGGGCAGAATCCCGGGCATAGATACGCAAAATCGCACCATGTGCAATCACACAGTAAAGACAGCTGTTCACCGAAGATGTGGCAACTATAATCATCTCCTTTTCTGCCTTGCTGAGGCCGGATTCGCGCAGAATCAGAGCGTCATGATAAGCAATAAAGGCACGCAGCTCATCTGGACGGTGCGCCAGCGTAATAAAGACATTGGGAATGAATCCTGCCTTTTCCTCAACCGCACGCATTGTCATTTGTATATCTTCCGGCAGACTGGAAATGTCAGGGACATCAAAGCGGCTGATAGCAGGGCTGGTCATATGCAGGGCTCCTCGTTTATAATCGTCTCAGCGGCGGCATCATCATCGTTTGCGGCAGCATCCACGCACTGTCCGACCGCTTAATTCCAACAGCTTTTCAGATAAAAAGAAAGTCCCCATGTCAGAGCCAAGAGACAAAGATTTTGAAAAGCGTGTGCGGGCCAGCTTTGCCGCACAGACAGCCATGTCATCACTGCGGATATCGCTGGTTTCAGTGCGCGCGGGGAAAATTGTCATGCGGCTTGAAAAAAGTCCTGATTTTCTCCAGCAACAGGGATTTGTGCATGGCGGTGTGATCACGTCTGCTCTTGACAGTGCCTGCGGCTTTGCGGCCCTCAGCCTGTCAGCACCAGGCACAGAAGTGCTGTCCATAGAATTCAAAACCTCATTCCTGCGCCCGGCCAAAGCAGAGGTTCTGACCGTGGAAGGTGAGGTTCTGAAATCGGGACGGCGCGTCAGCTTTTGCCAGTCACAGGCATTTGAGGATGCAGGGGACAAGCGCGTCCTGATCGCAACAATGTCATCATCACTTGCCCATGTTGATATGCCGCCCGGATGGCAGCCTGAACAGCCCCGTCATAAGGGTCTTGGCTAATCATAGCAGCACGGATTTTAGCGCGGGCCCATGCGGATGGCCCCATCCAGGCGTATCACCTCACCATTCAGCATCGGGTTGTCGATGATATGCATGACAAGCCCGGCAAATTCCTCTGCCGCGCCCAGCCGCTGGGGGAAGGGGATCTGGGCTGCCAGCGCGTCCTGAACCTCCTGGGGAAAGCTGCGAACCATCGGTGTGCCAAATATACCGGGGGCAATGGCCATTACCCTTATTCCCTTGTCAGCGAGGTCACGTGCCATCGGCAGGGTCAGGCCCGCAATCCCGCCCTTTGAGGCGCTGTAGGCAGCCTGGCCAATCTGGCCGTCAAAGGCGGCGACAGAGGCTGTATTGACAATGACGCCGCGCTCTCCGTCGCTGTTCAGGGGCGCTGAGGCGACCATTCCTGCTGCACATTGGCTGGCCGTATTAAAGCTGCCGATAAGATTAATCGCAACTGTGCGGGCAAACAGTTCTGGATCATGAGGTGCGCCGCGTGCGACTGTTTTCATGGCCGGTGCAACACCCGCGCAGTTAACACAGATACGTTCCTGACCCTGTATATTGCGGGATTGTGCCAGCGCTTTTGTGACGGCTGTGCTATCGCTGACATCAGTTTTGATAAAAATACCGTTCAGCTCTGCTGCCAGTGCCTCTCCGGCATCGATGTTCATATCCAACAGAGCAGTGCGGGCCCCGGCCACGGCCAGCGCGCGCGCAACCCCCATCCCGAGACCCGAGGCGGCCCCGGTGATAACCGCGCTTGTGTCATTTGTGATTTTCATGTCCGCTCCACTGCTATGGCGATGCCCTCGCCGCCGCCCAGGCAAATTGCTGCCAGCCCGCGCCGCTTTCCCCGTGCCCTGAGGGCATTCAGCAGGGTTACAGTTATC
This sequence comes from Alphaproteobacteria bacterium, assembly GCA_038125645.1. Lineage (GTDB taxonomy): Bacteria > Pseudomonadota > Alphaproteobacteria > Puniceispirillales > Puniceispirillaceae > JADHLI01. The sequence goes on from JAYPEG010000002.1 coordinate 120,897, forward strand.
CGTGCCCCAGAGGCGCCGATAGGATGGCCAAGGGCACAGGCCCCGCCATGAATATTCACGCACTCATGACCAATATCGAGCTCTTGCATAAAGGCCATTGGCACGACAGCAAAGGCCTCATTCACCTCCCAGAGATCAACATCACCAACCTGCCAGCCGATTTTTGTAAGCAGCCTCTTTGCCGCAGTCACCGGTGCTGTGGTGAACCAGCCCGGGGCATGGGCAAAACCGGCATGTCCGGCAATGCGGGCCTGTATGGTCAGCCCGAGGTCATCAACAGCCTGGCTGTTTGCCAGCATTAATGCAGCTGCCCCGTCCGATATAGAGGATGAATTGGCAGCAGTGACTGTACCGTCAGCACTGAAAGCCGGCCGCAGACTAGGAATTTTGTCCGGGCGCGCTTTCATTGGCTGTTCGTCATAATCAATAATCTGCTCAGACTTTCTGTCCCTGACCGTAACAGGCGTGATTTCATCGGTAAAAACACCGTCTGTCTGTGCGGTTTGCGCGCGTGACAGCGATGACAGTGCATATTCATCCTGCTGCTGGCGCGAGAACTGGTAATGTGTCGCGCAATCCTCGGCAAAACTGCCCATCAGCCGGCCTTTGTCATAAGCATCCTCAAGCCCGTCAAGAAACATATGATCGTGCATTTTCTGATGGCCGAGGCGCGCACCGCCGCGCATACTGTCTGTCAGATATGGTGCATTTGTCATACTTTCCATGCCGCCTGCAATGACAATCCGCGCCTCACCGGCCTTTATCTGGTCATGGCCGAGCATGAGCGCCTTCATGCCAGAGCCGCACATTTTATTTACAGTGGTTGCACCGATGCTTTCATCCAGACCGGCGTGGAAACCGGCCTGACGGGCAGGGGCCTGACCCAGCCCAGCCGGCAGCACGCAGCCCATGATGACCTCATCAATATGTTCTGCGGCCTGTGGGGCATCATCCAATACTGCCCTTATGGCCGCCCCGCCCAGCTCTGGGGCTGTTTTTGAGGCCAGTGCCCCCTGAAAGCCGCCCATAGCTGTGCGTTTGGCTGCGGTTATGAAAATATCACGCTCCATTGACGCTCCTTCCTGATAGCTGGTCAACTGCCTGTGAAATTCGGGTCTCTTTTTTCAACAAAGGCTTTCATCCCTTCCTTCTGATCATGGGTAGCAAACAGGGAATGAAACAGCCGCCGCTCAAACAGCACACCGTCTGCAAGGCTTGACTGTTCAGCCCGATCAACAGCCTCCTTTGCGGCCATGGCTGCCATCCGGCCATAGCTGGCAATCTGGGCGGCAGCTTTCAGGCTGTTATCCATCAGGCTCTCATCACTGAAGATACGGGCAATAAGACCGGCCCGTTCTGCTTCCTCAGCATCCATCATCCGGCCAGTTAAGATCATATCCATGGCCTTGGCCCGTCCGACAAGCCGTGTCAGGCGCTGAGAGCCACCCATACCGGGGATGACACCCAGCTTAATCTCAGGCTGGCCGAATTTTGCTGACTGACCGGCAAAAATAATATCACACATCATTGCCAGCTCGCAGCCCCCGCCCAATGCAAAGCCATTTACCGCAGCAATTTTAGGTGTCCGCATACGAACCAGCCCGTCCCATTTGGCAAACATATCCTCGTGATAGGTCTGGCCATAGGATTTTTCCGCCATTTCCGTAATATCTGCGCCGGCGGCAAAGGCCTTACCCCTGCCAGTAATCACAAAACAGCCGATTTCAGGGTCGCTGTCATAGGGGCTGAGGGCACAGATGACCTCTTCCATCAGCTGGCTGTTCAGCGCATTCAGTGCCTTTTCACGGGCCAGGGTGATCACGATCACCCGATCATGGCGGCTGACTTCTATGGTTTCGAATGTATTGCTGCTCATGTCAGTCTCGCTTTTGATTTAGAGTGTGGGGGTTGCTGGCGTGTACGCGCCGCAAAGCGGGGCAGCATGGCTGAAAAATCACGCCCGCGCCCGTCCTCATCCTCAACAAAAACCCTGTAAAGTGACAGGGCCAGCGCACCCATCGGCGTGTCCGCAACCGCTGCCTCTGCTGCCTGTTGTGACAGGCCCAAATCCTTTATCATCAGCTCTGCGGCAAATCCGGGCTTGTAGTCATTGTCAGCAGGGCTTTTGGGGCCGACACCCTTGGCCGGAAAATAGCTGTTCACAGTCCAGCTTGACCCCGATGAGGTGCTCAGCACATCAAAGAGCTTTTGCCTGTCAAGCCCCAGCTTGTCCCCCAGTGCAATGCTCTCACAGGTCGCGATCATAGTGACGCCGAGGATCATATTATTGCAGATTTTCACAGCCTGCCCGGCCCCCGATGGCCCGCAGTGAACAGATTTATTGCCCATCACATCAAACAGGGGGCTGACGATGGCAAAGGCCTTGTCACTGCCCCCGGCCATAAAGGTTAGGCTGCCTGTCTGTGCCCCGCCTATGCCGCCGCTGACCGGTGCATCCACCGCCAGCAGCCCAGCTGCAACAGCCTTATCCGCAACACTCCGTGCAGAGGCAACATCAACTGTGGAACAGTCACACAGAACCGCAGATGATTTCATTGCCCCGATAATTTCGTCTGCCACTGCGCGCAGTATCTGCCCATCGGGCAGCATTGTTATCACAACATCACAGTCTTTCACGCATGACTGAGCGTCAGCAGCGACTGTAATTCCAGCGGTGCCGTCAAATCCGACAACATCATAGCCGGTGACCTGATAGCCGGCAGCTGCCAGATTACCGGCCATTGGCAGGCCCATATTTCCAAGTCCAATAAACCCAATTTTCATTTTGTCTCTCCTGTTACTGACCATCGACTGCTGAGAGCATGAAATCGACTGTCATGGGATCAATCTCCTGCATGTTTTTATGCCGCCAGACCGGATTTTTGTCCTTGTCAATAATGGCCGCTCTTATGCCTTCCAGAAAATCGCCATGCTGCATTGATCTGTGGGCATAGCGGTATTCAAGCGCCAGCGCCCTTTCAACAGACATATCATCAGCCAGGCGCCGGATAATTTCTGCTGTGCACAGCATGGCCAGCGGCGAGCTGTGATCAAGGGCCCTTGTTATAGCCGTGTCAATTTCGGCGGTGCCGGTGGCGGCGGTCAGTGCGGCGATGTCTGCTGCTGCAAAATGCCTGTCCACTGCACGCTGCCAGCCGGGCAGACAGGCCGGTTTTTCGGGCTCACAGGCGAAATCAGCCAATATATCAGGCGCGCCAGAACGGATAAGCGCATCCTTTGCCGCCGCAAAATCAGTCTCATCAATAAAGATATCAGCAAAACCGGCATACAGGCTGTCGGCAGCATTCATGCGATAGCCTGTCAGCCCTAAAAACAGGCCTGTCTGCCCCGGGGCACGGGCCAGAAGGGCTGTGCCGCCAACATCCGGGATCAGGCCAATAGCACATTCAGGCATTGCAAATTTTGCTGAATTGCCAGCAATTCTGTGGCTGCCATGGCATGAAATACCAACCCCGCCCCCCATAACAAACCCATGCATAAATGCGATATAGGGTTTGGGATAATGGGCAATCAGCGCATTCAGCCTGTATTCATCTGTCCAAAATCTGTGGCCATAGGCAAAGTCACCCTGCCGGCCTGTCTCATAGAGTTTGGCAATGTCACCGCCAGCACAAAAGGCCCGCTCGCCTTCAGCGTCAATAATAACCTGTGTGATTTTGGCATCATCACGCCACGCTGTCAGGGCCGCTTCCATTTCCAGGCACATTTCATAGCTCAGCGCGTTTAAAACCTCTGGCCTTGTCAGTGTGATGCGGCCAGTTGTCTTGTCTGTGTAACAGTTTATCTCGCTCATAAATCCCTCTGTGCCAATAATGACCGGCTGATGATCAGGCGCATGATTTCATTTGTGCCCTCAAGGATTTGATGCACACGCAAATCACGGACAATTTTCTCAATGCCGTAATCTGCCAGATAGCCGTAACCTCCATGAATTTGCAAGGCGTCATTGGCTGCGTCAAAACAGATATCAGTGACAAATTTTTTCGCCATTGCACAGGCGCGTGTCGCATCAGGGGCCCTGGTGTCCAGTTTCCATGCCGCCTGGCGCAGAAAACAGCGCGCTGCCTCAAGGCTGGTATGCATATCTGCCAGCTTGAACTGCAGGGACTGGAACTGGTCGATAGAACGGCCAAATGCGCGTCTTTCCGCACTGTAGGCAAGGGCCTTCTCATAAGCAGCCTGTGCCCCGCCAAGCGCGGCTGCAGCAATATTGAGACGACCCCCGTCAAGCCCCATCATGGCATAGCTGAAGCCTTTGCCTTCCTGACCAAGCAGATTTTCAGCCGGGGTTTTGCAGGCATCCATGATCACCTGTGCTGTCGGCTGTGCCCGCCAGCCCATCTTTTTTTCATTTGCCCCAAAGGACAGACCCGGCTGATCACTGTCTATTATCAGGGCTGATATACCGGACGGGCTGTCATCGCCGGTTCGGGCCATCACCACATACAGATCTGAATAGCCAGCCCCGGAAATAAAACTTTTTGTGCCATCCAGGACATAGCCTTCATTTGTGCGCTCAGCCTTTGTCCGTAGGGCAGCAGCATCAGAACCTGAGCCCGGCTCAGTCAGGCAGTAGGAACCGATTTTTTCCATACTGCACAGCGCAGCCAGATATTTATCCTTCAGCACATCACTGCCAAAAGACGAGACCATCCATGCCACCATATTATGAATGGACAAAAAGGCAGATATGGTCGGACAGGCTGTCGCAAGGGCCTCAAACACCAATGTCGCGTCAAGTCGGCTGAGGCCGGAACCGCCATCCTCTTCTGGTACATAAATGGCCGCAAGGCCAAGATCAGCGGCAGCCCGCAGCACGTCACGCGGCATCTGTTCTGTCTGATCCCAGGTCACCGCATGCGGGGCGATTGACTGGGCAGCAAAATCGCTGGCCATCTCATAGATGGCCTGCTGCTCTTCTGTAAGGGCAAAATTCATCTGTGTGCTCCTGTTATGCGGGTGGGCATCAGAACGGGCGCGGACACAGCCTCAGCTGTTGCCAATCTCTCTTTGATCGTCAATAACTTTACCATCATTTGGCAGGCTGTTCGGGGCAACAATCTCTATATGCCCGCGCAATTTAAGAATATCGCGCACTGACTGCTCATAGGCGGCAATATCGCCGTCTACTGTTTCAATCTGTACCGTCATCTGATCTGCCGAGCCGTCATGTGTGACAGTTATACGGGCGCGTACGATCTCATCATGGCGATCAACCAGCTGTGCCAGCTGTTCAGGGCGTACAAACATGCCCTTGACCTTTGTTGCCTGGTCGGCGCGTCCACGCCAGCCCACAATGCGCTTATTTGTGCGTCCGCATGGGCTGATACCCGGCATAAAAGCAGAGAGATCGCCTGTCGCAAAGCGGATCATCGGCATGTCATCATTCAGGGCTGTAACCACAATTTCACCGATTTCCCCCTCTGCGACCGGCTGGCCTGTGCCCGGCCTGACAATTTCAACAATCACGCCCTCATCAAGGATAAGCCCGTCTGCCGCCTCTGATTCATACGCAACATGGCCGACATCAGCCGTGCCGTAACATTGCCGGCAGAAAATGCCGCGCTGATCATAATAATCACGCAAGGCCGGAAACAGGGGCCCGCCGCTGACAACAGCCTTTTTCACAGCGGTGCTATCCAGCCCCAGCTCGTCAGCCTTTTCCAAAATCGCCTTCAGATAATCAGGCGTTCCGGCATAGGCTGTAACGCCCAGTTGGCACAGGGCTGTTGCTTGTATTTCAGTCTGGCCGACACCGGCCGGCAGAACAGCGGCCCCAACAGCAGCAGCAGCAGCATCAAACATCATGCCGGCAGGCGTGAAATGATAGGAAAAGCAATTCTGTACGATATCACCCTCAGCAATGCCCACAGCCGCCAGCGCGCGCCCGAACCGCCACCAATCAGGGCCGCGCATGCCAATTTCATAAATCGGCCCCGGCGACTGGAACAGATGATGGGCCTGTGCAATCGGGCGGGGCAGAATACGGGCGAGGCGCAATTCCTGGCCCGGGCCCTGTAGCAAGTCGGATTTGCGGGTCAGCGGCAGGCTGGCAAGGCTGCTGGCATCATTGATTTCGGCAGCTGTAATACCGGCAAACAATGCCCGGTAATGGGCAGACTGTTTCTGGGCATGGGCGAGCAGTTCCGGCAATCTGGTGTAGAGCGCATTTTCGCGTTCATCAGGGCTTCTGGTTTCAAGCTCGTCAAAATGCCTGGCCATCAGCTCAACCATCTTTTACGTCGGCGGTATGAGCGTACATCACGGAAGGATTTCCGCCCCTCTTCAGAGACACCGAGATAAAATTCCTTCACATCTGGGTTCTCGCGCAGTTCTGCTGCCGGGCCATCCATCACCACCCGGCCATTTTCCAGAATATATCCGTAATGGGCAAAGCGCAGCGCAACATTGGTGTTTTGTTCTGCCAGCAGGAATGAAACACCCTCTTTCTCGTTTAGGGCCTTGACGATACCAAAAATTT
>JAYPEG010000002.1:127408-129472 GCA_038125645.1 Alphaproteobacteria bacterium
GGCCAGGCCCATTGACGGCTCATCCAGCAGAACCGTCTCAGGCTGGCTCATCAACGCCCTGCCAATGGCGCACATCTGCTGCTCACCGCCAGAGGTATATCCCGCCTGAGAGCGCCGCCGCTCCTTGAGACGCGGAAAATAAGTGTAAACCATTTCCAGCGCATTGTTGATGTCACCGCGTGACGCCCGTCTTGTATATGCCCCGGTCAGCAGGTTTTCCTCAACGGTCAGATGCTCAAAACAGTGCCGTCCTTCCATGACCTGAATGACGCCTGTTTTCACCAGCGCTGCCGGGTTCAGGTCTGCCACCGGCTGGCCGCGATACAGGATACTGCCTTTGGTAACCTCACCGCGTTCTGAATGCAGCAGGTTGGATATGGCTTTCAGTGTTGTTGTCTTGCCCGCGCCATTGCCGCCCAGAAGCGCCGTAATTCCGCCTTTCGGCAACGACAGGGACACACCTTTGAGAACAAGAATGACGTGATTGTAAATCACCTCAATATTAGTAACATCCAGCAGCTTTTCTTCTGTTCTTGCCTGATCCAGCATTTCCGGCCTCTTTATTGCTGTTTGTTTTTTTAAATGCAGAAATTTATTACTTTATTGAAAGGCGGGCCAGCCCGGCACAAAGGCCGGGCTGACACCAGCAGAAAAGGGGGCTTAGTTGCACCGCTCTGCAATGTTGTTCTCTGCTGCATAGGCAGCGGAATCAGCCGCAATCAGGGCATTGATGATCTCACCATCTGTCTCGATGAAGTCAGAAATCATTGTCCATTTCTTGGCCTTTGCGTCCCACTGCTGGATAGCTGCCAGACCCGGGCCGCCATGATTTGTACATGAGACTGAGAAGCTCGGGGCAAAATTCGGCAGACCCAGCTCCGCCATGCGCGCCTCGTCGATTGCGAAGGCCTCCATGGCATCACGCATATTGGCAGGCGTGATATCCTTTGTGTAGCTCATCTTCTGGGCCAGGCGCGCAGCTTCGGTTGCCAGCATAGCAGCATAGATACCGCGGTTGTACAGTACTGTGCCTGCCTGATCACCCGCCCCAGAGGCCAGACCCTTGTCATAGACATGCGCCTTCAGATCAGCATAGATGGGGAAATCCATTCCTGTGTTATGCATGGCAAGCGATTTATAGCCATGTGCGGCTTCGCCTGCGGGCAGAACATCACCTTCTGAACCTGACCACCATACACCGATAAAGTTTTCCATCGGGTAACGGATATTTGCCGCTTCTTGTATGGCAGTTGGGTTCATAACACCCCAGCCCCACATAGTGACATAATCAGGCTTTTCACGGCGAATTTGCAGCCATTGTGACTTCTGTTCCTGACCAGGATGGTCAACAGGCAGCAGAGTCAGCTTGAAGCCATGTTTTTTGGACAGCTCTTCAAGGGTACGGATAGGTTCCTTGCCATAGGCTGAGTTGTGATAGACTAGAGCGATGGTCTTGCCTTTGATATTGCCGCCATTCAGTGACAGAATATGGTTCACAACAGCAGAAGCCCCGACCCAGTAATTGGCCGGATAGTTAAAGATATGGCTGAATACCTTGCCGTTTGCAGCTGATGTGCGGCCATAACCCATCGACAGGATGGGGATGCCATCTGCGGTGGCCTTTGGTATCAGCTGATAGGTAATGCCTGTGGACATTGGCTGATAGACCAGAGAGCCCTCACCCTTTGTGTTTTCATAGCACTCCACGCCCTTTTCAGTGTTATATTGTGTTTCACACTCAATATAATTGATTTTTACGCCGCCGATACCGCCGTCACGCTCATTCAGCAATGTCATGTAATCAGCATAGCCGTCAGCATAGGGGATGCCGTTCACGGCATAAGGCCCTGTTCTGTAGGTCAGGTTAGGGAATGTCAGGTCTGCTAATGCAGGCCCGGCCAGCATCATGGCTGCTGCCATCCCTGTTATCATGGTCTTTAACTTCATTTTATCCTCCGTAAGGGTTTGACCACGGCAAGTAGTTTCAGGCTTGCCAGACCTGTTGCGGCCATTAATGCGGAAATGGCCAAAGCCTCAGCTTCTCTTTAATTATTCGCCAAAGCA
>JAYPEG010000002.1:129482-136184 GCA_038125645.1 Alphaproteobacteria bacterium
AATGACAAACTCAAAATGCGCGGCAATGTCAACAGGCCAGCCCAGCTGTCCGACCATCACATTTTTCAGTATCACAGGCATCATCACAAGAAAGGCTGCACCCGCAAGAGAGCCGAACACAGACCCAAGACCGCCAATGATGATCATGAACAGTACCAGAAATGATTTCTGGATACCGAACACCTCGCCCACCTCGACTGCGCCCAGATAAACCGAAAACAAAAGCGCCCCGGCTATGCCAACATAAAATGAACTGATTCCAAAGGCCGTCAGCTTTGCCATCAAAGGATTAACACCGATAATTTCGGCCGCGATATCCATATCGCGTATGGCCATCCATTTGCGCCCCATCGCCCCCCTGGTTAGATTGCGCGCTGCCAGGGCAAGCACAGTCAGGAACATCAGGCAGACAAGATAAACAGATTGTGGCGATGCATTGGGCCCGGAAATGGCAAAGCCGAGTATCTCTCTTTCGGGGGCATTTATCTGGCCGGATGCAGAATAATTATAGAACCAGCCGACCTTGTTAAACAGCCAGACCAGAAAGAATTGCGCGGCCAGCGTGGCCACAGCCAGATAAAACCCCTTGATCCTCAGGCTGGGCAGACCAAAGAGGATGCCAACAAGCGCGGTTACGCCGCCGGCAAGGAGAATACAGACAATCAGATTCAAATCTGGAAAGCCGGTCATCAGCTTGTAACAGGCATAAGCACCAACGGCCATAAATCCGCCGGAACCAAGAGAGACCTGACCGCAATAGCCAGTCAGAATATTCAGCCCGATAGCTGCGATACCAAAAATCAGAAATGGCAGCAGGATCGCATTGGCCCAGTAATCATTGATCACAAAGGGCACCACCAGATAAGCCACAGCCAGCGTTATAAAATAGGCCACCTTGTCAACGGTGATGGGAAAGGTCTGCTGATCAGCCCTGTAAGAGGTTTTAAACTCACCAACTTCACGATACAGCATCTTGTATCACACCCTTTCGATAATTTTTTCGCCGAACAGCCCCTGCGGCCTGAATACCAGAAACACAAGTGCCAGCACATAGGCAAACCAGTTCTCAGTGGCCCCGCCCAGCAGGGGGGCGCCGATCAGAAATTCAAACATCTTCTCGCCAACCCCGATAATCAGCCCGCCGACAATCGCCCCCGGAATAGAGGTAAACCCGCCCAGCATCAGCACCGGCAGGGCTTTCAGCGCAATCAGTGACAGTGAGAATTGTACCCCTGATTTTGATCCCCACATAATGCCTGCAACCAGCGCAACAAAGCCGGCAATGCCCCAGACAATGACCCATATCGCCCGCAGGGATATGCCCACTGACAGCGCCGCCTGATGGTCATCAGCCACCGCCCTGAGGGCCCGGCCAGTGCGGGTATATTGCGAGAACACAACAAGTCCTGCAACCAGCAGGCCGGCAATCACGGTTGCATAAATATCTAGCGTATCAAGATAGAACCCGTAAAAATCCTCACCCCCCAGAAAGGCTGTTTTTTCCTCTATCCAGAAATTACCGCCCTGGGGGATTCCTATATCAAGCTTCTTGACATTTGATCCCCACATCAAATCGCCAAAGCCTTCCATAAAATAAGCAAGGCCGATGGTTGCCATGAACAGGATAATCGGTTCCTGATTGACCAGATGCTGCAGGATCAGCTTTTCGACCAGCCAGGCAAATAAAACCATTACCCCAAGCGCAAGTATGATGGCGAAAAAGGCGTGCAGATGCCAGCCAAAATGATGGATTTCAGTTCCAAATACAGCATTGATCAGATGCGAGAATGGTACCTGGCCTTCTTGGAAGCCAACCAGTGTCAGTGCGGCAAACAGGGCCATGATACCCTGTGCATAGTTAAATATCCCTGACGCCTTGAAAATCAGGACAAAGCCGAGAGCCACCAGCGAATACATCACCCCGGCCATTAGCCCGTTCAGGAATACCTCAACACCAAAATAAAAATCAGCTGACATCGTTTTTTGTCCCCGCTGGGCTGTGTCTAGTCATGGGCAACTCCCAGATAAGCATCAATGACATCTTGATTGCCGCGTACCTCATCGGGGGTGCCGTCTCCTATTTTTTTTCCGTAATCCATCACCACAACACGGTCGGCCAGATCCATCACCACACCCATATCATGCTCAATCAGTGCTATCGTGGTGCCGAACTCGTCATTCACATCAAGGATGAAACGGGACATGTCCTCTTTTTCCTCAACATTCATGCCAGCCATCGGTTCATCCAGCAACAGCAGGGATGGCTCTGCTGCCAACGCCCGGCCCAGCTCAACACGTTTTTGCAAACCATAGGGCAGGCGTCCGACAGGTGTCTTCCTGATCGACTGAATTTCAAGAAAATCGATGATTTTCTCGACCAGCTCCCGGTTTTCAACCTCTTCTTTTTCTGCCCGTCCCCACCAGACTGCCTGTGACAGCATTGAGGTTTTCATATGGGTGAGGCGGCCTGTCATAATGTTGTCCAGCGTTGTCATCCCCTTGAACAGGGCAATATTCTGAAAGGTGCGGGCGATCCCCTGGTGGGCTATCTGATAGGGCTTCATCGGCTTGCGCTCTCCGCCCTTATATAGTATCCGTCCCTCTTGCGGGTGATAAAAGCCGTTAATCACATTCAGCATGGATGATTTGCCGGCACCGTTCGGGCCGATGATTGCGCGTATTTCCCCTTCTCTGATATCAAATGATATATCCTGAATCGCAACCACACCGCCAAAACGCAGGGTGATATTCTGCATCTCCATAACCGGCGGGCCGATGGTGCGGCCATCTGATGTGACATAGCTCTGCGGCTGTTGTGCTGTCATGCCGCTTCTCCTTTGCCTGAAGGGGTGGGCTGTACATCTGCATCGGCGATCTGCAGCGTAGCCGAAATAGAGCCCTTGCTGCCGTCTTCATAAGTCACCTCGGTTTTGGTGAAGATTTCTGTCGCGCCGCCATATAGCGCGTCAATGAGGTCTTTGAATTTATCCTCAATGACCCGACGCCTGACCTTTCGGGTGCGGGTCAGCTCGCCGTCATCGGCGTCAAGCTCCTTATGCAAGATAAGAAATCTGTGTATCTGGCAGCCGCTGAGCATCTCATCATTGGCAAGGGCGATGTTTACCTCATTTATGTGCTCTGTGATCATCTGATAGACCTGTGCGTGCCCGGCCAGCTCCTGATATGATGAATAAGCGATATTGTTGCGTTCAGCCCAGTTGCCGACGGCCTGCAGGTCAATATTGATAAAGGCTGTGCATTTATCCCGTCCGGAACCGAATAGCACGGCCTCAAGGATAGAGGGAAAGAATTTCAGCTTGTTCTCGACATATTTTGGCGCAAACAAACGCCCGTCTTTCATCTTGCCGACATCTTTGGCCCGGTCGATGATACGCAGATGTCCGCTGTCCTTTTCAATAAAACCAGCATCCCCGGTGGCCACCCAGCCATCCTTGTCTTTCGTCTCCTTGGTGCTTTTGGGATTTTTATAATATTCAACAAAAACACCGGCAGAGCGGTAAAAAACCTCGCCCTTGTCATCAATATGCAGCTCAACCCCGGGAGACGGCACCCCAACAGTATCAGCGCGAACCTCGCCGTCAGGCTGCTGGGTAATGAACACACTGGCCTCTGTCTGGCCATAGAGCTGCTTGAGATTAATGCCCAGTGAACGGTAAAAATTGAAAATTTCCGGCCCGATAGCCTCACCGGCTGTATAGCCAACGCGGATATTGCTCATGCCCAGGCTGTTCAGCAGCGGGCCATAGATAAACAGCCGCCCCAATTGGTAAATCAGACGATCAGACAATGCCACACGCTGCCCATCCAAAAGCGCTCCGCCAACCTCTCTGGCATGCGCCATAAAATAGGCAAATAATTTTCGCTTCACACGGCCCGCATCTTCCATGCGGATCATCACAGACGTCAGCACCCCTTCAAAATAGCGGGGCGGGGCAAAGAAATAGCTCGGGCCAATTTCCTTTAAATCATGCTGCATGGTCTGTGTGCTCTCAGGGCAGCACACGCAGAAGCCTGACCACAGGGCCTGACCCATGGAAAAGATGAAATCACCGACCCATGCCATCGGCAGATAAGCCAGTACAGAATCACTTTGCTGCAAATTATCAAACGCACATGATGCCGCAGAGGTTTTGATAATATTGTCATTGGACAGCACAACCCCCTTTGGCCGCCCGGTCGTGCCAGAGGTATAGAGCATGGCGCAGCTGTCAGAGCCGCTCTGCTGGGCCCTGCGCTTGTCCAGCAGCTTTTTCTGTGCCGCACTGGCCGCGCGCCCGGCCTTCTGAATGTCACGGTAATCATGCAAATGCGTGCGCTCATATTTACGCATGCCGCGCGAATCAATGAAAATTATGGATTTCAGGCCGGGCAGCTGGTCTTTTACATCCATAATCTTGTCGACCTGCTCCTGATCTTCGGCAAAGACAAGGCTGGCCCCGCAGTGATCCAGTACATAAGCGATCTCATCAGCAACTGAATCCTGATAAACCGGCACCGGGATGGCACCGTTGGACTGTGCGGCAATCATCGCCCAGTAGAAGAACGGCCGGTTACGGCCCAGAACAGCGATATGATCACCCGGTTCCACGCCAAGCGTGACCAGGCCCAGCGCAAGGGCATTGATCTCATCCTCAGCTTCGGCCCATGTCCAGCTTTGCCAGATGCCATATTCCTTCTCGCGATAGGCAGGCCTGTCGGCATAATGGCGGGCATTATATGCCAGCAACCGCGGAATCGTGTCGCATCTTTCGTGTTCCGAACGTTGATCGGCCACGCTGTCCTCCCCAACTCAATATTTTTAGACAGGTCGTTAAACCCTGTTTTAATTATCGAGTTTACTCAAACATCACACTGGTGCAAGAGGCATCTCAGTCAAAAATGTCAGTTATGCGGAGTAGCTTCCAGTCTGCTTGCCTTCAGCCAGGCACGATCCAGCTGCTGCAGCCGGACTTTTTCAAAGCGGCGTTCATGCTGCCAGTAACGGCCGTCAGCGACAAAGTAATTGAGTTTCCTTTCCACAGAAAGACAGCTCTGCATTTCTGTCCTGTCGGGCATGTGCTGGCTCAGGGATTCTGAAAAAAGCTCATTTAAACAGAGTCTTGGATAAAGAAGGCGCGAGGGGCCAGCCGACAGATTCCAGATAAGGCAGCCTTGTGATCTGGCAAAACAGAAAAAGCGTGCTGAGCAGGCCTCAAGCGAAGTTAGCGAAATATCATCACGCAGAGGATCAGGCGTCCCGGTACCGTAAAAATGTGTGTCCCCTGAGGCCGGATAATGCATATCACAGCCGATATGGGCAATTTGTCGCGGCCGCAATTCAGCCAGTGTCCAATAAGCCGCGGTAAAGGCCATTGTCCCGCCTGCATAGACAAAGCCGCCATATTGATTCTGGGCAGGAACAAAATCAGTTTCGTCTATCAGCTGCTGTTCAGCATGTAGCGTGCGCGGCAGTTTTGAGACAGGAAAATCATGGGGATAGATAAGATATGTCCAGCTGTCAGTGGCACGCCAGGCATTATTAATTACAATGACAGCGTCAAACTGCGTTAACGGCCATTTGGACACCAGCCGGGCATCGGGGCCAGAGCCGATAATAAGTGCATTCCGGCACCGCTGATTGTCCTTATGCCCTGTCATCTCTTGCGCCCGGTCATTTTTTCCTCATCACCAAGAAAAACCCCCACCTCCTGCGTGCCGGCAGCTACCCGGCATAATCACAGGAGAGGGGGGGTATAAGGTTTCAAGAGGGCAGCGGAAAACTGGCCTCAGATGGCCGGCATTAAAAGTTGCAGCCCGTCTGTTTAAGACTTCTGGTCAGCCCCGACCTGTGCCCAGTCCGGCACCCATGTCGGATAGCTTGAACATGCTGACAAACCCAAAAGCGCGAATGCAATCATGCAAACCGGCAGAAATTTTTTCATCGAACCCTCCTAAAGCTCATACACAGCCCCACTTTAATACAGGGCACGACATTTGTCATTTTTTATAGACTATTAATAAACGGCGCAACTGCGAAAATATTGAATAGCGGGGCTACAGGTCTTGAATCTGTTTCCGCATTTGCCGGATCAGTTTCAATGATTGCTTGTGTTTTGATTCAAGTTCATCAAGCTGACGGCGCAGTCCGGCAACCGCCTGAATATCAGAAGATGGCCCGGCCGGGATGCCGGTGTCAGCGCTGCCGCCATAGCCTTCCCTGGCAATCAGATAGGTAGGGGCCACACCCAGCAGTCCGGCCAGCGCGACAAGTTTATTGATTCGCGGCTCTGAGCGGTCTGTTTCCCAGTTTTTCAATGTACGGGCGCGCACGCCAAGCTGGCGCGACAGCTGTTCAAGGGAAAGCCCATTTTTTTGTCTGAGGTCAAATATCCGCTCGCCAAGGCTGTCCGGCGGGGGGCTCTCATTATTCACTGTCAGCACAATATATCCTTATTTCAGTCTCACTTTTGCTTAAAAATAACACGATAGGCGATGACACAGGCAATGACAATGCCCCAGCGAACAGAACAGGGATAAAGTGGCTGGCCACAGGACAGAATATCTTTCATTATTTTTTGTCTTTGTTTCGCCAATAAACAATAAAGGGGGGGCGTTGTATGTTGGAGCCAGATATATCATCACCGGATTTTACCGAAACTGACGATATCAGCCATCACAGGATAGAAATTGACGGCCGCCAGC
>JAYPEG010000003.1:0-2100 GCA_038125645.1 Alphaproteobacteria bacterium
ATGGATTCTGTTCAGGGGCTGGATCAGGAAACGGTGAATGCGGTGCTGGATGAGTTTCTTGCCATTATCAAGGCACAGACAAGCCTTGGCATGGGGGCTGGCAATTATATCCGCAATGTGATGAATAAGGCGCTCGGTGAAGATAAAGCACAGTCTGTGCTGAGTCGCATCGCCCCGTCACAGACATCGCGCCCGATTGATATTCTGGACTGGATGGATGCTCGCTCAATCGCTGAATTGATCATAGATGAACATCCGCAGATTATTGCCCTGATTATCTCATATCTTGATTATGGTTTGGGGGCTGATGTTTTGGGTCTGCTGCCAGTGCAAATGCAGCCGGAGATTATTCGCCGGATTGCAACCCTGCAAACAGTCGGGCCAGATGCGCTTATAGAGCTGGAAAAGGTGATGCAGTCGAAATTCAAGGCCAATACATCGCTTCGTGCTGCCAAGGTCGGCGGCGTAGAGGCCGCGGCCAGAATTATGAACTTCACCAAACAGGCGATGGAACAGCGCATTATGAAGGATATCGCGCGCGAGGATCGTGACCTGATGCAGTCTATTCAGGAAAATATGTTTGTCTTTGACAATCTTATTCTGTCTGATGACCGTTCATTGCAGACGCTACTGCGTGCAGTAGACACAGAGCTTCTGGTGCTGGCGCTCAAGGGTGCTGACGAGCCGCTGCGCGAAAAGCTTTTTGGCTGTATGTCTAAACGCGCGGCTGCCAATATAGTTGATGAGATGGAAGCACTTGGCCCTGTGCGCCTTACAGAGGTGCAGGCAGCACAAAAAGATATCATTAATGTGGCCCGGAAAATGTCAGATGAGGGCACGATTGTGCTGGCTGGCCGCGGCGGTGATGATTTTGTCTGAGGAGTGATTGTCAGACAGAGTGAACAGGTGACCAAACATGTCGCAGAATGCACAGACAACAGAGCTCGGTAAGGACAGCTTTTCAGCAGGATCAAAGCTGGGAGATACGGAAATCGCCCGCCTACTGAAAACTGTACAGGCCGCCCAGTTCCGCAAAGCCGCCCCTTTGAGACCGGAAGATGACAGCGGCTTCAAGCCGCGTTCATTGGTTGAGATAGCTTTTGCTGCTGAACAGAAGAGACAGCAGGATATCAACAAAAAGAGGCAGGAAGCTGAGGCGGCACAGGAGGCACGCGAAGAGCAGGATGCACAAAGATCTGCTGCTGCTCATGCACCGGCAACTGGCAGTGATGCGCCAGATGTAGATATAGATGCTGCTCAGGGGCAGGATGCAGACCGCCCGGCTGATGATCAATTTGATGATGAGGCAGAAGCCAGGGCTGAAGCGCAGGCGAGGGCAGAAGAAGAGGCGCGGCGGGCCGCAGAGGATGATGCGCTCAGGACAGAGGCAGAGGAGAAGGGCTATAAGCGTGGCTTCGAGGCCGGCCTGGAAGCGGCGCGTTCTGCAGAGCCGACAGCAGAGGAAAAAGCCTTTCATCAGCAGCGTGAGGCTGAACGAGCTGATATTATTCACCGTCTGGAAGCGGTCATTGCCGGTGCGACTGACCCGGCGGCTGTCGATGCGTCAGTGCTGACAAAAGCATTGAAGGACAGTGTTATGAAGCTGGCAGCCAGGCGCGCCGGACTGGCAATTATTGACAATCCCTCAGGGTTTCTCCAGCGTATTGATGCGCTGGCAGAAACTGTGAAATCATCTGCGCGCCAGGTTACGGTCACGCTCAACCCGGATGATCTAGCGGCCCTTCAAAATTTTCAGGGCGCAGACAGCCTGCCCGGACATTGGCAGTTCAGGGAAGATGCCAGCTTTCTGTCAGGCGATATTAAGATGCGCCTGGACGGGATTGAGGTCAGTGACCGCATGACAGTGAATGACAGCAGCGCGCCCGGCAACCAGCTGGCAGCGGATGGGCCTGAAACAGATAACCGCAGAGATGATAGCCAGCCCACCAGGGCACTGGCTAGTGCAGATGACAATGCCGGCCCTGATGCAAAAAGAGTGACGGACACGGACATTGGTACTGGCACACAGGCAGCCTTGCCAGAGGATGCTGACAGCGCGGATGCCGAAACACAGGCGGGCGCGGAAACAGAAATAGCTGT
>JAYPEG010000003.1:2200-41665 GCA_038125645.1 Alphaproteobacteria bacterium
GGCGGACAGCGAGTCTGGTGACATAGGCGAAGCTGTGGGAGATGACAGCACAGCAAATGACGGTACCGAAACACAGGCGGGCGTGGAAACAGAAATAGCTGTGGCGGACAGCGAGTCTGGTGACATAGGCGAAGCTGTGGGAGATGACAGCACAGCAGATGCTGAAGGGCCCAAGGAATGAGCCTGTTAACACAAAAGCTGAAAGCGTCTGTCCTGGAGGATGTCAGCCCCCCAGAACCCTGCTTTGCCGGGCATGTCCATCGCTATGATGGTCATATTATTGAATGTGACGGCTTTCCGGCAACCATTGGTACGCTCTGTTCGATAGAAACACAGGATGGTAAGCATATCATTGCTGAAATTATTGGATTTCAGAATGACAATAATTTGCTGTGCGTTCATGAAACAGGGGCACGTATCAGCGTCGGGGCCCGTGTGAGCGTGGCTGATGACGGTTATATGATGGCGATTGGTGAGGGCGTTCTGGGGCGTGTTTTTGACAGTCTTGGAAATTGTCTTGACGGCGGGCCGGAACCTATTCTGACACAGAGCTGGCCGCTGGAGGGTGTCAAGCTGAACCCGCTGGCAAGAAAGCCGGTCGATCAAAAACTGGATGTTGGGGTGCGTGTGATTAACAGCCTGCTGACAGTCGGCCAGGGCCAGCGTCTTGGCATTATTGCCGGGTCTGGCGTTGGCAAGTCTGTTTTGCTGAGCATGATGACCCGTTTTACCGAGGCAGATGTTGTTGTGGTTGGGCTGATAGGAGAACGTGGACGCGAAGTCGGTGATTTTGTCAAAAATGTCTTCAGTGCCGAAACCAGAAAGAGAACCGTGGTGGTGGCAGAACCGGCTGACCGTTCGCCGCTCTTGCGGATAAGAGCAGCAAACCGGGCAACAGCAATTGCTGAATATTTCCGTGCTGAGGGGCGCAATGTTCTGTTAATTATGGATTCGCTTACTCGGGTTGCCCATGCGCGGCGTGAAATCGGCCTTGCACTAGGTGAACAGCCAACCTCAAAGGGGTATCCGCCTTCTGTGGTTTCGCTGATACCGGCCTTGATTGAACGCTCGGGAACAGGACTTGTTGGGCAGGGCTCTATCACCAGCTTTTATACTGTTCTGGCTGACGGGGATGATACAAATGACCCGGTTGTTGACACAGCAAGGTCGATTTTGGACGGACATATATTATTGTCCCGCCAGCAGACCCAGCTGGGTATTTATCCGGCCGTTGACGTGCCGGCCTCAGTCAGCCGTGTGATGAATGAAATTGTTGCTGATGAGCAGTCAGATGCCGCTGTTGTTTTCAGAAAACTGCTGTCACTCTATTTGGAAAACCGCGACCTGATTTTGATGGGCGGCTATGTGTCCGGCCAGGATCCAGACCTTGATCTCGCTGTCCAGCTCTGGCCGCATCTGATAGGACATATTAAACAGAATTATGATGAACAGGCGCCGTTTGATCAGTCAGTGAAGGCATTGACAGGACTGTTTGAGGGGCTGAGCTGAAATGAGTCCAGAGCAAAATATCAAACGGGCAGGCGTATTCCAGAAACTGGCAATGCGGGACAAGCTGGAAGTCAGTAAAAAACGCCAGTCCCTGACCCTGTTGACACAGGAAAGAGAAAAAAATCAGCAGATAAAAGAGCAGCTTGAAGAGCTTATTGAACAGGCGCGGATGAAAAATGACATGCTTACCGGGCTGGCCCTGCAGTCAGCCTCATGGTTCAGCACCCAGATGCGTGACCAGTTAGAGATCATCACCAACAGATGTGTTCATCTTGACCGGGAAATTGAACAGCTGCGTCAGACGATGGCACAGGCAGAGCGCAGGCGCACAAAGAAAACAGAAAAAGCAGCAGAATTATTCAGCCAGGCCCGCCGTGACAGACAGGACAGACAGGATGCCGAGCTGAATGACCGCCCGCGCAAGAGATAGCCTGGCCC
The DNA here is from genome assembly GCA_038125645.1 of Alphaproteobacteria bacterium. Lineage (GTDB taxonomy): Bacteria > Pseudomonadota > Alphaproteobacteria > Puniceispirillales > Puniceispirillaceae > JADHLI01. The sequence continues at coordinate 4,148 of JAYPEG010000003.1, forward strand.
CTGCTTAAGCTGCTGCCATGGCACAGATAATTTGAAATTGGCATTTAACTTGCACTGTTTCTGAAGGGCAGATGCGCCCTGAGAGATTCAGAAATTTAATTGTGAAAGCTATGTCTAAAGTCACCACTTCATCACAGACAGCTATATTGCCTGCTGCAGGCGGCCCCCTGGCAAGAAAATTGGCACTGGCGTCATCAGACGGGCTGTTATTTGCCGGGCTGTTCAGCCTTGTCAGTGCGGATGTGAGCGAGAATATGGTGCTGACAGCTGATAGCGGGGCGGACAGTGATGCCGCCAGTGGTGAGACTTACCGGGATCAGAAAAACAGCGACGCGCTCGCGGCGCTTATCGCAGCTTTGTCTGTGCCGGCAGCACAGGCCGGCACCGCAGCAGAGAATAAAAACGCAGCCGGGCTGCAGCAGCCCGATATTGCCAATGATTTAAAAGTTCCTGCACGCTCGGGACAGGGTTATACCTCCCCGCAAGCCGCAGCCAGCCAGGGCCCACAGTCATCTGGCAACAGATTATCACCAGCGACTGGAATGGAGATGCTGTCAGCAGACAAGACAGATACACAAAAATCGGAAATACCAAAACCGGGAATTGCGGCCAGACAGAATGTGTCTGTGCAGCTGTCTGCAGCAGTCTTGTCAAAGGCTGCACAGAATAGGGGCCGCAGCATCGGCTCTACCGGCCCTGTGGCGCGCAATGCAAAAACAGAAGAACTGGGGCTGGAGCCGAACAAAGCAGCAGATCAGACACGCGTGCAAAACACGGCCGCCTTTCAGGCTGTGGTAGCTGATGCAGACGGAATGCAGGCGCGCACAGCTGCAACGGCCTTGCGTCTTGCCGACCCGCAGCAAGGGCAGTCCCGCGCGCAGCTTGCCGTGGCAGCTGATGCGGCCCCGGCTGTACAGGCCCCATCAGGTCAGCACAGTCACGGTGGCGGCGCCGGTCTGCAAAGCCAGACAAGCCAGTCAGATCAATTAGAGCAGTGGGCTGATATGCTGGATATGGCGGATGACAGCTGGGCAGACAGGCTGGTTCAGCGTGTTAAGCGGGAATTCAGGGCCGGGGGAAAGGGTCTGGAACTGGAGCTCAACCCCCGCCAGCTGGGCCGCCTGCAGATTACCATGAGCCAGCAGCAGAGCGAGACGCATATTCATATGCGCACAGAAACACAAGCAGCCGCCCACCTGCTAAATGAGGCAGAGGCGAGACTGGCACAGATACTGGAATCATCAGGGCTAAAGCTTGGTCAGTTCAGTGCTCATGCAGACAGCCGCGGCAATGGCACGGGACAGGGTCATGCACAAAATAACAGACAGGAAGAGCAGTCGGGCAAGGGGACAGATGCCAGCCCGTCTGATGCAGATCAAAATTACGGCCCGGCCGGCACAAACAGTGAAACGAGAGTTAACATTCACGCCTGAGTTATGTTAGATCAGGTATCATTCCAGAGTGCGGTGAGCGTGGCAGATACAATAGACATGGCGGCCCGCTTGTCAAGGAGAGTGTAAAATGGCTGATGAAGAGAATGAAGAACCAAAAAAGAAGTCAGGTATTGTGCGTATCTTGCTTTTTGTATTTGGCGGCATTGTGCTGATTGGCCTTGGCCTTGGCGGCGGCTATTTCATTTTTGGCGGTGCACAGCCTGACCCCTCTCAGGAAATAGAGGCCATCATCGAGAAGAAGATGGAAGAGGTTGAGGCAGAAAAGGCCGCAAAGGAACAAGAAGAGGCAGAGCAGTCATCAAAAGTGGCAAAGGAAAAGCCAGAGCTTGAGACCTTTGTGACAACCTATTTTGAGTTTCCGGGTACCTTTACAACAAATCTGCGTAATTCGCGCAAATTCCTGCAGCTGGGTCTGGGCGTGTCTACACAATATGATGAATCTGTCATGGCAAATGTGGAATCTCACCAGCTGGCACTGCGGTCTGAAATCCTCAATGTCATGAGTGAGTTTTCAGAAGATGACATTCAGGGCAAGATCGGGCGTGAGGCGTTGGCAAAGGCGTTGGCAGACGCGATAAATGCTAAGCTGATGACGCTGGAGGATTTTGGCGGCATTGAGGAAGTTCATTTCACCTCATTCGTTCTGCAGTAAGATATGGCTGATTTGTGTGTGGCAACTGTTAAGACAGGTTCGGGCATAAAATTATGGCATCAAAAAAACTGACAAGTGATGAAGTCAATGCGCTGATGGAAGGGTTGCAGAACAGCGACTATACAGTCGGTGTTGATCTGGCCGATTCAGATGATGTGCGCCCCTTTGCCTTTGGTGAGGATGACCTCAGCCTGATGGGCGATTACTATGCCCTGCGCCAGGTGAATGAGCGTTTTGCCCGTCAGGCCCGCTCAGTCTTTTTGCCCATGCTGCGTCTGCAGCCGCGTATCACCCCGTTTCCGCCTGAGGTGAAAACTTTTGATGAATATTGTGCCAGTATTGATAATTTCATGAATCTGAACATCTCGCGCATTGAAGAGCTGCGTGGGCCGATGCTGCTGGCCATTCAGCCAAAATTCATTTCCACCCTGACAGCCGCATTTTACGGCGGGACGCTGAGCAGCGGCGGCTCGCAGCGCAATGAGTTCACAACCACAGAAGAACGGGTGATAGAGATTGTCTCTGCTGGTCTGAATAACGCGCTGACAAATTCATGGCGCGATCTGATGCCCATTACACTGGTTGAGCAGGGGCGTGAAATCAATACGCAATTTGCCTCTGTTGTTGACGGGGGTGAGCTGGTGATCATCTGTTCTTTTGTCATACAGCTGCCGGGAACAGAGTCTGACACTATTGATATTGTTTATCCGCTGCAGACTCTCAAGCCCATTGCCTCTCAGCTGCGCTCACGCGTGCAGTCAGACACTACTTCTGACAATATCAGCTGGCGTGAGCAGATGGAGCGGGCCATTTTGAGCGTTCCTTTGCATGTCTCAGCATTGCTGGGTGAGCCGGTCATGTCTGTTGGGCGCATGATCCGCCTGCAAACCGGCGATGTGGTGAATATCAATATTGACAATGGTGTGCGGATAAATGTTGAGGAAAAGCCGATTTTTGTCGGTGAGATAGGCGAGATTGCCGGCAAGGCGGCGATAAGCCTGCAAAAGAGGTTGTAGCACCAGCAGGCGTCTGCAGGGAAACAGGATAAAGAGATGAAGAAGGACAAGGCAAATGGCTGAAGAAGAAGAAATCAAGATGCCGGAACAGGAAATCCCGGTGCCGGGTGCCGGGGCCGGTGCGCCATCCCCGTCATCTGCATCTGCCGAGAATCTGCGTGTGCTTGAGAATATTGAGGTCACATTGTCAGTTGAGGTTGGCAATACTGAGCTGAAGATCAGAGACCTGCTGCGCCTCAATGAGGGCTCTGTCATTGAACTGGATCGCCTGGCGGGGGATCCGCTTGATATTATGGTCAATGGCACGATGATCGCCAGAGGCGAGATAGTCATGGTGGGCGAGCGTTTCGGCGTCAGATTCACTGAAATTGTTGACCCTGAGAAACGTGTTGAAAGCCTCTAGGTCTGCTTCTGTTTTTTGCTGGCGTCAGTAATCTGACATCAGCTGTGGCTGGCAGACTGCTGTTGCCAGCCCGTTTTTCCCAGTAATTCAGGGTATTATGCCTCTGCTGCGGCGTGTTTAATGCGGGCACAGGCCGGCTGGCATGATATTTGCCTTCTGTTCTGTAAGGAGTGGATTTTTGACAAAGGCCACAGAATTACCAGACAGGACAGTTTACGCATGTTGCCAGCCTCAATCATCAGCCTTGAACAGATTATCATCATCATCGCCTTTTTGGGCATGTTGATTGCCGCGCTTGCATTTTTCAAAAATAAGGGCGGTCGGATACGGGCGAACCTGCATGGGGACAAACGCATCCGGCTGGTTGAGGAGACGGCCGTCAGCCCAACTGAGAGGCTGCGCCTGATAACAGTGGACGGACAGGGATTTCTCATGGTCTCGGCCAAGGGGGCGCCGCCGTCCCTTACCCCGCTTAGCGGTGCTGTGCAGGGTCAGCAGACAGCCAGACACACACCGCAAACACCGGCACAGGCAGTGCCAACAGGTGAACAGGCAGAGGATGTGCGCCGCGCAGATGAGGCCGGCAAGCCGCTGGAACTTACCGAGAAACTGGGCCCTGCTGCCGCAGACAGCGCAGCAGATGCTGAGGCAGATATTGCGGCCTTTTCCCAAAAATTCAGAAGCTGGAGAGCCAGATGACAAAGGGGCAAAATATATATTTCTGGCTGGCCAGAACGGCTGGCTGCATTGCTGCCAGCCTGATTCTGCTGGCGGTGCTGCCAGCTGGCACAGTATTGGCTGCAGATAATCTGGCGGGCCTTGCCGGCGGCATGCCGGCGCTGACCAGCATTGCCAATGGCGACGGGTCAACCTCTTACAGTCTGTCATTACAGGTTCTGGCGCTGATGACAGCGCTGACACTGTTGCCGTCACTGGTGCTGGGAATGACCTCTTTCACCCGCATAATCATCGTGCTGTCAATTCTGCGTCAGGCGATGGGCACACAGCAGACACCGCCCAATCAGGTGCTGATAGCGATTGCGCTGTTCCTGTCCATGTTCATTATGGGGCCAACACTGACAAAAGTGTATGAAGAGGCAGCTGATCCCTATCTGAACGGCGATTTGTCAGCAGAGATCGCCCTTGGCGAGGCCAGCAATGTCATGAAGGGGTTTCTGGTCAAGAATACACGCAAGGATGATCTGAAAATGTTTTCTGAAATGGCTGGTGAAGGGGCTTTTGAGTCGGCTGAGCAGGTGCCGCTGACTATCCTGTTGCCAGCGTTTATTACCTCAGAGCTGAAAACAGCCTTTCAGATTGGTTTTCTGCTCTTCCTGCCCTTTTTGGTCATCGATATGGTGATCGCATCGGTACTGATGTCGCTTGGTATGATGATGCTCAGCCCGATGCTGGTCTCTCTGCCGTTCAAGCTGCTGTTATTTGTGCTGGTTGATGGCTGGGCTATGACTGTGGGCTCTTTGGTGGCGACCTATTCCGCGTGATTGTGATCTGCCGGGACAGACCGGCTTTAAACGGGGTTGAGTGATGTTTGATTTTGACATGAATGTTGAATTTCTGCGGATGGCCTTTTGGAATATTGTTGTCATTGCCGGGCCGATCCTAGCTGTGGCGCTGGCTATTGGTCTGCTTATTGGCATTATTCAGGCCGCAACATCGATTAATGAAATGACGCTAAGCTTTGTGCCCAAACTGGTTGTGGTTTTGATCACGATCGGGCTGCTGGCAAATCTGATGCTGGTACAGTTGACAGATTATTTTGTTTTTGTGTTTGATCAGGTCACACAGGTCGGCTAGGGACGGGGCTGTTTCATGTTTCTGCCGCTCAGTGAACTTGAACCGATGGGCCCGCTGCCGGGGCTGGCGCTGGATCAGCTGGTGCTGATGCTGGCCAGTTTCATGCTGGCCAGCCTGCGGATCGGCGCCTTTTTGATTGCTGCTCCTGTTTTGGGCAGCCGTTCAATACCAGTGCAAATTCGTATTGTTCTGGCAGCCCTGTTGAGCGTTCTGGTGATGAGTTATGGCCATGTACCGGACTTTGAGCATTTTTCAAATTTACGAATTCTGGCGGTGATTGTCACTGAAATTGCCATTGGCCTTGCCGCGGGCCTTATTCTGACCATCTGGTTTGCTGCGGCAGTTCTTGCCGGTGAGAAAATTGCGACATCTGCCGGCCTTGGCTATGCCGCACAGGTAGATCCCAATTCAGGTGGCCAGACGCCCGTCGTCTCGCAAATTCTGTCCCTATTCATGATTATGCTGTTTTTCGGCATGAACGGGCATCTTGTCATCCTGCGAACCATGTTGGATAGTTATGACTATTTGCCCATTGGGGTCATGCCCGGCTGGGGTGCTTTTATCAAAGGCGGTATCGGGGCGGCCAGCTCTATGTTTCTGGCGGCGGCCATCATCATGCTGCCCTTTTCGATTGTCATGCTGATGATCAATCTGGCCATCGGCGTTATCACACGTTCTGCCCCGCAGTTGAATCTGTTTTCCTTCGGGTTTCCGATTTCCCTGTTGTCCATATTTGTCATTCTGTATCTGTCAGTCGGGCCGCTGTCGCTTGCGTTGAAGGATTTGGGTGTGTCAGCAATGGAAAATCTGCATCTTGTGATGGAGGCTGTGGCGCATGGCTGAGGAAAGTCAGGACGGTCAGGATAAAACCGAGGAGCCCTCCCAACGAAAGCTGCAAAAAGCAGCAGAGGATGGCAAGGTACTCTCCTCCAAGGAAGTGTTCGTGTTCACATCGCTGTTCGCAGGCTTTGTGCTGATGTTTATAACGCCGCTTGTTATCACACCCATGCTGAACAGATGGGCATCATTATTCCATTTTGAGCGTCCTGATGATCTGCCCACGCTGATGGCTGAAAAATTTGTTGATATTCTGTGGATGATTCTTTTGAGCGGGCTAGTGATAGGCACCCCACTGATGATAGTTACGCTGGCCACACAAACAGCCGTGGGCGGAATAAATTTCGCCCCGAAGGCCATGTCATTCAAAGGCAGCCGGCTCAATCCCCTGGCTGGCCTGAAACGGATTTTTTCTGCCAAGGGTCTGATGGAGCTGGTCAAATCAATTTTAAAAGTGGCGCTGCTTTTCGGCGTGGCAGCGCTGGTGATTTATGTGCGTCTGCCAGAGCTGCTGCAGCTGCCCGCACGCAGTCTTGAGCCGGCACTGATGACGGCGCTTGCTGAATTTCCGTTTTTGCTGGGCATGATGCTTGTAATCCTTGCCATTATTGCCGCGATTGATTTTTTCTGGCAGCGCCATACTCATATCAGCTCTCTTCGCATGACCAAACAGGAGGTCAAGGATGAATTCAAACAGACAGAAGGTTCCCCCGAGGTAAAGGCCAAGATACGGCGTATGCAGATGGAAACAGCCGGCAATGCGGCCAAACAGCAGCGTGCTCTTAATGATGTGCCCAATGCAACGGCTGTTATAACGAACCCTACTCATTTTGCGGTTGCCCTGCGCTATGAGGTGGGATCAGCTGATGCGCCGGTTATCCTGGCGATGGGGCGCGGACATATGGCTACGCAGATCATTGATCGGGCAAAGGGCGCGCATGTCACAATCTTCAGATCGCCGCTGCTGGCCCGCGCGCTGTATTATACAGGTGATATTGGTGCCCATATCGCAGAAGAGCTGTACCAGGCGGTTGCAGTTGTGCTGGCCTATCTCTATCGTCTTGACAAGGGCGAGGTTGTGGCAGAGCCGGATGTGGTTGTCCCGGATGAAATGCAGTTCACTGAAACAGGCCAGCCAGCAGTGCATGCGCCCACAGAGACACGCGGGCCAACAGGAGGCAGGTAATGCGGAAATCACACCAGAGAACAGTCGGCTCTCTTATCAGCACCATATGTTTTTTTGGCCTTGCGGTGTTGTTTTCACTGAATGCAGCTGAATTTTATGCTGCCGGTGAGGACGGGAAGGCGATTGGTGTGGGGCTGAGCGCGCTGGCCTGTCTGGCGGGCGGCATGCGCTTTGTCATTCATGATCAGGTGGCCGCGCTGAAAAAGAGGCTGAAGACATGAAAAAGGAACAGCTGCGCCTGTCCTGCAGGGGCTGTGTGCATTTTTTCATCACCTATGACCCGCACCGCCCGTGGGGATGCCGTAATTTTGGCTTTAAGGGGAAAAACCTGCCGGCTGCGACTGTCTATGAATCAACTGGCATGCAATGTGCATATTTTGAGCAAAATCCGTCTTTTCGGCGTGCACAGAGTCAGAAAAATTCGGGGCAAAACAGATCAGGCCGTAATGGCAGACTGGATATGAAGGGCTGACGCCGGCAAAAGCGCTGGCAGACAGAGCTGTCAATTAAGGAAGAATAAAATGTCGAGTGAATTGAATTCAGTCCAGGAAAGCATCAAACTGGCATTGGATGCTGCTGATGCGGCAACTGATGTGACTTCCGAATACAGTCAGGTCAAGCGTGATCACAAAAAGCTGGAGCAAAAAGTGTCTCAGATTCATCGCTATACAACCATGATTTTTGTAACAGCTATGGCAACCGCCATTGTCGGGCTGATTTTTTCAGCCACGCTTTATTTCAAGACCATTGGTGAGCTGCGTTCAATGAGCAACACAAATCTTGAGGGGCTTGTCGTCTTTACCGAGAATATCGACAAGCTGAATATTGTCCTGTCAGACCTGAACGGTGCGCTGGAACAGCAGGCAGAGCTCGTTGCCCTTAACCGTGAGGCATCAGACAAAATGACAGAGATGATGGCACTGGTGAACAGCAGCTCTGCTGATATGATGGCCGAACTGAAGGATTCAACAGCTAAAATGGTGACGGCCAATGAAGCGCTGGCTAAATCTATCAGTGAAGAGGTGGTCAGCGAGGCGCTGGGACAGACCAATCAGCTGGCGGTTAATCTGGCCAGTCTTGAGGCCTCTATCAGTGAGGCTATAAAGAATGTTGAATCAAAGCTGATCAATAATGCTGAAATTGGCGCGCTTAACGCGGCCCAGAAAAAAACGGCTGCACAGGTCAACATGCTAGCAGGCCAGAATGTTCAGATTTTAAAGCTGCTGCAGGTGCAGCAGGATCGTATTTCATTTCCATGATTATTCTAAGGCTTTGATCAGGGTTTCAGGGTGTTTGCATGGCAGATGATGAATTTCATAATGCAGAGGATTTCACAGGCGGGTCATCTGACAGTCTGATAAAATCCGGCTTTATTGCCATAGAATCAGTTGGCAGGCGGTCACTTGGGCGTGATTTGCGCCTGAAGGCAAAGGATGTGATCGTTGCCATGGGCGGTGCGCCGCTCGACTGTGATGTCGACCGGTTTGATGTCCTTTTAAAGGAATATCCTGAACTGCCCTGTCTGTTGACAATCTACCGTGACGGCAAGCTGTTTGAGGTCTATGCCAGCGGCCCACTGGGCTGTACATATATCTATGCCGGCGAAGAAGAAGTTGCAGAGATCAGGACAAAACTGCCAAAACATCAGGCTGAGCCGAATAAAAAATTTGTCCAGTATGAGGCCTTGCGGAATATTCGCCGAGAGGTAGTTGTTTATTCTACAGCCTATTCCCCGACGGCGACAATGTTTCCGCCATTCTGGCTGTTATATCACCGCATGTGGGAGCCACTGGGTGTGGTTATGGCGACCTATGCTGTGAGCGCGCTTGTCCAGCCAGTGCTCTTCGCCCTGATTTATGTGCTAATCTCTATTTATATGCACCGGGCCCACATTCAGCTGCTGCGAAGCTACAGCCTGTTTACTGAACATTATTTCTGGATGGTTTTTGCTGCCCGTTCGACAAAGGAAGCACAGCAACTGCTTCGCTCTCATGATCCGAAATGCAGCTTTCAATTCTCTTATGTTGGCAAGCCTGCCAGAGCAGATACCAATACTGCCGACAGCCCCTTCACCGCAAAAGAGCCTGCATAAAGCCAGGCGCAAAAGGCGGCGCGGCAACCCTGTGCCCCCCTTTTCCTTTCTTTATGGGGGGTTTCCGCTGCCAGTCATATTCACCATGTATCTGTCGCAGGGCATCTGCATATCTGTCGCAGGGCATTTACCGCACTCGCGCGGCGGTTGTCTGTCAGCATGGCGCGCCTGTGCCGGCTGCGCTGTTTCCGGGGGGCTGCCGTGTAGCGGGCCCGCCAGAGGCCCCCGGCGCGCCGCAGAGAGCACCGGTGCCGGCAGTTCGCAGAAGGCAGAAATCTAGCGGCAGCTGACACATGCCGGTGCGGGCTCGAATATCAGCCGCAGGGCGTATCAGCAGTGTTAGACAAAAGATTAAGTGTCTGCCCTCAACAAGGAGGCGGGGGGCGTGGTCGCTTTGGCAGCCCATCAGAGGCCTGGCGCTCGGACTTAGTAATTGATTTCGATTTCTATGCGCCGGTTTTTAGCCCGGCCGGCGGCTGTGTCATTGCTTTCAACTGGGCGGCTTTCACCATAGCTGATCGCTTCGAGCCGATCATTGCTGATCAGCCCGTCGGCTGAGAGGGCCTGTACCACACTGGCAGACCGTGCAGCAGCCAGATCCCAGTTGTCACGGTAGCGTGAGCCAAAAATCAGCGGCACATCGTCTGTATGGCCAGAGACTGTGATTTCACTTTTCCCCTGTGCATTGACATTGGCAATACGGCTCATAATATCTTTGGCTTCCTGCGTCAGGTCTGCTGATCCAGAAGCAAAGGCCCCGCCAGCGCCAACCGTGACAATAACGCGGTCTTTGTCACGCTCAACAGCAACAAGACCCTGTCCGATTTCCTCTTTCAAGGCAATTTTCAGACTGTCTTCTGCCAGCTCTGCCTTCTGTTCGGCATCAGCCTGTGACTGAGCCTCTTTCTGGGCCGCGTCTGAAGCGTCTGTTGCTGCCTGTGCCAGTTGTGATAATGTGCCTTCCAGACCACCGAACAGAACATCCTGATCAGATTTTCCGGCTGCTTTCTTAGCTTTTTCGAGCGCATTCAATGTTTCCTGCAGCAGCTGCGGCAGGTCCTTTTGTTCTGCGTCTGTGGGGGTGAAATTGATAACGACCTTCTCGCCAAGTGTCTGTACCTCTATATCACCTCTTGCTATAGCCTCTTCCAGCGCTTTGACAATATCCTCTGAATTCTCTTCTGCCTCGCCGTCACTGTCCTTTGTCTTGTTTTGCACTTCCAGATCAGGCTGGTTGATCTGGGTAGTCTGCTGGGTCATCTCATCTGTGACTGATTTACTGGGCGACGGGCTGAAATTCAGGGACAGTACAGTTGTACCCTTTGGCTGTTCAACAATCGGAACGATTTTCTGGACGCCAAAGGCATTCCGCAGTGAACCTGAAATCTGCTTGAATTTTGGCACGTTGAATTCTGCAAAAGACAGAATCAGAACAAAGAACGCCATCAGCAATGTTGCCATATCAGCAAATGTTGCCATCCATGCCGGTGCACCGACAGGCGGGCATTTCGGACATTCTTCTTCTTCTTCTTCGACTTCAGGTGCTTCAGCTTCAGCCATAGTCAGTCCTTTTCAGGCATTGCAGCGTGGGATTTCCCTATCAGGCAGCTTCCAGCTTTTCTTGCATTTTCGGTGCAAGATTTGCCACCATCTGATCCTGTATGTTACGCGGTGATTCCCCGCGTGCGATATTCCTCAGACCTGTGACCACCATCTCGCGGTAAACAGACTCATATTCAGTATAGCCTTCGAGCTTGGTCACCATGGGCATGAACAGCACATTGGCGATAAAGGCGCCATAGAGCGTGGTCAGCAGGGCCACCGCCATCGCCGGGCCAATCGCTTTTGGGTCGGCCATGTTGCCAAGCATCAGCACAAGACCGATAAGCGTGCCGATCATACCCATTGCCGGGGCCAGATCCACCCATGCCTTCACTGCGCCCTGATTGACCTCATGGCGTTTTTTCATGGCCCCGATTTCCTTGTTCAACTGGGTAACCAGCTTTGTCTCATCTGCGCCATCGACCAGCATTTGCAGGCCCTTCTGGAAAAATTTATCGGGCACTTCTTGCCCTTCAAGAGCCATCATCCCGTCCTTACGGGCAATGCCGGACAGCTCTACCATGCGTTCAATCAGCTGATCCATTTTCTTGATTGGTGGCAGGAACGCTTTGCCCATTGCGCCAAAATGCCCCAAGAATATATTCATCGGCACCGAATACAAAACCAGAAAAGCAGTACCGCCGAACACAATCAAGATTGATGGAACGTCAATAAATGGTGCCAGACCGCCACCAGAAATCATCGCCCCGATGATCATGCCGATGCCGCCGATCAGCCCTACAAGTGATGCAATATCCATGGATATACTGCCCTTTTACTGTCACAAACTATCTAATGATACGACCAATTCCGCCTTAGAATAGCAAATTTGATACCAAAAATGCCGTTTTGCTGTTTTTATCCCCCGGCTGTTGCCCTGCAGCTACAGCCCCTGTCCCCTGCGCACGGCCCGCATGGGCGGCTGCGAACAGCAAGGATTGAATTAGCGCTTAATATCAGATTATGTTAATATTTTAAACAGCAGGGTTGAGAGATGTGAAAAGACGGGATGCGCGGTTTATTTTTTCCACTAAAAATCAGCTTTAGATGGTGTCTGGCAGTGATTGTCGGTTGTCTGTATATGCATCCGGCCTTTGCAAATTATCTGGTCAGGGAACATCTGGTCACTGATTTGCGGAGCGGCGTTGAATGGATGCGCTGTTCAGTTGGCCAGACCTATGAGCTGGATACCGGCGAGTGTGCCGGTGAGATTGTCAAATTGACGCATGAAGAAACTGAGCAGGCAATCAAAATCGCGAATGAAGAGCTGGGGGGGCGCTGGCGGCTGCCAACAAAGGACGAGCTTCGCCTGCTGGTCTGTACGGACTGTCCGCCGCCGATGATAGACAAGATTGTTTTTCCCCGGACAGCGGCTGAACCCTATTGGACGGGGCAGCAGAACTGGATTTCACCAAAGAATTTCTGGTCAGTAAATTTTATGACCGGCCACAGCTATGCCCGGTTCTTTCCAACGCAAAAACTTGCGGTTCGCCTGGTCAGGGACAGACGCTGATCAGAAAAATATTCTGAAAGAATATCAGCTGTCCTTGTTCTTCTGCTGTTTCCACAGCCAGAATTTCAGCACGAACAGCCCGCCCGCCAGCCCGCAGAAGATAAAACCAAAACCATACGGCCCAATCGCGCCAAGCGGATGCAGCCTGTCTGCTGCGACAAAGCCAATGGTGATGACCATTAATACCATCACCAGAAACATACGCAGGATTTTACACCGCCTACAGGGCTCGCGCCGGACAGATGTGCGTGTCAACAGCATGTTTGCCTCTCTCCTCTGTCCCAGCAATGCCCGCCCCCAGCCGGGTCTGTACGGGCGAAACAGCCGCATTCCAGGTGACTGAATTCTGACACAAATATTAATAAAGTATTAACAAAAAATTTTAATTATCTGAAATAAAGCAATAATTGGCGTAAAAATCCTGACAATGTTTCTTGTCAAATTGTTTTTTTGCAAAAGCTGTGCCGCTGGCGGAAGGTTTGTCCCGAGGGAGATAAACCATGCAATTATCACAATCGATTAAACTTCGTCAAAAGCAGTCACTGGTTATGACACCGCAGTTGCAGCAAGCGATTAAGCTGTTGCAAATGTCTAATATCGAGCTGTCGCAGCATCTGCAGGAGCAGATGTATGAAAATCCATTCCTAGAGGTTCGTGGCATCGAGGATCGTGAAATCTCTGCCAGTTCTGAACGCCCAGCGTCAGGTGAACCACAGCTGGCAGGTGCAGACCATAAGGCCCAGTCAGGAGAGCGTGACCTGTTGAACGCGGATTCAGGTAATGATTTATCCGCCCTGAAGGAAAGCGCGGCCCTGCGTGATGACCCAACCCAGACACCAGACTATGACAACCGTTTTGACAGTGCGCTTGCTGACATGCCGGTCAGCCGCAATACATCTGCCCCTGTTGGACAGGGGGATTTCAACCTGATCGAGAACCTGTCAACAGAAGATGGTTTTTATCCGCAGCTGTTTCGCCAGTTGAACCTGACATTTGAGGATGCTGCAGAGCGGCTGATTGCCGGCCATTTTGTCAGCGTCCTTGAGCCATCTGGCTGGATTGGTGCATCAGTCGCAGAGGTTGCTGAGCAGGCTGGATGCAGTGAAGAGCGTGCAGAGGCTGTGCTGGTTCGCCTGCAGGGGTTTGAGCCAGCTGGAATTTTTGCCCGTGATTTAGCCGACTGCCTGCGCGTACAGCTCATTGATCAAGAGCTTTACACAGAAAGATTTGCCGCACTGCTTGACAGTCTGGAGCAGCTAGGGCGCGGAGAGATAAAACAGCTGGCACGCAAGCTGAAATGCGAGCAGTCCGACATTATGGACATGCTGGCTGTTATCCGCACACTCAATCCCAAGCCGGGCGAGCATCTGGGTATTGAATACCGTGAAATGCCCAGCCCGGACGTAATTGTCACCAGAAAGGAAGGCGGCTGGTCAGTAGAACTGAACAGATCAACCCTGCCATCTGTGACCATCAATGAGGCCTATGCCGACAAAATGGCCGCACAGCGCAAGCAAGATCAGGCCGTTCAGGATTATTCCACTGAGACACTGTCAAATGCCAGATGGCTGAAACGTGCTGTCGAACAGCGCAATCAGACAACATTGAAAATCAGTGCTGAAATTATCAGACATCAGACAGATTTTCTTGAAAAGGGCCTTGATTATCTCAAGCCACTGTCACTGCGCGATGTGGCAAAGGCTGTGGGTATGCATGAAAGCACAGTCAGCCGGGTAACAACCGGTCTGCTGATCGCCACGCCGCGCGGGGGTATGCCATTGAAATCATTTTTCAGTGTGAATATCGCAACCAAGGGGTCTGATACTTCTGCCTCTGCTGCTTCTGTGCGGAATATGGTTAAGAAAATCATTTCACAAGAAGTACCCGGAAAGCCGCTCAGCGATGAGGCGATTTCAAAAATCATTTCAGAACAGGGCATTGACCTTGCCCGCCGGACGGTTGCGAAATACCGCGAGATGCTGAATATTCCGTCATCTTCCCAGCGCCGCATGCAGGCCCGCCTGTCAGACATGCGCTGAACAACAGCTGAAATAAATTCCTCCCAAAAAACTTAACCTCCCCTGTCTTATGACCGGGGAGGCTTTTTACCTGCGGGGATTTGAACTGGTTTCACGCCTTGTCTGGCTTTGGCCTAACGCTTTGCTGCCATGACAGAGAGCCGGGCTGCCATTTCGAACTCTTCCTCGCTGTGTCCGGTTTCGTGCAGATACAGTCCCAAAGGGGTCATGGTCTGGCTGACGGGCTGATTATGTTTATCAAACTCAACATATTCCACGGCCATATGCTGAAGCTCTCTATCGCTTTTCTTCATCCTGTACCTCCTTTATACGGGCCAGCATCACTGGGATGCGGACAACTACAAAGGAGATGCAACAGACATGCCATATCATGGCGGATAATGGTATAAAATCAGCTGAGGTCAGATAAGACTAGAAAGTGATCTGACGCGGCACACCGCCAGTGTTGCTCAGCTGATGGCCGATTTTAAACAAACGCTCCGGATTGACTGATTTGCCGTTGATATGCAGCTCATAATGCAGATGCATGCCTGATGAACGGCCAGTATTTCCCATCTTTCCCAAAATCACATTTTCAGTGACATAATCACCGCGCTTTACAGCGATTGACGAGAGGTGGGCATAGACAGTCTCTATATTATTTGCATGCCGGATACGCACAACATTGCCGAATGAGCCGTCCCTGCCAGCAAAGACAACCTCACCGCTGGCAGGAGGACGCAGCTCTGCCCGCCATGTTCCGGCCAGATCAACACCGTGATGAAAGCGCCTGACACCGGTCTTTTTATTGGTGCGCCAGCCATAGCTGCTGGTGACATAATAATAGCGCAAAGGTGATTTCAGCGGGATAAGGTTAAGGGTGTTCAGCCAGTTATCGCGATGAACGAACAGATCGGCTATCAGCTCTGGTGCTGGTGTTGCCCCTGCTGGCCATTCATCAGGCGGGGAGTCAAGGCGGATGGAAAATTCATCAATAACAGCCTGAACCTGTGCTGCCTGGTGCAGATAGTCAGCAAACAGCCTGTGCAAACGCACATTTTCATCAGGCAGGGGGGGCTGTGCGAGCGCGTCAAACTGAACAAATTCAGGTTCCATCGGCTGTGGTGCCGGGCGCGGCAATGGCAGGGCAGCAACAACCAGGGGGTCTGTCTGCGGCAGGTCTTGTATCCCTACAGGGCTGTCTGCCGGACTGGCCATCACAGACACATAATCTTCTGGATGTTCCTGTACTTCGTGTGCCGGGGCGATGGGCCCTGCATCAGACACAGCCCTGCTGTCTGCTGCCGGGTTGTCCGACTCAACTGGCCGGTCATCGCTGGCTAACAGCTGGTCAAGCCGGCTGATATGAGTGCCGGCGGGCATCAGTGCGGCTGTCAGCATCGTGCTGTCTGCCCCTGTTTGTGCAGCGGCCGGCTGTTCTGACAGCGCAGCGCGGCTGTCAGATGACATTTTCCAAGATGACCCGGCCCGGTGTTCTGCGGGCCGTGTATCTGGGGTGGCTGTGCTGACGGGGCCCGGCTGTGCCGACTGCTGTGCTGGGGCCGACTGCTGTGCTGGGGCCGGCTGCGCGGGCTGTGTGTGCATGATGGCGGGGCTGTGCCCGGGCTGATTCATAAGGCTGCTGATATAAGCAGAGAGATATGCAGCCACGGGCTGGGTTGCCAGCAGCCATCCGGCAAGGCAGATGCCGGTCACTGTGCCAGCGAGACGCCCGGCATGAAGCGGACTGACACTGACCTCAACAGGCCCGTTTCTGGTCATGAACAAATAGCGTTGTTCTGACAGAAACCATGATTTTCTTGTTGTTTGAAAGCGCATCTGCGGGGCATCAAATGCCACAAAAGGCGGCAGGTGACCGCGCAGCAGATGCAGGGTGCGCGCCAGCATGACCCCTATCCCGATGTTATCAGCAGCACGGCAATCACAATGATGTTTGTCACCAGCTGCAGGGCAAATAAAGAGACCAGCAGCGGATTTGACTGCTTGCTCTTAACATTCAAAGTGAATGACGGCATAGCCATCATCTGGGTCATGGCACGATGTGTTGCCATTGTCATCTGGCGATCTGAGGGGGTCTTTTCCTGTATCTCTGCAATGTCTGAAGATGCGGTATCCGTGCTCTGGCCTGACGGGGCCACCGCAAGGGAGATATCGTCGCGCAGGCTTTCTTCACGCGCCTCAAAACCGGCCTGTGACACAATGGCCTCAGACACCTCATTGCGGATTTTTTCAATCCGCTTTCTAATATCAATCACATCAACAACTGCAGGTTTGTCCATACCCTCATCAGCCTTTCAGCCATAACCTCGGCATGCGTGCGACAACGACATCTAAAAGCAGGCTGTTAGCTGTCGTAAAACTATCCAATGTCCGCTTGCATCTGTTATGATAACCTAATTTAGCAGAAATTGTTTAGCCGGTTCGTGGGGCTGAAACATACCCATTTTGCCAACACCTTGTAATTTAGAGACTTTAAATGTTTAAATCACGTGACAACAATCCTGTTTCAGGCAGGCAAAGCGGCCTGATCGGTCAGGATCTGAAAATTTCCGGTATGATTGATTCGGCATCAGACATTATTTTATGCGGCCAGATAGAGGGCAATGTCACCTGTGCGGCACTGGAAATTGGTGAGACAGGATGTATCACCGGCAATATCGCTGCACAGCGCGTGACCATCAATGGCAAGGTTACAGGTGATATTGACACCAGCCATCTGAAGCTCATGGCCGGGGCACAGGTCAATGGCGAGATGCATTATGAGGTGATAGAAGTTGATGCCGGTGCCAGGGTTGAAGGAAATTTCCGCCCGAAGGCAAAAAAACAGACGGCAAAGTCACAGCCCGCAGACAAGGCTGTTCAGCCTGCGGACAGCGCAGAAAAATAGGGCCGGCAGATTATGGGAAAGACTGTTTTTGGCTCTGGGGCCAGCTTTACCGGGCACATCAGCAAGGCTGACAGCATTGATATCTGGGGTGAGGTCAATGCCGATATTCAGGCTGAAAAACTGTCAGTTGAAAAAGGTGGCAGCTGCAATGGCAAGCTGTCTGTCGGGCTGGGTGTGTTTGCTGGCAGTTACAAAGGGAAAATGAAGGCAAAAAGCGTCTGGCTGCTCGAAAGTGCCAGAATTTATGGTCAGATTGAGTATCAATCCCTGCAAATGGATCGCGGTGCGGCCCTGAATTGTCATATCCTGCATAACTGGGATGAAAACAGCACAGACAAATCACCGGACAGCCCGGATGAGTGATTCAACCTTTATTGACAGCGCGGTGAAACTGCGCGGAGTCCTGGCATCGCGCGATCAGCTTGTTGTTATTGCCGGCAGTTTTGAAGGCGAGCTGGAAGCCGCAGAGGTGCAGCTGCTTGCCGGGGGACTGTTTGAGGGTGTGATCAAGGCAGAAACAGCCACCATAAGCGGGCACTTTAACGGTATTATGGATTGCAGTCATTTAACTGTTCATGACAGTGCTGTGATTGCCGGAGAGATCACAACGGACGCGCTGGTTGTTGATACGGGCGCGGATATTTCCGGTACCATCACCCGAAAGACGTCGGCTGCAGCGCCCTGAAGCTGGCAGTACCCCGCTCAGCCCTGATAATCCTCATCCATCTGCCTGAGGATATCCTCGCAAATCTCAGCTGTTTGCAGGCAATCGTCAATATAAGCAAGGCTGGCGGCACGCCCGTGTAGCTGGAACAGCTGCATGGCGGCAAACCGGCCGGCGGCAAGGGCGACAGTATGGCTGTATTTGCTGTCCTGTGCCAGGGCGGTGAGCATGGTTTCCACCTGCTCAGACAGGCTGGTGATCTCTTCAGATGTGCCTGCCGGGTGCGCCGCGCTGTTCAGGTTTGATGCGGCCGGTGCCCTGGCCCGGCGATAGGCTTGTAAATCTATGATGCTGGCCATGACTGTTCAGGCGCTTTCATTGTTTGTCTGTGCCGGGCAGCGTAGCATGCGCCCCTTGATGAAACTTGTCTGCGGTGCTGCCTTGCCGAGGGCGGTTTTGTCCTGATAGATGTCAAGCGGGACAATGACGCTGGCATCCAGTTCAAGTGCCTGATTACGCATCAGAATCACAGCCTCTTCATAGGGGCCGTTGTGATGCACCTCTACAATGCCAAGCGAGCGGCAGCCAGAAAGATAGGCATCAGTGAGATTGGCAAAGCTGATCATCTCAGAACCGGGGGCAGGCACCGGGCGTGCTGCCTGAATCTGGCGTGCACGCTCGTCCTTTTTGAACTGGCGCAGGTCAGACCAGTCATCAGCAGACACCAGAAGCATTGTCTCCTGTCTTTCATCATAAAAGAACTGGCAGCCGCCAAGGCCAAGTAGCACGGCACTTGCCAGAAGCGCCCTTGTGACCAGAAGTGATTTTTTCATATATTCTGTTTTCATCATTCCTGTCCTGCTCTGGTTTGCGTTCATCTTTGCTCAATTTTTTAAAGCGGGCATTCCGCCCCTCTGCCTCACCCCCAGATAACGGCAAGTCCGGGCGTTTGTTTAACCAGGCCGCCCGGCTATACAAAGGCCGGTTTAAGGCGTTATAAAAGAGTTGAGAAAGTTAAAAATCGCTTGATTGAGTGCAAGGTTACAGGTGTATGTCTGTCACGGGTCTGAGGATAATTCACGGTATTTGCCAACCAGCAGGCCGGCTGTGTGTGCTGCTGCTTGTTCTGATAGGTGTGACGGGCACCACGCCGCTTTTTGCTGAGGGGCGGATCTATAAAGGTGATGAGGAGGGGGGGCATTGCGTGCTGTGGGACAATCAGCGTCTGCGCTGGCCGCAGACATCCATGGGCCGCGAAGAGACCAAATGCCGCCGCCGGGCTGTGCCACCGACAGAAATCAGCAAGGTCTGCCGCCTGAAAAAGGTGGGCAAGGACAAAGAAACAGGTCAGAAATTATGTATCTATTCTGCACAGGGGCGCGGTGATGCAGAGGTCACTGTGCCCATATCGCCGTCATTGAACTGCCAGCGCAGCTACAGTTGCAAAAAAGATGACTGACAACAGTGCCTCAAAGGCTGCCGGTACCTCACAGATAGCGTGAGCGGTTCTTTAGCACTACATTGAAGGAAATCGACAGGCGCGGTACATCGACCAGATTGGGATGCACCAGATGGTGCAGGAAGGCGGGCCAGATAAACAGCTCTCCGGCGCGGGGCAGGCGCCGATATTCCGGGTCAAACTGGCCGTCATTTCGGATGGCCCCCATATTTGCCTGTGGACGCGGGTCAAAAAAGCTGATGGCCCCGGGATTGAGATCAGAGCGGTACGTTTCTGCCTCTGACTGGTCAGGAACATTCAGATAATAGGTTCCAGACAGCCAGGCATGGGGGTGGTTATGCAGGTTATGATAATCGCCGCGGAAATTGACATTCGGCCAGGCCTGTAATGACCAGTCCAGTTGATAGCTGATGCCGGCCTCGCTGGCGTAATCCAGAATAGCCCGGTCAAAACACTGGTGCAGCCAAACAAGGGCTGGATGATCGCTGTCAAACAGATTCTGCTCTAGATAGTCAGTTGTCATCTGTGCCTGCTGGGCATTGCGTTCAAGAACAAGGCCGCTCAGCACAGTATTGGCCTGTTCGTGACCCGGCAGTATAACTGACATGAACAAGGTTGGCCAAAGACGCTCAAATCGGGCGCTTCCCGCCGCGGGCGGGGACGGGTCTGTTGTCATCTTGCGGCCCTCCTGTTTTTTAATTATTGAAAATTACTGTGGCTTACAGTTGCAAGATAGTGAAGTGACTTTATAAAGAAAAGCCAGTGATGCAGGCAAGCAGATGATAATCTGGCCCGCCAGAGAACAACAGGCAGGAGATATCCGATGGGCATAGTCGATAATGTAGACCCGGACGGGTTGTTGGAATATTCAGTTGTCTTCAATGACCGGTCTTTGAATTCCATGTCAAAGGCCTTTCAGGGGGTTATGCGTGATATCTCTGCGATGCTGCGTGAGGCGTACAATGCTGAGGCAACCATTCTTGTGCCCGGCGGCGGCACCTTTGGCATGGAGGCAATAGCCAGGCAGTTTGGCAGCGGGCAGACATGCCTTGTCATCCGCAATGGCTGGTTCAGCTATCGCTGGTCAGAGATTTTTGACAAGGGCGGATTTGCCGGTGACACAGAAGTTTTATGCGCGCGCCAGATACAGGGTGATGGTGCCAATGCCATACAGCCCTTTGTCCCGCCCCCGATTGAACAGGTCACGCAGGAGATTGCGCGCCGGCGCCCCGGGCTGGTCTGTGCCCCGCATGTTGAAACATCTGCTGGAATGATGCTGCCTGACAGCTATATTCAGGCACTGGCACAGGCAGCGCATGCGGCTGGGGCCCTGTTTGTCCTTGACTGTGTGGCCTCTGGCGCGATGTTTGTTGACATGGCAGCCCTTGGTGTTGATGTGCTGTTAAGCGCGCCGCAAAAAGGATGGTCTGCCTCTCCTTGTGCAGGTGTGGTTATGCTGGGTGCGCGCGGGCTTGAAAAGCTGGCCGCCACCAGCAGCGATTCCTATGCCTGTGATCTGGCAAAATGGCATGCGATTATGCAGGCCTATGAAAATGGCGGCCATGCCTATCACGCAACCATGCCAACAGACAGCCTGCGCCAGTTTCGTGACGCCATTCATGAAACAGCTGATTTCGGTTTTGCCAATGCCAAAGCTGCACAGGATGAGCTGGGCCGCAAAATGCGCGCGCTGACCAGTTCTTTTGGCTTTCGTTCAGTGGCTGCTGAGGGGTTTCAGGCCCCGACAGTGATTGTCAGCTTTACAGATGATCCAGACCTGAAGTCAGGCAAAAAATTTGCTGAACAAGGGGTGCAGATTGCAGCTGGCGTGCCCCTTCAGGTTGGTGAGCCAGACAGCTATATGTCATTCAGAATCGGTCTTTTCGGGCTGGATAAGTTAAAAAATATTGACCGTACAGTTACATTGTTTAAACAGGCGCTGCAGAAAATCACGCCGCAATAGCGGGGGCCAGCTGTTTATGGTTGCGCATCCTCGCGGCGGGCCGGGGCCTTTGTCCCGCACAGCGGGCAGTGCCAGCTACGACGCTCTGGCGTCTCTGCCTCAGCCATTGTCGGCAATGTCCAGTAATGGCCGCATGAACTGCAGCTCAGGTGCCAGATAATCTCTTTTTGCACCCTTATAACCGGAGAGGCCGGTTTTGCTCTCTCTATCATGTCCGGCTCTTTGTCGGATAGGCGGGGCGTGTGTCCTCATGCACGCCCTTTGCGCTCATCACACGGGTAAAACAGCTGCGGCTGCCCTCATGACAGGCGGCACCTTTTTGATCGACTAATAAAAGCAATGTATCCGCATCACAGTCATAGCGGCATTCTCTCACCAGCTGGATGTGGCCAGAGCTGTCACCCTTGCGCCAGAATGCCGCGCGTGAGCGTGACCAGTAACAGGCCCGGCCAGTAGCAAGTGTCTGGGACAGGCTGTCAGCATTCATCCATGCCATCATTAATACCTCGCCGGTATCGAATTGCTGGGCAATGGCCGGGATCAGCCCGTCACTGTTGAACCGCAGCCCATCTGGCAGCGGGGCTGTCTTATTTATTTTGTCCTGTAAATCTGGCATCAGCTGTTCACTTCAGTTCTGTCGGCGGTTATCTGTTGCTGTCCTGCGACACGGTCAGTAGAATTATAACAGGCCCGCCGGCAGAATCCACCAAAGGATTATTCCGCCATATAACCGGTCATCCAGACCTGCCAGCACTGCCTGGGCAGTACTGGCAAAAAACAGTTCGCACATTTTGCCAAACCATGCCTTACTGAACAGCAGGCCACCCCCAATAACACAAGGGGATGAAAGCGACAGGAGGGCTGAAATGCCGCTTAAAATGCGTGAGAAAATTTTTATCACAGCCGCGCTTACCGGCTCTGGCAATACACAGGACAGAAGCCCGCATGTACCGCGCAGCCCAGAGCAGATTGCCACGGCCGCAATAGATGCAGCAAAGGCTGGCGCAGCCGTTGTGCATTGCCATGTGCGCGATCCTGAAAGCGGGGCACCTTCACGTCTGCCAGTGCTGTATCGAGAGCTTACAGAGCGGATCAGGGATGCTGGGACAGATGTTGTCCTTAACCTGACTGCCGGTATGGGCGGGGATATGGTTTTTGGCCCGCCTGATGCCCCGCTGCCGCTGTCCAGCACGCGAACAGACATGGCCTCTGCACAGGAACGGCTGGTGCATATCAAGGAATGCCGGCCGGAAATCTGCACGCTTGACTGCGGGACGATGAATTTTGCTGAAGCAGATTATGTAATGACCAACACGCCGGGCATGCTGCGGGCAATGGCCGGGGCTATAAGAATGCTCGGCGTCAGGATAGAGATAGAGGCCTTTGATACAGGCCATCTCTGGTTTGCAAAGCAGCTTGTTGCAGAGGAACTTATTGATGATCCTGTGCTGGTACAGCTGTGTATGGGGGTGCCCTGGGGGGCACCAGATGATCTGCACACTTTTTTGGCGATGGTCAGTAATGTCCCGCAAAATTGGCTGTTTTCTGCTTTTTCCCTTGGGCATCACCAGATGGCCTATGCAGCGGCGGCTGTATTGGCGGGCGGGAATGTGCGGGTAGGACTTGAAGATAACCTGTATCTGGAGCGCGGCGTATTTGCAGACAATGCCCGGCTTGTTGAAAGGGCAGCCTCTATCATTGAAAAAATGGGTGTGGGCATTATGAGCCCGGCAGAGGTGCGCGCAGAGCTGAAGCTGGAAAAACATGCCCCGATTTCAAAATAACAGGCTGAACAGGCGATAAGGAGTGTTGCCTATGGAAAAGAGACGTGCGGCGATTATCGGCGGCGGTGTTATAGGCGGCGGCTGGGCAGCCCGGTTTGCGCTGAATGGCTGGGATGTGCATATCTATGACCCTGACAAAAACGCCCGGACGACAATACAGACAGTGCTGGCGCGGGCGCGGGCCAGCCTGCCGCAGCTTGCTGACAGCCCCCTGCCAGAAGAAGGGGGTATAGATTTTTGTGACACTGTTCAGGAGGCGGTGTCACAGGCTGACTGGATACAGGAATCAGTTCCTGAACAGCTGGCTATAAAACTGAGCATATTAAGGGACATACAGGCCGCCTGTCCGCAGACCAGCATTATCGGCTCGTCAACATCCGGCTTCAAGCCGTCACAGCTTCGCACGGATGCCCTGTGCGGCAGCCAGATTATTGTTGCCCACCCTTATAATCCTGTCTATCTGCTGCCGGTTGTTGAGCTGGTCGGCGGGGAAGAGAAACAGACTGTTAAAGCCGCAGCTGAGATTTTGAACAGCCTTGGCATGCAGCCGGTTATTCTCAGGCGTGAGATAGACGCACATATCGGTGACAGATTATTGGAAGCTATCTGGCGTGAGGCGCTGTGGCTGATAAAAGACGATATCGCAAATACCGCTGAGATTGACGAGATTATCACCCATGGCTTTGGGCTGCGGTGGGCGCAGATGGGTCTGTTTGAAACCTACCGTATCGCTGGCGGTGAGAAAGGTATGCGCCATTTTATCAGCCAGTTCGGCCCGGCCCTGTCCTGGCCCTGGACAAAACTTGTTGATGTGCCGGAACTTGATGCTGCGCTTGCAGATAAGATTGCCAGCCAGTCAGACGCGCAGTCAGGCCAGTACAGTATCGCTGAGCTGGAGACAATCAGGGACAGAAATCTGGTGGCCTTTCTGAAAATCCTCAAAGACCATAAATGGGCGGCCGGGCAGAGCTATGGAAACTGGCGCCCCGCCGATGGGCTGCAGCCCCCGCAGACAGACCAGTGGGAGGCATCTGTTCCGTTCTGCCGGTATTATACACAGGTTCTGCCGGCATGGATTGACTATAACGGCCATATGACTGAGTTCCGCTATCTACAGGTTATGAGCAATGCTTCTGATGTGCTGCTTGCGGATCTCGGCCTCAGTACGGCCTATCTGGATTCTGGATACAGTATTTATACAGTTGAGACCCATATCCGCCATCTGGCAGAGGCAAAGCTGGGTGAGAGGCTGTCGGTGGTCAATCAAATCCTGTCTGCCGATGAAAAGAAAATCAGGCTCTGGCACAGTGTTGTCACTGACGGGGGTGTGGAGGTTGCCACCGGTGAGCAAATGTGGCTGCATGTGGATATGAAGGCCGGGCGTGCCGCACCGATGCAGTCGCCCTTGCGTGAACGGATGCTGGCTTTGTATGCAGCGCATCAGGCCCTGCCCCTGCCACAGGGTGCGGGCCGGTCAGTCGGACAGAGGGGCTGAGAGGGGGCGGCGTCTGGCGCTTAGATGCTGGATGATCGCCGGGGCGGCCGCCGGGTCAATGTCACGGCGCTGGCCATGGAAATAATCAAGAGAAACAAAATCATCCGGCATCATCTGGGCTAGCTCTCCCTTGTTCAGCAAAAATTCAGGCTTTGACGGACGTCCGAAACAGGCGTTGCCAGCGCCAAAGGTTTCATAGACAAACAATCCGCCCGGGCGCACCAGGTGAAATAATGATGACAGGTGCGGGCGATACAGATAATTAGCGGTCAGAACGATATCAAAGCGCCGGTGCCCCATCAGCGCCACAAGGGGCTGGCTGCCAGCTTCCAGATCAATCTGTAATGGTGTGATCTGTGCTGTTTTTGGCAGGCTGGCAAGGGCCCCTGCATCGCGGTCAACAGCAGTGATGGCCAGCTGGCTGGTGTCCAGCCAGCGCTGCAGGGGGCGGATATGGCGCCCGCTCCCGCACGCCATATCAGCCATTGTCAGCTGGCGTGACGGTGGCTGCCCGTCCAAAAAGGCGCCAAGCGTGGCCACTATCCATTTTGATGGCAGGGGGCTAGCGTGCATTGGCATGGAACAGTCTCTTGCCGTCACGCCTATAAGATGAAATCAGTTTTTGCCCCTGCGGGCCGCGCAGCCAGTCGCTGAGCTGGCGGGCCCCGTCATAATTAACTGACGGGCAATGGGCAGGGCTGACAATTATAATCCCATATTGATTGAACAGGCGCGTATCGCCTGAATACAGGATTTCATGTCCGCCTTTGGCGGCAAAGGCCAGCCAGGTGCCGCGGTCAGACAGTGTATAGCCATCCAGCTGGACAGCCAGATGCAGTGTGCTGCCCATGCCCTGGCCCGATTCTCTGTACCAGTGTTTGTCAAAGCGGGCTGGGTTATGGCCTGCCGCCTGCCAGAGACGAAGTTCTGCTTTATTTGTGCCGCTGTCATCACCGCGTGAAATGAATAGCTGCCTTGCACCGGCAATCGCATTCAATGCAGACAGGCTGTCCCGCGCACCAGTGATGCCGGCCGGGTCGCTGGCCGGGCCAATGATGACAAAATCATTATACATAATGTCATGGCGGGCCAACCCAAAGCCAGCGGCAACAAAAGCCAGCTCGTCTGCCCTTGAGTGAACAATAAGCAGATCACCATCGCAGCGTTCAGCATTTTTCAGCGCCTGACCCGTGCCCACGGCAACAACCTTGACCTGAATACCTGTAAGGCTGGTGAATGGCGGCAAAACAGCCTCATAGAGGCCGGAATTCTGCAGCGATGTGGTCGATTGAATAATCACTGATCTGTCAGCTGCTGCATGAAATGGGAACAGGGCCAGATAGAAAAACAGCCAGCTCATCTGCAGCCAGCTGGCTGCAAAGCCGGGTGCTGGCATTTTGGAAACAGGGCTGGAAATTATCCTTTTATCCGGGGTATGCATGCTCATTCCTGATGGTCTTCAGCTTGTTTTCATTATCGGTACCCGAAGGGGGTGCTTGCACCATTACATAATCACGCTATCCTAGTCATGCAAAGATTACCGACAGTTGATGGATGAAAAAAGAGGCGAGAATGACCCTACCGCAATGGCACCACCGGCCGGCAGAAAAAAAGAAGGGCCTGTTGGATCAGGAAGCCTTTCTGCGGGTTGCTGATCAATTCATTTCACTAGCAAATGACAGAAACAAGAAGGTTCTAGCAACAGAACTTCATTTTGCGCTGATGTATGCTGCCGCGCGCTACACGGCCCATGTCGGCAAGAATGTTGTGCAGACACAGGATCAGGATGAATGGATAACACATATGGCCGCGCAGTTTCAGGATATGCTGCGGGAAAATATTGCCGATCCGGCCCTTTAGCCCCATATCTAGAAATATGATGTATCAATGCGCCTTAAATCTTATCCGCCTGGCTGTGCTGTCTTGTCTTGTGGGCGGGGTGTCAGCGATCGCTGGCATAGCTGGTGTGTCAGCTAATGAGGCCCGGGTAAATGAGGGGCGTATGCTGGTGCGCCAGCATTGCATGCGCTGTCATGTGGTGGGCGACATGAACCCCTTTGGCGGTATTGGGATGACACCGTCCTTTGGCGCCATAAAATCGCTCGCTGACTGGCAGACACGGTTCGAGATTTTCTGGACATTGCTGCCGCATCCGTCTGTTGTTCAGGTTGAGGGCATCAGCCCGCCCCGGCCAGAACAGGCCCCGGCCAGCCTGAAACAGATCGTGCTGAACCAGGCGCAGGTGGACGCGATAAGAGCCTTTGTGCATACGCTGAAAGCAAAAGACCTGGGCGCCCCGATTAGCTATAAATAGGGATACAGGGCAGGGGGGCGCCTGAACAAACATCCACGAGCAGACATCCACTAAAGGACATCCACTAACAAGCAAAAACAAATGACAGAGGCAGAAATGAAAGACAGAAAACCAGATTTTGATCAGATGAGCGAGAGCGAGGTCAGCCTGCGGAAATTTTTGAAGCAGCTGGGCGTCACTGCCCATCAAAAACTCACAGAACGGCTGGAGGAAGCTGTGATAGAGAATAAGGTCGCTGCCGGGTCAGCCTGTCAGATAACGGCAAAGATTCACATCGAAGAGCTGAATTTCAGTCATGAGTTCACCGCCACGCTGGTGGCCCCGGATTCAGAGGCACAGTGAAACAGGATGTCTAGCCTTAGCGAGCACGATATTCTGGAGGCCCTGCGCGCGGTTATTGACCCGTCACAGGGGCGCGATATTGTGTCAATGGGTATGGTGAACGCCATACAGATAAAGGACAGCAATATCAGCTTTGTGCTGGACGTGCCCCCGCATCGCGGCCCGGCTATGGAACCGCTGCGTAAATTGGCAGAAAAGACAGCATTGGCGATAGAGGGCGTGACCAGCGCAACAGTCATTGTCACATCCCATGAAAGCCGCACAGATACAGATCAGCAGACAGTAGCTGAGACAACGCCAAAGGCGCGGGAAAAGGTTCTGGAAAGCCGGGTGCGGCGGTTCATTGCAGTTGCATCCGGCAAGGGCGGTGTCGGCAAATCCACAACGGCTGTCAATCTGGCGGTCGCGCTGCGGATGGAGGGGTTGTCAGTCGGGCTTCTGGATGCTGATGTTTATGGCCCCTCACAGCCGCGTATGCTGGGTGTCAGCGGCAAGCCGCCTGCAGTCGGCGGTGATATGGTGGCCCCGCTGGAGAATTACGGCATTAAGCTGATGAGCATGGGGTTGCTGGTTCCTGATGACACAGCGATGATCTGGCGCGGCCCGATGGTGCAGTCAGCCCTGACACAGATGTTGAATGCTGTTGCGTGGGGCGAGCTGGATGTAATCGTCCTTGATCTGCCGCCCGGCACAGGTGACATTCAGATATCACTGGCCCAGCAGGTATCACTGGCTGGTGCGGTAATTGTGTCAACACCGCAGGACATTGCCCTGCTGGATGTAATCAAGGCGGTGACAATGTTTGACAAGGCCAATGTGCCGGTATTGGGTATGATCCAGAATATGTCCTATTGGTGTTGCCCAGATTGCGGGCGCAAAGATCATATTTTTGGTGAGGGCGGCGCCGCCAGAGAAGCAGAAAAGCGGCAGCTGGAACTGCTGGGTGATATTCCACTGTCGCTGAGTGTCCGGCAGGGATCAGATTCCGGCCTTCCGGTAACAGTCGCAGAGCCAGCATCAGAACAGGCACAGGCCTATCGCACGATTGCAAGGCGACTGATTGAAAAAGCAGATTTGCGGCAGGAGGGGTGACAGATGAGCCTGTTTTATGAAACCGATCCGGCAGATGAGCACACACAGCCGCAGTTGCCGCCACTGCTGCAGGCAGAGGCCGTTGGACAAGGCAGTGATGTGCACACAAAGGCTATTGCCAGGGCTGCGGCAGGTGCGGTTGGGCTGGTTTGCTATAGCAGCAGAACAGATATGCTGGATATGGCTGTGACGCTGGCCCCGGAAGTGCCTGCAGCTCAGGCCGCCCAAATGCATCACGCGCTGATGATCGCAATCGGCGATGCGATTGGTGCGGCCTCCCCGCCAGAGGTGTCAGTCGGTTATCAATTTCCCGGCACCTTGCTGCTGAACAGGGGGGTTGCCGGTTATGTGCGGGTCAGCATGGCCCCGGCCAGCGGTGACGACAGCTTGCCGGCATGGATGGTTGCCGGGCTCAGGCTGCGTATCGCAGCAGATGACAGGCCGCGTTCACTTGAATACAGAATGGCGAACAGCTCATTGGAAGAGGAGGGGGCTGGATTCATATCGCGCACGCGGCTACTGGAATCCTGTTGCCGCCACTTTCTGGTATGGCTGCATAGATGGGAAGGTGAGGGCTTCAGGCCCCTGCATGATCTGTGGGTGAAGCGGGTAGACAAAGAGGCTGTGCTGATGACCAGGGACGGGCAGAATGCAGAGTGGATAGGGCTTGATGAAGAGGGCTGTGGTTTGGTGAAAACAGGCGGCAAGGCACAGGTTATCAGCCTGCTTGATGCTGACGCTATATTCGCCCTGCCAGAACTTGAGGGGGCAGAGGTGCCATGAAACTGGCAAAGACTATCCGCTTTGATGCCTCTGACACACATGTGTTTGAAAAGGCAGCTGATGAGGGCAACTGGGCTGTTTCCGGCGGTTTTTCCTTTGCCCATTGCCGCGAGGCCGAGCTGACAGGCAAAGTGAAGCAGGCCTTTGCCAATGGATTTTTGTCTATTCCTGATTTCGGCTATTCCACCTTTGTCAGCGTGTCCACAGCAAGCGCGGGTGATCTTGACTGGCTGGAAACTGTCCTTGCCGCGCATTTGTCTTCGCATTACGGCGCACCGTCTGAGGACGCCGCGCGCGCAGCTGCAAGAGAGGAAATTGCCTTTATGGCTGATATCTGTTCAGAACATAAGCCCGGCACATTGCTCAGCCTTGCACGGCACATGGACAATAAGGGTATCAAAGAACAGTTCCGTGCCCATGCCAAGGCCGTGTCCTGTGCGACACAGACATTATGGCAGATTGTTGATGATGAGCTGTGAGCAGAAGCCAGGGCAGTGAGGAGATAACAGAATGAATGATTTCTGGCTGACATCAGGCTGGCATCTATTAGAGCGGGGGGATGGGGGACGACTGATCCCGGGGGCTGATTTTATGGCCGCTTATTTTCACCGTCCTGAGCTGGCGCTTGTTGAGGAGTCCTGCGCGGCTGAAATTGCCCTGCATGAAAAATTAACCGCACAGCCATTTGCAGCTGTCGCTGAGGCAGAGCTGGCAGCACTGGCAGACAGTGATGCAGCAGATAATTACCGGGCTGTGCTGGCGTTCCGCCAGTTTCTTGGCCAGTATGACAATCTGCAGGCAGCCTATATGGCGATTGCCGCTGGGGCGGCAATTTCCTTTCCGCCGCTGTTTGTTGAACAGTTAACGCAGATAATCCTGCGCGAAATCATGAATGGGGCGGCAGATGCCATGCAGGTGCGTGCAGCAGAAATCCTGTTCCGTGCGCAAAGCGTGACCATTTCAGACGGGCGTATTATGACAGCTGATCAGGCGACTGTGCAGATGCAGGCCGGGCAGCAGCGCAGCCTGCAGCGCAGCCAGAGTCCAGATGAGGTGCAGATAGATATTCTGACCAGCGATAACAAGGATGAGTACTGGCAGCGCTCAGACCGTTTTGACACGTCTGTGGATATTGCTTATACCCAGCCTGCCCTTGACGGGCTCGCCCGGGTACTGGAAAGCTGGGTCGCGCATTTCCTTGAACTTTCTGTGCGTATAACACCAATGGTCAGAATTGATGATGAAAACTGGTCATGGCATGTCGGTCTGGACAGCACGGCCAGCGCGGTTCTGAACGATCTGTATCAGGGCCAGCCTGTTGATGATGAGCGGCTGAAGCGGATTTTATGTCTGTTTTTCCTGCAGGCTGATGATGGTTTTGCAGACCAGATGAAAGGCAGGCCCGTCTATTTGGGTCTGGCAATGAATGAAGTAGGCATTATCACAGCCAAGCCGCAGAATCTGCTGGTTAATCTGCCGCTGGCCGGATAGGGCGGTGCGGCCGGCTCAATTCAAATAATCATCAGTGGTGCGCGGACGCGGGCGTTCCTTTACATCTTCCAGTTTCGTGTCCTGAGCGAACATAACCTCAACACGGCAGTCCTCGCACATACGC
This sequence comes from Alphaproteobacteria bacterium, assembly GCA_038125645.1. Lineage (GTDB taxonomy): Bacteria > Pseudomonadota > Alphaproteobacteria > Puniceispirillales > Puniceispirillaceae > JADHLI01. Next base: position 35,155 of record JAYPEG010000003.1, read on the forward strand.
AGCATTTCTGTGCGCCCCTCATCGCGGAACATTGAATGTTCTGACAGCCTGGCAATGATATTTTCTACTGAACGGGTGGTGCCAAAGGCCTTGCCACAGCCGGTGCAGTGAAAAGGGGTGTCCTCAAGCAGCAGGTCTGTTGCCATTGCACTGTCTGCCAGATTGAATTGCGGCACTAATGCAATAACCTTTTCCGGGCAGGTGGCAACACAAATGCCGCATTGCAGACAGGCATCTTCGCGGAACAGGAGCTGCGGGGCGTCTGGATTATCCTGCAGGGCCCCGGCTGGACAGGCCCCGACACAGGACAGGCACAGGGTACAGCTGTCAGTATTGACATCAACGCGTCCATAGGGGGCCCCGCTGGGCAGGGCAATGGCTGTTGTCTGTGAACCGGCCGCCTTTGCCAGCCCGCGCAGGCCAAGCCGGGTGAGGGTACGCGGATTGCCCGCGGGATAGAAAGCTGCAGATTTGCAGGCGGCAGGTGCAGGCGTATCCCAGAGCCGGGCTTCTGCCTGTTCTGGATCCAGCTCCTGTATCAGGACAAAACGGTTTTCCGCGCTGACAGCCACGCCCGCGCACAGATGCCCGACCAGTGAAATCTGGTAGCTGAGGCTGTTTTCCTGTTCTTCGCGCAGGGCAGGATTTGCCAGAATGAAAATCTGGTGAAAGCCAAGAGCGACCGCACCAACCAGCAAATCATGCCCACAGCGTCCGGTGCTGTGCATTTCAAAGGGGATGACATGGGCGGGCAATCCCCGGCCATGGCGCGCTATCATGGCGATCATTTCACTGCCAAAGCTGGCATCATGTAACAGCAGGGCTGGGTTTTTGCCCCCGGCACCGCTGTAGGTTTCTGCCAGCACTGAAAGTTGCTGAAGCTGGCTTTCCGCCGACGGATAGGCTGTGCGTGCTGCCCCGGACGGGCAGACCGCGCCGCACAGACCGCAGCCGCCGCATATACCCGCATCAATCGCAACATGATCGCCCGCAGTTGTAATCGCACCTGCCGGGCAGACATCAAGACAGCGCGTGCATCCGGTCAGCCCGTTACGGGAATGGGCACATAAATTCTCATCAAAATCGACATAAATGGGCTTTTCAAAACTGCCTATCATTTCGGCTGCCGCGGCGCGTATCTGTGCAAGGCCGGCTGTGTCATCAGCAGCGCATCGGAAATAGCCGTCACGTTTTTCATGGCCCGTGAATAATGGCGTGCCGCCAGATAAATCTATCAGAATATCGCAGCTGGTCTCCACCGCATCACTGGGCTGCGGGAAGCTCAGCTCAGACCGGCTGCTGGGCAGGGCCTCGGCAAAGCCGTCGATGGTCAGTTGAAAGGCAGTGAAATGGCCGCTGGCCTTTGTGATCTGCCCGCGTGCCAGCTGCCCGCAATGCTGATCAGCAAGGGGCAGGCTGTCTGTTGGCGTCAGCATGACTGTTACGCCCAGCACCCCTTGAAGAGCCTGGCCAAGCGCAATGCCTGCCGCCCCGCCGCCATAAATCAGGCAGCGCCCATGGGATGTCATCGCCATCGAGCGTGCCGGCCTTGGCGGGGATACAGCCGCAGCTATCAGCGCGGCAATTTTTGCCGTGGCTTTCTGCCCCTCATCAGACCAGCCCGCCTGTTCGCGGATGTTAAGCGTGTGCGGTGCGGGCCGCCCGGCCTCATCTGCAAGTGACTCAAACAGGGATGTTTCTTGTGTGCAGGCAATGAACAGTTCGTCCTGCGGCGATGTGTCGGAAAATAAGGCCGCCAGCCTGTCAGCCTGTTTTCTGCACAGGCTGGTGTGAATCTCTGACACGCTGGCAGTTCCGGCCCCCTTGCAGGCTTTTGTAATGGCGTTTCCGTCAAGTGACATCGTGCCTTCGCAGTCACACAGGATTATATGCTTGGTCTGTGATTTCATGTCTGTCTCTTATCTGGGCAGCGCCTGTAACAGTTATTAAATAAGCCAATCTGCCGCGAAAGTCACCTGCAAGTCTGTTTTTGTTTTTTTGCTTTGCCTCTTTTCGCTGCTGTGAACACGCACTAGTTTTTGTTTGAAAGAATGAAACAGAGCGTTAGACTGAGTGGCTGGCAGCGATTGCGGTTTCTGATTTGCGGGCTGTGACGCTTATGCCGGAACATAAGGAGTGCAATTTTCGTGACCTCTGGGCAGGATGATGACAGGCTGATTGCAGCGCGGGCACCGCATGTCCTCTATTATGTGCGGGTGATTTTTGAGCGGCGCGCGCTAGACAACCCCTGGCTGAGCCATAAATGGGTCGTTAATGATCTGATCCCGATTGAGGTGCGCGAGGGAAATGGGGCGGTTCCGATGGGTTCTGTTGCTCTGCAGGCGCTGCGCTGTGATGATGCGCGTGCCGAACAGCCGGAACTGTATATGGCCGATATCATGATCGATCTGCACCGCGCCGAGGCTGAGGCCTATGCTGAAAATTTGCAGTCATCAGATCCGGCACTCTATATTGTGTTGCGCGCTGATGATGAGGGCGATGATGAAAATGGGGCACAAGACAGTGACGCCGGCCTGAGTCTGGTGGCGGTCAGCCTGTCACCCTATGCTGTTCAGGATTATGAGGATTGCGGTGAGGATCAGGTTGAAAAACTGCCGCTTCAGGGCCCGATCGCTGAATTTGTCGCTGATTTTGTTGAGGCGCATTTCCGTCCAGAAAGTTTTGTGAAGCGAAGGCGCGGGGCCGCCCGTATCGATGCTGATGAAAACCGGGGCGGTGACAAGCGTGTGCGCGGGGCCGGTGTCTTTGCCACACCTGATCCAAAGGGCAGGCTGCATTGAAAATGCCCCGCTGTCCCCTTTGATAACAGGAAAAAAGGGGGGGCAGCGCTGGCCGGGGCATAAAATGATGAGAGGCGGATATGACAGACAATGAACCAGCGCATATGCTCTCACGCTGGGCCCGGCGCAAGGCAGAACAGCGTGCGGGGCGCACCCAGCCGCAGGACGGGGCAGAGCAGCAGAACGCCGGCGCGGTCACACCGCCTGGTCAGGCTAGGAGTGAGCAGGGCGGTGAAAACAGGCATGCCGACACAGAAATCGCTGACCCGCAGCTTACTGACGGGCAGGATGCTGATGAAAGCGAAGAAGAGCGCCAGCTGAGCGATGCCCAGCTGTGTGCACGCTATGAGCTGCCAGACCCACAAAACTGTACACAGGCAGCAGAGCTTGATGATTTTTTCAGCCGCAGGGTGCCGGACAGGCTGCGCCAGCTGGCCTTGCGCCGGCTCTGGCGGCTGAATCCGCTGTTCCGCTTTGCTGACCAGATGGTGGAATATGGCGAGGATTACACAGATGCGGCGACAGTGATTCCAGATATGCAGACCGCTTATAAGGTTGGCAAGGGTTACCTTGATAACATACTCAACAACAAAGAAGAAGAAACAGAGGCGGAAGATAATATGGACACAGGCCGCGCTGCTGATGCCCGGCAAGAAGCCGGCACCAATGCCGCACCCGGCCCGCAACAGCCGGCAAACAGCAAGACCCATGACCAGCAGTCAGCAAGGAAAATGAAAGGATCAGACGCAGATAAACCCGAAAGCGAATCAGACCGGGGCGGCAAAAGGAAAGCCAGACAGCCATCTGCCAACAGCCCGCAGGACAAGACGGGCGAACCTGATCTGAAAACGTCCCTGCCGGATGAAAACAGTCTGGCTGTAAATTTGTCTGAAAACGAGACTGATGACGTGAAGGCATTACGCCCTAGGAGAATGGTTTTTGAACGAAAATAATTATTTAAAAACAATATAATGCTTCAAAAATTTCTGTGTGATGACAGTTTATGAACACTAAAATTTCTTCGCTGTTTTTGTCTAAAGTCAGAAATTCATGCGTAAGAGGTCTAAAGCTGTTCTGTGATTTTGGATTGGCCGGCTTTCCGGCTGGTGAAACAAACGCGGTGAAAAAGATTTGCCATTGGCAGAGAAATACAGATATGATGGACAAAAGGAGTGCGTTTTGCCCGCGACAGCAACAAAAATGCTCGACCAGACTGGTCAGACTGGTCAGACTGGTCAGACTGGCACGGCTGGTCAGATAGCCGCTGAGGATATTCTGCGTGCCCAGATGTATGAGTTTCTGGGCAGTCTGTTGCGCGCAGAGCCTGATGCGGCTCTGATTGAGCAGATAGCTGCGATCAAGGGTGATGACAGCGATATTGGCCAGGCCTGCACGGCACTGGCGCATCTGGCCGGCCAGATGGATGGCGCACTTGTCCGGCATGAGTATGTGGAATTATTCATTGGTGTCGGGCGCGGTGAGCTGCTGCCCTATGCGTCATTTTACCTGACGGGATTCCTGAATGAGAAGCCGCTGGCTGCGCTGCGTGGGGATATGGCGGCAATTGGCATTGCCCGTGCTGACAATGTAAAGGATCCAGAAGATCACATTGCCAGCCTGTGTGATATGATGGCCGGTCTCATCAGGGGTACATTCGGGCGGCCGTTCAGCCTTGCTGAGCAGGCCGCGTTTTTCAAAAAGCATCTGGCGCCCTGGGCAGGGTTGTTATTCTCTGATCTGGAAGCTGCCAGAGCGGCTGTGTTTTTTGCACCGGTCGGTACTATCGGCAAGGTGTTTATGAATATTGAAAGCCTGGCTTTCGATATGGAGCTGTCCGGGTAGCGTGACGCCCCGGGCATAATAGGGCGCCGGCCTGTCCTGACAGGGGCGGGCGGGGGCATTAACTGGAGGAAAGGTTATGAAGACCAAAAAGCAAGAGGTTAGGCAGAGTGACCGCCGTGACTTCCTGAAGCTGTCTGCACTTGGTGCGGCGGCTGCTGGGGCCGGTATGGCGGGCAAAGCTGTGTCAGCATCTGAAATCCAGTCTGTTTCAGGGTCAGCTTACCGTGAGACAGAACATGTAAAGACCTTCTATAAAACAGCGCGTTTTTAGACAGGTTCAGCAGTAAGGTTTAATTCAAGGAGGAAACCATGCTTAGAAAGAAGACGTCCGGGGTAGCGAGAGGCCCCCAGTCATCATCTTTCATTGGCAAGGCAGCCGATAAGGTTGTTGACCGCCGTGCATTCCTGCGCGGCTCTGGTCTTGCCATTGGCGGTATTGCTGTTTCAACTGCATTGATCGGCTCTAATGTGAAGCCGGCCGGCGCAGTGACAGCGGGCGGTGCCGCAGAGATAAAAAAGACAGTTTGTACCCATTGTTCTGTTGGCTGTACGGTCATGGCAGAAGTGCAGAATGGTGTCTGGACAGGACAGGAGCCTGGCTGGGACAGCCCGATTAATCTGGGCGCGCATTGTGCAAAAGGTGCGTCTGTGCGGGAAACAGCCAGCGGTGAGCGCCGTTTGAAATATCCGATGAAACTGGTCGGTGGCAAATGGACACGGATGAGCTGGGATGACGCGATCAATGAGATCGGCGACAAGATGCTTGATCTCCGTGAGAAATCAGGCCCTGACTCGGTTTATTGGCTGGGTTCTGCCAAGCATAACAATGAGCAGGCCTATCTGTTTCGCAAGCTCTATGCATACTGGGGCTCGAATAACGGTGACCACCAGGCCCGTATCTGTCACTCAACCACAGTTGCCGGTGTTGCGAACACCTGGGGCTATGGGGCGATGACCAACTCTTATAATGACATCCACAATTCACGTGCGATTTTCATTATCGGCGGCAATCCGGCAGAGGCGCATCCTGTATCGCTTCTGCATGTGCTGAAAGCCAAAGAGCAGAACAATGCCCCGCTTATCGTCTGTGACCCGCGCTTTACCCGTACAGCCGCGCATGCTGATGAATATGTGCGTTTCCGTCCGGGCTCGGATGTGGGCCTGATTTGGGGCATTATGTGGCATATCTTTGAGAATGGCTGGGAGGATAAAGAATTCATCCGCCAGCGTGTTTATGGTATGGAAGATGTGCGTAATGAGGTGGCAAAATGGACACCTGAGGAGACAGAGCGCGTAACTGGCGTTCCGGGCTCGCAGCTGCGCCGTGTTGCCCAAACCATGGCAAATAACCGTCCCGGCACCTTTATCTGGTGTATGGGCGGCACGCAGCATACCAATGGTAACAACAATACCCGTGCTTACTGTGCGTTGCAGCTGGCACTGGGCAATATGGGTGTTGCCGGTGGCGGGGCCAATATTTTCCGTGGTCATGACAATGTTCAGGGTGCAACAGATTTCTGTGTGCTTTCACATTCACTGCCAGGTTATTACGGCCTGTCTGCAGGGGCATGGAAGCATTGGTCACGGGTCTGGGGCGAGGATTATGACTGGCTGAAAGACCGCTTTGCATCCATCAAGGGGGCTGACGGCAAGAATAAGAGCCTGATGAATATGAGCGGCATTCCCGTTTCACGCTGGATTGACGGCGTTCTTGAGGACAAGAACAATATCGACCAGCCTGACAATGTGCGGGCAATGGTGTTCTGGGGCCATGCGCCGAACTCTCAGACGCGTATGAAAGAAATGAAAACAGCTATGGAAAAGCTGGATCTGATGGTTGTTATCGATCCTTATCCAACGGTTTCAGC
>JAYPEG010000003.1:41675-66844 GCA_038125645.1 Alphaproteobacteria bacterium
TGCTTTCAGACCGTACTGACGGCGTCTATCTGTTGCCAGCAACAACACAGTTTGAGACATATGGCTCTGTGACGGCCTCTAACCGCTCATTGCAGTGGCGTGAGAAGGTTATTGACCCGTCATTTGATTCTCTGCCTGACCATGTGATCATGTATAAGTTCGCCAAGAAGCTGGGCTTTGCTGACCGCATGTTCCGCAACATTTCGGTAAATGGTGATGAGCCGCTTATTGAGGATGTGACAAGAGAGTTCAATAAGGGCATGTGGACGATTGGGTATACCGGTCAGTCACCAGAGCGTCTGAAGCTGCATATGGACAATCAGCATACCTTTGACAAGACCACATTACAGGCTGTCGGCGGGCCGGCAGACGGTGATTATTATGGTCTGCCATGGCCATGCTGGGGTACCGCAGAGATGGGGCATCCGGGCACACCGTTGCTCTATGACACCTCAAAGCCTGTTGCAGAAGGCGGGCTGTGCTTCCGCGCCCGTTTCGGTGTAGAGCATGAGGGCAATAATCTGCTGGCTGAAGGGTCTTATCCAGCCGGCTCTGAGATTAAGGATGGCTATCCTGAGTTTTCAATGGCCATGCTGACCAAGCTGGGCTGGGATGGTGATCTGACTGCTGATGAGCGGGCAGCGATCGATGCTGTTGCCGGTGAGAAAACAAACTGGAAAACTGACCTTTCAGGCGGTATCCAGCGTGTTGCCATCAAGCATGGCTGTGCACCGTTCGGCAATGCCAAGGCGCGTGTGAAGGTCTGGACATTCCCGGATCCGATTCCGCTGCATCGTGAACCTCTCTACACAAGTCGCCGTGATCTGGTTGCGGATTATCCGACATATACTGACCGGAAGCTGTATCGTCTACCGACGATGTATAAATCCATTCAGGATGTGGATCATTCCAAGAACTTCCCTATAATCCTTACATCCGGCCGTCTGGTCGAATATGAGGGCGGCGGTGATGAGACACGGTCTAACCCGTGGCTGGCAGAGCTCCAGCAGGACATGTTTGTTGAGATGAACCCGCGTGATGCGAACTCACTGCGGATCAAGGATGGCGACATGGTCTGGGTAAAGACACCTGAAGGGGCGCAGATCAAAGTCATGGCAATGGTAACAGAGCGGGTTGCTGCTGGTGTTGCCTTCCTGCCATTCCACTTTGGCGGCCATATGGAAGGCAAAGACCTCAGGGATAAATATCCTGAAGGGTCTGATCCTTATGTGTTGGGTGAGGCTGCAAACACAGCTATGACCTATGGTTATGATTCGGTTACGCTCATGCAGGAGTCAAAATGTTCCCTGTGTGCCATCGAGCGTGCATAAAGGAGAATATCATGGCACGTATGAAGTTCCTTTGTGATGCTGAACGCTGCATTGAGTGTAACGCCTGTGTCACAGCTTGTAAGAATGAGCATGAAGTTCCCTGGGGTGTGAACCGCCGCCGTGTGGTCACAATTCAGGACGGCAAGCCTGGCGAGCGGTCAATTTCCGTTGCCTGCATGCATTGCTCTGATGCACCCTGTATGGCTGTCTGTCCGGTCGATTGTTTTTATCAGACCGAACAGGGAGTTGTGCTGCATTCCAAAGACCTGTGCATTGGCTGTGGCTATTGCTTTTATGCATGCCCGTTCGGTGCCCCGCAATACCCGCAGGCCGGCAATTATGGCTCCCGCGGCAAGATGGACAAATGTACATTCTGTGCAGGCGGCCCTGAGGATGATATGTCCGAGGTCGAGTTCCAGAAGTACGGGCGTAATCGTCTGGCCGAGGGTAAACTGCCTATCTGTGCTGAAATGTGCTCTACCAAGGCGCTGCTCGCCGGTGACGGGGATCAGGTTTCCAACATCTTCCGCGAGCGTGTCGTATCACGCGGCTTCGGTTCAGGTGCTTGGGGCTGGGGTACAGCCTATACAGTAAAGGGCAGCTGAGGCCAGCCTCGGCGAAAACGAAAAGAAGGGGCGGAACTGGCATGGCATCTGTCTGCAGGTTTCGCCCTGTTTCTTACTGTCCTCTTGCAAGAGAACCGAAAAGGATGTCTTGAATGAAATCTTTTCTGAATTTTACTGTCATTGCCGGCTTCTGTCTCAGCCTTCTTGTGGCCCTTTCGGGGTGCCGCGAAGAAGAGCAGGGCCGTGTTCTGATGTATAAAAAGGGCGAATATCTTGGCGCTGCGGACAGCGCGCTTGATGGTAAGACGCTCGACACACTTTCACAGCGCAGCCGCCTGCAGGCCTATGATTAAGGTCAGCCGAGCCATAGCGTATGCGTTTACAGGAGACGAAGAAATGACTGTGATAAAACGATTACAGCTGGCCTTTATCTGTCTGGCCGTTCTGGCGGGGGTTGGCTTGTCCGGCTTGCCAGGTATCAGCATTCCTGCACAGGCCCAGACTATGGGTGAGGTGCCTGGCCAGACTCTCGGCTTGAACTCAGATGCTGATCTCTGGCGCTTTATCAGGGGCGGCAATGCCGGAAATGTATCGCTGAAAAATGAATTATCGGCTGTGATGATTCAGTCAGAGGGTGATAATTGGCGGGCTGTTCGCAATGGCCCTGTGTCTGTTTATGGGGCAGTGGGAATTATCGGCATTATCGTGCTGCTGGCGGCATTTTACAGCTGGCGCGGACGCATAATGATTGATGCCGGCCCCTCGGGCAAGGTTATTGAACGATTTGGCAGCCTGGACAGATTTGCCCATTGGCTGATGGCTGGATCATTTGTGATTCTGGCCCTGACTGGTCTCAATCTGCTCTATGGGCGCTATTTCCTGTTGCCTGTATTGGGCCCTGAGATGTTCTCTGCGCTGACCATTGCCGGCAAATATGCGCATAACTATCTTGCCTTTGCCTTTATGGCAGGACTGGCACTGTCATTTATTTTATGGGTGCGCCATAATGTACCGTCAAAGATTGATCTGGACTGGCTGAAGGCCGGCGGCGGTATCTTCTCAAAGGGGGTTCATCCACCAGCGCGCAAATTCAATGCTGGCCAGAAAATAATTTTCTGGATTGTAATGCTGGGCGGGCTGTCAGTTTCCCTGTCCGGGATCGCCTTGCTTTTCCCCTTTCAGACAGAGATGTTCTCCAAGACATTTGCGATGCTGAATGTGGTCGGTTTTGATTTGCCAACACAGCTGACCGTCCTGCAGGAACAGCAGCTGAACCAGCTTTGGCACGGGATAGTATCGCTGGTGCTTATGACCATCATTGTAGCGCATATCTATATTGGTTCTGTCGGCATGGAAGGGGCGCTGGACGCTATGAATTCTGGCAAGGTCGACCGCAACTGGGCAAAGGAGCATCACGGCCTCTGGGTGAAGGAAGTTGATGCAGATGCCAGGCGCGCCAAAGCCAAACCGGCTGAATAAGCACAATTTTTCTGACAAAGACCGGCAGGTGCCGTGGCCGCCTGCCGGCCTGTTTGAAAGGCGCGTGAGCGGTGATGCGTGATATAACCCATATTGTCTGCCGAATCCTGGGCCAGCGGCTGGCCGGGCTTATGTGTGTGTATGTGCTGCTGGCCGGCGCCACTGTTATCTGGGCGGCAGAACGGGCACAGGCATTAGAGCAGTTCACCGCGCATGGCGGGCCGGTAAAGGATTTGACGCTGTCTGCAGACGGACGCTTTATGGTCAGTGCCAGCTTTGACTATTCAGCTGTTCTGTGGGATGCCGCTGAAATGCGTCAGCTCACCCGTCTTGACGGCCATGCTGCTGCTGTGAATACAGCTAGGTTTTCGGCTGATGGACGCTATCTGGCATCTGGCGGTGATGACCATCAGATATTGCTCTGGGATTTGGCAGCGTTCACGCCCGACGGCCCAGCCCCTGTGCCAGTGGTTATACAGGCCCATAAAGGAAAGATTGTCCATCTGGCTTTTTCTGATGACAGCCGGTTTCTGGCGGCTGCAAGCTGGGACGGGAGCGCTTCTGTCTGGTCGCTCAGTGATATCGAGGCTGGCCGGTCAGTACCTGTTCACAGGTTGCAGGGGCATGACGGGCCGGTTAATGCAGTGGCCTTCAGCCAGGATGCACAGTTTCTCTACAGTGCCGGTTATGACGGTGATATCCGCTATTGGCGGCTGTCTGATGCCAGCTATCTTCGCGCGGTCGTGCGTTATGGGTGGGGCGTGAATGTGATGCTTGTTGATGAGGCGGCAGACCTGCTTGCCTATGGCACAACAGACGGCGCGATGATTGTCAGCCAGCTGTCAAACGGTGATGAGCTGGTCAAAATCGGTGATGAGCGCGCACCTGTCCTGTCAGTGTCACGTTCGGTGGATAAGCAGCAGATTGTCTTTGGCAATGCAAAAGGGCAGATCAAGGTCATAGACATAGCCAGCCTGACTCTTTTGCGCGATTTCAAGGCAGCAAACGGGCCTATCTGGTCTGTACAGCTGATGGCCAGAACCGGTGAGATGGTCACTGCCAGCCTTGATGATCATATTACCAAATGGCAGATAAATGATTTTCCGCCCCAGATACTAGAGACCCCGGGCCCGGCCCGCCGGTTTCATCCGACAGCAGAAATGGGAAACGGTGAACGCCAATTTGCCAGAAAATGCTCAGTCTGCCATACGCTGGTTGAGGATGGCGCGCACCGTGCCGGCCCTTCATTATACGGGCTGTTCGGCAGAAAGGCCGGAACGCTGGCCGGGTATAATTATTCTTCGGCACTGATCAGTTCTGATATTGTCTGGGATGAGGCGTCTATTCACCGGCTGTTCTCTGACGGGCCTGATGTGGTTACGCCGGGAACAAAAATGCCCATCCAGCGGATGAAAAATGAACAGGACAGAAAAGATTTGATAGATTATCTGAAAACAGCAACTAAAGCTGAATAACCTTATCAGGACAGAGACAGGGCCGGGCGGCCCTGATAAAAGCAAGGAGACAGGCAATGAAAATATTCTTAATCAGCAGTTGTGCGGCGATTGCTATCAGTGTGGCGGCCTATTTTGTGCTGAGCACAAGTGGCATGGATACAGCCTCTGTTTATTCCGGCGCGGCTGTGCGGCTGTAAAGATGCGCGCGCTTGCCTGTCTCATTCTGGGGCTGGCGCTTTCGGTGGCGGTTCTGCGGCCGCTGGCTGCTGAACATGGGGTACAAAGTTTTCGCAATGCACAGCCATCAGTGGTTCGTATTCTGCCGACCTGGCCGGGATATGAGCGTCCCGGTTTTGGGGCCCCTAAAGGCACAGCCCCTGAGGGCACCGGCATTTATTTTTCCCCAGACGCGCTGGAGGACAGGAGCACCAGCCGCCTGCCAAGCTATTTTATCCTGACGGCCGCCCATGTAGTCGGGCGTGCAACCCGCATAGAGATAATGAATAATTCAGGCATGCGCTTTGATGGCCATCTTGTTGCTGTTGACAGGGCGAGCGATCTGGCAGTCATTCGGGCTGAACAGGAGGGGCAGCCAGCCAGCTTTGACAGCAGACTGCCAGAGGTCGGCGCACATGCCTGTGTGATTGCTAACAGCTTTGGGCTGGGACTCAGTCTCAGCTGCGGGGTGATATCAGCTGTGGCACGCAAGAATATTGGCTTTAATGAGACAGAAGATTTCATTCAGACCGATGCAGCTGTGAATCCGGGGGCCTCTGGCGGGGCGTTGATTGCAGCCGATGGTAGCGTGCTAGGCCTTGTTGATGCTATCTTTACAAAGGAAACTGACAGCAATGCCGGTGTCAATTTTTCCGTGTCAGCGCGGCTGATCCGTGATGTGGTTGCCCACTGGCACAGTGAGGGCAGATTTAATAAAATCTTAAAATAATTGCCCCTGCATTTCCCTTTTTGTGCTGTTCGCGTTAAGATAACGCTCTAGATAGAGTGCAGTCAGGTTCAGTCAAACAGGTGTAAGAGACAGCAAGGATATGGATGACAGCATGATGCCCGGGACAGATGCTGAAAAACAGACACTGGTTGATCCGTTCGGCCGTGCGGTTGATTATATTCGCGTGTCTGTCACAGACAGATGTGACTTCAGATGTGTTTATTGTATGGCAGAGGAAATGACGTTTCTGCCCAAGGCAGAGCTTCTCAGCCTTGAAGAGCTTGAGACTGTCTGCCGGACATTTATATCACTTGGCACACGCAAAATCAGGCTGACCGGCGGTGAGCCACTGGTACGCCGCAATATCATACAGCTGATCCACAATTTGGGTACGGCAGTCAAATCTGGCCAGCTGGATGAGCTGACAATCACCACAAATGGCAGCCAGCTCTCTAAGATGGCTGATGATCTGGCAGCAGCCGGGGTGCGGCGCCTCAATATTTCCATTGATACATTAGATAAAGATAAGTTCAGGCTGATTACGCGCTGGGGTGATCTGGACAAGGTGCTGGAAGGAATGCAGGCGGCAAAGGCGGCCGGCCTGTCTGTCAAGCTGAATGCAGTCGCGCTCAAAGGGGTGAATGAGAATGAGCTTGGCGATATGGTTGCGTGGTCAGGGGATCAGGGCTATGACATGACCATTATTGAAGTGATGCCCATGGGCGATATTGGCAATGAGAATCGAGTTGACCAGTATCTGCCTGTATCTGTGGTACGCTCGCGCCTGGCAAAACGCTTTACACTGACTGACAGTGATTTCAGCACGGCGGGGCCAGCGCGCTATGTTGATGTCAGGGAGACCGGGCGCCGGCTGGGCTTTATTACCCCTATGACCCATAATTTTTGTGAGAGCTGTAACCGGGTGCGGTTGACCTGCACGGGCCAGCTCTATATGTGTCTGGGCCAGGATGACAATGCCAATCTGGCCCGCGCGCTGCGGTCTGGAGGTGAGGCAGGGTTAAAAGAGGCGATTATTGCCGCGATTGCGCGCAAACCAAAGGGCCATGATTTTGTCATCAGCCGACGCCAGGCAAGTTCGGTAGGCAGACATATGAATGTCACTGGCGGTTAGGGGGCTGCGGGATATGGCGCCGACCCCTGTATTTGGACTTGCCGGCTGGTCGGGTGCGGGCAAGACAACGCTGGCTGAAAAGCTGATTGCTGAGCTGTGCATGCGCGGGATAAGGCTGGCGACAATCAAACATGCCCATCACGAATTTGATGCAGACAGCCCGGGCAAGGACAGCTGGCGTCACAGACAGGCCGGGGCCGGTCAGGTGCTGGTGTCATCAGCCCTCAGATCGGCCCATTTTGTTGAGCATGAGGCAGGTGAGCCGCCGCTGGAGACTCTGCTTGAGCGGTTGCTGCCTTGCGATCTGGTGATGATTGAGGGATATAAAAAGGAGCCCTTTGCGAAAGTTGAAATCTGGCGAGAGGCGCTGGGTAAGCCGCCCTTGTTCAAAAATGACAGACATATTTTTGCCGTTGCCAGTGACATGGCTGTAGCAGACTGTCCGCTGCCGCTGCTGGATTTGAATGACAGCGCGGCGATTGCTGATGCGGTGCTTCATCATCTGGGGCTGGATAAGAGATAGCTCATGACCCCTTCACAGACCACAACGCTGAGCGAGGCCCGCGATATGCTGCTGTCGCGTGCGCGCTGTGTCACCAGGCCGGCCGAAGAGCTGGCTGTTATGCAGTCGCTTGGCAGGATTGCAGCTGCGGATTATCACAGTGCGGTGAATTTGCCGCAGACAGATAATGCTGCTGTTGACGGTTATGCTGTGCAGTCTGTCCGTTTGGGCTCAGAACATGACAGGCGCTTTAGGATTGCTGGCACTGCGCGTGCTGGGCATCCCTTCAGCGGTGCTGTGAGTGATGGTGAGGCACTGGAGATTTATACAGGGGCGGTGGTACCGCCCGGGCCTGACTGTATTGTTATGCATGAGGACTGCACAGTTGCGGATGGCCATGTGATCTGCCGGAAGATTATATCTGCCGGGACAAATATCCGCCCTGCTGGCGAAAATCTGCGTTCCGGCGAGACAGTGCTGGAATCTGGCAGCCATATCGGCCCGGCAGAGATGGGCCAGCTGGCAGCAGCGGGCATTGAGCATATTCTGGTGCAGCCGCGCCTGTCAGTCCGGCTGCTGTCTACAGGAGATGAGCTTGTCACAACCGGCACAGTGCCGGCAGCTGGGCAGATTCCAGACAGTAATCGTCCCATGCTGGCCGGGCTGGTACAGGCACAGGGCCTCTGCCTGTCAGATGGCGGCATTATAGAGGATAAAAAGGACAGGCTGATTGCTGCTTATGAGCGGGGGCTGAATGAGTGCGATGCTGTGATTTCAACCGGCGGCGCCTCTGATGGTATTGAGGATCACACACAGGCGGCCCTGCGGGCTGTTGGTGCTGAACCTGTTTTCTGGCGGTTGGCGATGAAGCCCGGCCGGCCGATGGCCGTTGGACAAAAGGGCGGTAAATTCATTTTTTGTCTGCCTGGCAATCCAGTGGCTGCCTTTGTATGTTTCAAGCTGCTGGTGATGCCGGTGATAAACAGGATGGGCGGCGGAAAAGAGCAACAGGCGCTGGCAATCAGGATTGCCAGCGGTTTTCAGCATAACAAACAGCCCGGGCGGGCCGAATATCTGCGTGCGCGTTTAATTATGGATGAAAATACTGGTCAGCAACAGGCTGTGCTGCATGGCCGCAAGGGCGCGGGTGTGATATCATCATTGACGGGGGCAGACGGGTTGGTTGAAATACCGATGGAGGCCCGCTCTGTCAGTCGGGGCGAGATGCTTAACTTTCTTCCGTTCCGGGAGCGGGCATTATGAAAATTCTGTATTTTGCATGGATGCGTGAGCATACAGGCTGTGCTGCTGAACAGATAACGTTGCCAGAAAATGTGAAAACAGTGTCTGAGCTGGCCAGCTATCTTGGCAGCCTTTCTGCCGGGCATCAGACAGCCCTGCGGAACTTGAAAACAGTAAGAGTGGCAATTAACAGGAAATATGCCTCTCTGGAGAGTCCGGTGCGGGCAGATGATGAGGTTGCGTTCTTCCCGCCAGTGACCGGGGGCTAGCAGAAAATGCAGGTTACAGTTCTGGTTTGTGAAGATGATTTTGATGTTGGTGCTGAAACAGAGGCGTTGCGCGGCACCGGGGTTGGTGCGATTGCCAGCTTTACCGGCATTGTGCGTGACACTGACGGCACTGGCCCTAGCCAGCACCTGATCGCACTGACACTGGAACATTATCCGCAGATGACAGAGACAGAAATCACCCGGATTGTGGCCGAGGCTGGCGAGCGCTGGCCACTGGCGGCCGTGCGGGTTATTCACCGGGTTGGCAGACTGGCCCCGCAGGAAAATATTGTCTTTGTCGGTACGGCTTCGGCCCACCGCGATGCCGCCTTTGAAAGCGCGGCCTTTATCATGGATTATCTCAAAACAAAGGCACCTTTCTGGAAGAAAGAGGAAACACAGGAAGGTGCACATTGGGTTGATGCCCGGCTGAGTGATGATGAAGCGCTGGAAAAATGGAAGCGGCGCTGAGCGTCCCGTCAGCCTGTCTGTGACAAGCTGTCACACCGCATTGTGAAAAGGGCGGTGGACGCACAGACAGATATCAAAAAAAATGGAGGCCCTGGAAAGTAGGAAAACCAGGGCCTCCGTCGGGGGGAAGACTTTTCTCAAGTCATGCTTTATACCCATATAAATCTAATTTAGATTTATATGGGTTTCATTTTTTTTAATTATTTTAAACTATCTTTTAACATACTGATTTTGTTTCAGTTTTTAAAATTTTAAGCTGTGAAACTGTTCGCGCGCCTGTCAAAAACAGGGACAGGCGGATTTGATCCTTGCTCATTTGCAGCCAGCCAGCCAGCCTGTCCTGCTGCAAACGGCCCTCCTCATCCTCAAGCTGGCTGATCACAGCCCCAGCTATGCCAGCCATATCCGCCCCAAGCCAGAGGCATTTCGCCATATCCAGGCCGTGCCTTATGCCCCCTGAGGCAATGAGCTGCATATCTGGACAGGCGGTTCTGGCGGCAGTAATCGCACAGGGCAGGTCAATGCCCATTGACAAAAAGGGGGCATAGAGCTGCTGATTTTGCGCTGTCTGCCGGCTGGCTTCGATCAGCGCCCAGTTTGTGCCGCCGCGCGCAGCCAGGTCAACATGCCGCACACCCAGCCCATACAGGCGTGTGACGACATCGCCGGACAGGCCAGCCCCGACTTCCTTGATCAGTACCGGGCACGGCAGTCTGCTCACAGCTCTTTCTATAGCGCTGCTGATACCGGCCCAGCTATGGTCGCCTTCTGGCTGGACAAGCTCCTGCAGCGGGTTCAAATGAATGGCAAGGGCATCGGCCTCAAGATCATCGACGGCGCGCCTTGCCAGCTCCATCCCCTGTGGCTGGACAAGCTGTGCGGCACCAATATTGCCGATCAGAATTGTATTTCCCGCCTGTTTGCGCAGGGTTTTCTGGGACTGTCCGGCTTCGAGGCTGGCCCGCTGTGAGCCTAATCCAACTGCTATGCCGGCATCCCTGGCCACTGCCACAAGGGCGCTGTTAATTTTGTTGCTGCGGTCTGTACCGCCAGTCATGCCAGTTATCATCACCGGCATAGCTAATCTGCGGCCCAGAAAACGCACAGAGATATCGGTATCTGAAAGATTGAGCTCTGGCAGGGCATTATAGGGAAGGTCTATATTGTCAAGGGGATGCCGGCTCTCAGCACCGTGCGGCCACTGATGCTTTGCCAAATCAAGATGGGCGTCCTTTCGTGCACTGGTTGGGTGTTTGTCAGCCATCTGCCCTCAATCTTTCTGTTGCTGGACGAAACATCCAGTCGACCAGTATCATATGCGGAACTGTCAGCGCGGCAAGCAGAATAAAAACTGTCCGCAATGCAGCTATGTCAGCATTGCCGGGCCCGCCTGACATCTGAAGGGTAAAAAACACCCCCGCCCCTGCCCAGGTCACAAGGGTCAGGGCTGCAGCTGTGGCGATAATATGCGCCCTGTCTGTGAAGCTGCACAATGCTGTCCAGACAGACACGAAATGCCGCCGTGAATGAACAAGACAGAAATAAAGAGCAAAACCAACCAATGGCGGCACAATAAACAGCATCGCTGAAAGCAGCAGAATTTCGGCCAGTGGCATGCGTAAATGCCAGGCAGAAAGGGCCAGAAATCCATAAATCAGCAGGCTGATAATCCAAAATGCGCCCAATAGCACCAACCCGTCAAACAATATAACAGCGTTGGGCCCGGCAAGGGCTGAAAATAATCTTTGCACATCAGCTTCATGGGCAAGCGGCAATAGTACCGGTATGAGACAGCCATGGGCATAGATCAACAACCCCCTTTGCAGGCGTGCTGTCCTTTCCAGTTTCAGATAATTTGCCGCCGGTATGTCGCCAGCACCAAAATGAATAATTGTCATAAGCAGAAACAGAGCCAGCGCAAAGACAGCTGACTGGGCCCAGACCATCACAGCCAGCCCGGCCAGTAACAAATACATTGATATAAATCCGGCAATTCTTTTTCCCGTCCGACCAAAGCCAAGACAAACGGCAATCGCACCGTCAAAGGCCCCATGCGGCAACCCAACCAGCATAACCGCCCCGAGCGCAATCATATCCCAGATAGTGAGTGTCAGAGTCATTTCTGCAGTCTCCGCGTCAGCAATTCAAGGGCCGCTGCAATGAAAATACCCCTTGGCATCGCTGCTATTAGGGTGCTGTAGTCCGATATGCTGGCCTGCCCTGACATAAAAGCTGCGAAATTATCTCCGCTCATCTGTCTGCCAAGCTGTAAAAACAGTTCCGGGGCCCGCTGTGGATGCTGTGCCAGCACAGCAAGAAATATTCTGTCCAGTTGGCAATCCAGCCAGCGGTGCGGTGCCGGCAGGTCGCGCTGTGCGTTCAGCGGCTTGCCTGCTGCCAGCAGGCGGGCGATTTGCTGTGATTGCCTCTGAACAGCGCTGAATGCATAGCCGGATGAGGGGCGGATACAGCCGCCATTTGCACCGACTGCAAGCAGGTTCCTGTCCCGCACAGGAAAGAAGCCCATGGGAATCACACCTTTTTCACGGCGCAGAATTTGAAAGTCATTGAGCTGATAATGCGTGTTCAAATAGGTGTTTATTGCTGTGTGGTAATAATCTGCAGAAAGCGGCGTGAAAGAGAAAAGTGTGGATTCCACTAATGCGTTTGTCGATGAGAAGGGCAGAAGATAAATGAAATGAATTCCCTTAGACTGGTCACAGCGAAAATCCATCAAGATCATTACGTCCGGCGTGAAAACTGGCTTTGCGGCCTCAATTTCAAACCCGTGAAAATGCTGAAGCATCACTGTCCTGTCCGTCTTTGGCGGGCGGCTGTCAAAACATATTCCGCTCGTTTGGACATTGTCTGTCAGTGGCTGCGGGTCATGGCTGACAGCTGATTTTCTTACTGTTTTCAGGCAATGGCCAAGCCAGACCGTGCTGTCAATCACATGATAGGGGCGGTGCTGTGCCTGTTGGGTGATGCGGCCCCTGTCAGTGATGATTTGCCAGCAAGACCAGCTTTTGCGTGACAGCGCTGCTGCTTCATCAAGCCAGTGTGTCTTCCAGAATCCCCAGATATGGGGCGTGTCTGCCGCCGGGCTGAGCGGGCCTAAAAGCCGGGGCGCGGCAGTTGGGTCTGTATGCAGCAGATAATGCAGTAATGACAGGCCAGCCAGCCCCCCGCCGATAACAGATATGTCTTTATTGCCCTGCTGCATTACAGACCCCTGGGGCTGAGATATGCTGCCAGGGGCAAATGCAGATAATTGTTATGCTCGGGCACTGGCCTTGCTCTGTATCTGAGCAGGGGAAGGGCGCCCAGCGTTGCTGAGAGTTTTTCAGCGCTGCCGGTTATCACGCGCCCGCTGTGCCAGCTAAAATCACCTGCTGCCAGTTTAAGCCCGATGCGTTCATAGACACGTCCGGCAACACCGATTGCCAGATGGGCGCGCATTGGCAGAAATGACAGGCCCGGCTCGGCGCTGCGGTAATAGATATCGGCCAGATTGAGCAGGCGTTTCAGCCCAGTCTGCACAGCCCTGCCGGCAGGGCTGTCAGGATTCTGTGCAGCTGATTTTATATCATCAGCACTGAGCGGGCCAACCCAGCTGGCTGGCAGATAGCGCCGCCCCAGACAGGCATCTTCATAAACATCGCGGGCAATATTTGTCAGCTGCATGGCAATGCCCATGTCAATCGCAAATGCCCGGGCCCTGTTATCATGACAGCCCAGTATCGGGCACATCATACGCCCGACCGTTCCGGCAACCTGATAGGCATAGATAATCAATGCCTCTTCATCTTCTATTGCGACATTGCCCTGGTCAAACAACAGACCGTCCAGCAAATGAATGAGGGGCTCAACCAACAGATCAGAACAGGTGACGGCTGACAGAAAAGCGCTCAGATCAGGGTCTGTAAATGGCTGCGGCCGGCCATCGCGCAGGGCTGTAAGACAGGCATGAATCTGTCCAAGCCTGTGCGTGCCCTCCGGCAGATCACCATCTGCCAGATCATCGACAAGCCGACAAAACATATAAAGCCCCGCGGCATTGTCAGCCATCTCCCGGCCCAGTAATTTTGAGGCCCAGAAAAAACTTTTACCGTTCTGTGCAAGGCTTGTGCGGGCCCTTGCAGAATAGGTGCTGGCCTGTGTCTGAATATGAGAATGACTGGGCCGGCCCATAATCCGCCTAGCCCGACCGGATGCCAAAAGCCAGGGGCGGGCTGTCCTCACATATCAGGCTCTCAACAACTTTTGCCGAGCACATCACACCTGGAAGCCCGGCCCCCGGATGGGCCCCGGCCCCGGAAAAATAAAGGTTGGAGAGGTGCGGGTCGCGGTTGTGATAGCGGAACCATGCTGACTGGGCAAAGCTGGGCGCAATGGAAAAGCCAGCCCCGTGCATGGAACGGTAACGGGATTTGAAGTCCTCTGGTGTCATGAAAAAATCATCTGTCATTGTCTGGCTGAGGTCGGGCAGAATGGTGGCCTCTAATGCGCGGACAATTTTTTGTTTCAGCTCTGGGCCCTTTGTCTGCCAGTTGATGTTCCCTTGCAGGTTAGGTACCGGGCACAAAACATAAAAGCTGTCACAGCCAGAAGGGGCAAAGCTGGGGTCAGTGGCTGTGGGGCGGTGCAGATAAAGAGAAAAATCATCAGCCAGAATCTTTTTGTTGAATATGTCATCAAGCAGTGATTTATACCGCTTCCCCATCCATATTGTGTGATGGGCTACAGATGGATATTGTCTTTTTGTGCCAAAAAACAGAACAAACAGGCCCATAGAATAACGGGTCAATGTTTCAGGCAGGGCTTTTTTGCGTCTGTGGGCGTGCGCTGGCAGCATGTCTTTATAGACAGTTGGCGGATCGCCATTGCAGATGACGCGGTCTGCCAGAATCTTCTCGCCACTGGCAGTGACAACGGCTGTTACCCTGCTGCCCTCATGCATAATTTCCCGGATATCTGTATTCAGCCTGATTGTGATACCCTGCCTCTGCATCAGCTTTTCCAGCTCGCTGACCAGTTTTCCTGTTCCGCCCATGCAGAAATAGACCCCCCATTTGCGTTCAAGATAATGAATGAGCGCATAAATAGAGGTGGTTGAAAAAGGGTTGCCGCCAACCAGTAGCGGGTGAATGGAAAACGCCTGACGCAGCAGGGGGTGCTTGATATGGCTGTTGACCAGCTGGGCCACAGTCATATAGCTGCGCAGCCGCAGCAGATGCGGGATTTGTTTCAGCATATCTGAAAATCGGGTGAAAGGGCGGTCAGCCAGACGCGAAAAGCCGATATCAAAGATCTGGCGTGAACTTTCGACAAGCCGGTCATAATTGGCAGCATCGTCTGGATTGAAACGGGCGATTTCAGCGTGTGTTTCAGCCAGCCCCGCACAATAGTCAAACGCCGATCCATCGTGAAAATAAAAACGGTACCAGGGATCAAGTGGCTGGAAATCAAGATAATCCGCGCGGCGCTCACCAAAAAGGGCAAACAGCTCATCAAACAGGAAGGGTGCGGTTATAACCGTCGGGCCAGCATCATGGCGAAAGCCGCCGCGCTCAAAAACCTGGGCCCGCCCCCCAACAGCATCAAGACGCTCTGTCAGGGTTACCTTGTGGCCACGCGCGCGCAGCCGCAACGCTGCGGCAATTCCGCCAAAGCCGCCGCCGATAACAAGACTATGCGTTTGCTCGCCCTGCGTTTTAAATGATCTGATGTCATCCATTATCTGTGCTGCCGATCATCCCCCAGCATAACAGAAGGCCAGGATAGTTGCACCCCATTATCATTATGTTCGCTGTTGCTTTCTGGTACCAGAACTGGCAAGGCTGGCACAGACATGGCGCAGCTGGGCCTGAATGGGCATAATGACCGGCCTGCAGTCAGCCGGGAAACGCTGTGAGGAGGTTTCCGCCTCATCCAGCATGCTCATTAATGCGGCTGATGCCATTGACAGGGCTGGCGAACGTTGCAGGCGTTCCTGCCATTCTGCGGCATTGTCGGTACGCCCAGAGGCCAGCCAGCTCTCAAAGCGCGCAGCCATGTGATGGTCAAGTGTTGTGCGGAACATTACAATCACAGCATTGGGCGCCCGCCTTAACAGGTCTGATGCCGGGCTGGCGGCGCCATCTGTTCCCATCACATTGAGCATATCATTGGCAATCTGGTAACAGCCGCCAGCAGCGGTGAAGAAATGATGCAGGGGGTCTATCAGATCCTGCCGTCCGGCAAGGTGGGCGATGCCCTGTGCAGGGGCGATGAACAGCGGGGCTGTTTTGCCCGTGCTGATTTCCATATATCGTGACCAGTCAGGATAGCTGCCCATCTGGAATTCCAGTACCTGACCAGTTGTGGTTGTTGCCATATGACGGGCTAGTAATGACACCAGCTGTGGGGCTGTGCCCTTGTTTGCGGCCTCTGCTGCCAGTTCAAATGAAAGGGCAATCAGCCAGTCGCCCAATGCAAGGGCGGTGTCGCGGCCAAAGCGTGCCCATACTGAAGGCTGGCCGCGGCGAATCTTGTCTCCGTCACAAATATCATCATGGACAAGTGACGCATTATGCAGAATTTCAACAGCAGCAGCCCAGCATAATGAGGCTGGACGTGCCACCCCTATACAATCAGCGGCGGTCAGGGCCATTCGGGCGCGTAGCTGCTTTCCCATAATACTGAAATGATGGTGGGCAGCAGGGCCCAGCGGGTGACTGGCCTCTGGCAGCCGGGATATAATAAAATCAGAAATAGTCTGTGAAATATCAGGTAAACCGGCGAGCAGTTCTTTGTCAGCCACAGGCGTGTTGAGAGCGGAATTCAGACTGTCTGTCATGGCTGTTCCTCCCGGCCGGAAACTCTTTTAAAGAAGGTGAGGATACAGACAGGCAGGTCGACCCTGCCTGTCTGAATAAAGCCTGTTACTTGGCCTCTGATTCTGTAACGGCAACGTTCCAGATAATCACGCCAAAGGCGATTTTGTTCAGAACGTCCGCGAGATTGTAGATGATGTTCAGTTCAGCATCCATTGACCCGGGCGCCGCACCTGTCAGATAGCCAAAGAAATATCCGATAGGATAAATCGCCCAGCCGATGGTTACGATCCAGCGCATGGTTGAATAGGCTGACTGAACGGCCGGTGATGCAGCTTCTGCGGCCAATTTTCCGGCAGGGCCGGCAAAAATATACCACAGAACGTAAATCCAGCCTGCCATCCCGATAATGAAGCCGGGCCAGGCACCGATATAACCGGCCTCACCCATATAGCCGCCGACCAGCATGACAAGCGTACCAATGGTGATGTTCCAGAAAACACCGCCTGACACATTGGTGATCGCCCGCAGGATAAGATAAAACTCAACCATCAAAAGCGGTACTGTGATCAACCAGTCAATATAGCGATAAACAGTTGGTGTTTCACCAGTGGTGACCCAAACCTCACGCATATAGAAATAATGGACAGCAGCAACCAGAGTTACCAGGCCAGAGACAACAAGCGAAGTTTTCCATTTTGCAGACACACGCTGTGTCTCAAGAAAGAAAAAGGCTGTTGAGGCTACCAGAGCCATTGAAATCAGCCAGAAGCTGATCCCTACGAAATCATCCGATTTCAGATTTGCTGCCTGTGCAATTGCAGGCATCATTGAAAGCATTGCCGCAGGTGCAGCAAATTTAAAGACATTTTTAATTGACATAGGACACTCCCCAAACGTCGCGTTCTAGAACGTCCTACTTTTTTGTCCCTGCCGGAACAGTGATTCCAACAGGCCTCTCCCCGTTACTCACCAGCCTAGCATATTTTCAGCCTTTGGCAACAGTTTGCACTATGTGGCAAAAAATAACTATTCTGGCTTGATTATGCTTACGCCCTGTTTTTTGAAACAGATCAGTAAAAGTTTAAATTTGATGATTAAGGCCGGGAGAATCAGAACGGGCACCGGCGCAGGATTGAGCGGTCAATATTCAGGATGTCCCGATGGCCGCACAGCGCCATTGTCATATCCAGCTCTTTGTGCAGGATTTCCAGTGCCTTTGTTACGCCCCCTTGCCCGGCGGCGCCCAGCCCATACAGAAAGGCCCGCCCGATAAGGGTGGAATGGGCGCCCAACGCGACAGCCTTTAAAATATCCTGACCAGAACGAATTCCGCCATCCATCCAGACCTCAGTCCTGTTGCCAACGGCGGTGGCAATTTCAGGCAGCATAGCAATAGAGCTGTCTGCCCCATCAAGCTGGCGGCCGCCATGGTTAGAGACAATCAGCGCATCAGCGCCGCTGGCAGCTGCCTTCTCGGCATCCTCAGCATCCAGAATGCCCTTGATGATCAGCCTGCCGCCCCACCAGTCCTTGATTCTGGCAACATCATCCCAGTTCAGACGCAGGTCAAACTGCTCTCCCACCCAGGCGGACAGGCGGCTCATATCAGAGACGCCCTCGACATGGCCGACAATATTGCCAAAGGAGCGGCGCTTTGTCCCGAGCATGCCCAGACACCATTGCGGCCGCATCGCCATATCAAAAATATTCTTGATTGTCAGTTTCGGCGGTGTCGTTAGCCCATTTTTAATATCTTTGTGCCGCTGGCCAAGTATCTGAAGATCAAGTGTCAGCATCAGGGCTGAACAGCCGGCCGCCTGTGCCCGGCCAATCAGCCGCTTGGCAAAATCATGATCACGCATAACATAGAGCTGAAACCAAAAGGGATCAGGACAGGCCTCAGCAACATCCTCTATTGAACAGATTGACATGGTTGACAAGGTAAAGGGAATGCCAAAAGCAGCAGCAGCCCTGGCGGCCAGAATTTCCCCGTCGGCATGCTGCATTCCGGTCAGTCCGGTTGGGGCAATTGCACAGGGCATGGCAACTGTCCTGCCCAGCATTTTGGTTTTTGTGCTGCGGTTTGACATATCCACGGCGACACGCTGACGAAAGGATATTTTTGAAAAATCTGAACTGTTGGCCCGAAAGGTGGTCTCTGTCCATGAACCCGATTCCATGTAGTCATAAAACATGGTTGGCACTTTTTTCTGTGCCATGCCGCGCAGCTCATCAATCGTGGTTACCTGTTCCAGTCTCATCTCTTTGGCCTCATTCATTAACAAACAGTCATTTATTGCTGCCCACTATGCCGAACGGGTGCGGATTTGTCATCCACAGATATCACCTGTTCGCAAGAGCTTTCCAGCCTGTGCTGCCCAGTTTCAGGCCCGGTTTCAGGCCCGGTTTCAGGCAAAGTCGAGATATGCCTTTCCGGCTGCGCTGTATGGGGCGCTGAAAAACTGGTCTGCCGGGGTCAGTTCCATCAGCCGTCCGCGATCCATCATCACGATGTAATCTGCCAGCCTCTGGGCCTGTGCACGGTTATGGCTGATCATTATGATTGTTGTGCCCTGTGTGCGTGACCATTTGACCATCTCCTCGACAAAGGCGGTGGCCTCCAAATCAAGATTGGCCGCTGGTTCGTCAAGAAACAGCAACTGTGGGCGGCTGGCCAGCGCCCCGATTAAGGCAAGTTTCTGCTGTTCACCACCAGATAGCAGGCGTGCCGGTACATTCATCCGCCCCACCAGACTGGCCCGTGAAAACCATTCCCGCTTGTCTGCCTCAGCACAGTCAGGACACAGAAAATCAAAATGCCGGCTGGCCGAACGGCGCAACATCACTGGCTTTTGAAACACCATTTTCTGAAGGCTGCGCTCTGGTGTGAACACACGGCCAGTGCTGGGGGGCACCAGCCCGTGCAGCACCCGCATCAACAGGGTTTTCCCTGCCCCGTTATGCCCGAGGATTAGGCTAACTTTGCTTGTTGGCAGTGTGAGCGTTATATCCTTTAACAGCTTTTTATCCTGACGGATGATGCTGAGGTTCTCGCTGCCCAGCTGAAGGGGCTTGTCAGACATTCAGCCCCTCCTTTTCAAAATATCCGCGCAGCCAGTAACTGGCCAGATTAACCAGCAATGCCAGCAGCATCAGCACACAGCCCAATGCCAGCGCGAGTGCCAGCTCACCGCGCGATGTCTCCAGCGCGATGGCCGATGTCATAACCCGCGTAAAATGCCGGATATTCCCGCCGACAATGATCACAGCCCCGACTTCAGAGACAGCCCGTCCAAAACAGGCCAGCGCAATAGTGACAAGAGCGCTGCGTCCGTCAGCTATCAGCGCGGCAATGCGCCGTGTCCGGCTGAGGCCAAGAGAGCTGAAAAGCGCGTCATATTCATTGTTCAGCGCCTCAAAGAGCTGGCGCGACAGGGCGGTGGACAGGGGCAGGATGAGGCAAAACTGGGCCAGCATCATAGCGGCTGGTGAATAGAGCAGATCAAGAAAGCCCAGAGGGCCGGCGCGCGAGATCAGCATATAGACAAGAAGACCTATCACCACAGGCGGAATACTGAGAAGTGTATTGAATATGATGATAAGGGCCGTGCGGCCGGGAAAATGAATGCTGGCCAGAAAAGCCCCGAGCGGCAGGCCAAGAAGCAGCGCAACACCCACTGCTGTCAGGCTGACCTGCATTGACAGGCCGATGATTTCATATAATTCCCTGTCAAATTCAATTAACAGTGTAAAGGCAAGCAAAATAGGAGTAAAAAAATCCATGTGAGAGACTGACTCCCGACCAGATGGCCGCCATATTCTGTTTTCCGGCAAAAGGGCCCTGAAAATCAGTGATATTGAGGGCCTGTTGACAGGCAGAATGCAGAGTAATGAGTTCACAGGAAAAAATCAATTTGATGCGGCAAATGTTTGAGGCGGCGGTGGCCTGTGCACATCCCGATCAATTCATGGCCGCGGCAGTTGAACGCTGGCTGCCGCAGACAGATAAGGGACGGATTTTCGTCACAGGATTTGGCAAGGCATCAGCGGTCATGGCGCGCGCTTTTGAACAGGCTGTGCCGGCAAATATCAGAAAGCGGATAGACGGGATGGTCATTGTGCCGGATGGGCATGAGGAGAGCTGTGATATTATTGAAATCATCTCAGCAGCACATCCTATTCCTGATGCGCGCGGTCTGGCGGCTGCTGAAAATATCATGGCGGCGTCCCACAGCCTTGACAGCGATGATTTGATGATAGTGCTGGTGTCCGGCGGCGGCTCCAGCTTGTTCTGTCTGCCGCATGAGGCTGTTGGCTTTGCCCGCAAGCAGGAGATAACAGGCCAGCTGTTGCGTGGCGGGGCCCCGATTGATGAAATGAATTGTGTGCGTAAACATCTGTCAGCCGGCAAGGGCGGCCAGCTGGCAGCCGCTGCTTATCCTGCCCGCTGCTGTGCGTTTGCGATTTCAGATGTGCCGGGGGATGATCCGGCTGTGATCGCCTCTGGCCCCACTGTTGCGGATAACAGCACGGCTGCACAGGCCCTTGAAATATTGAAAAAATACAGGATAGAGGCAGCAGAAGAGATTCTGGCACATTTAAACAGTCCTGACTGTGAGACCCCGGCCGGCGGCGATATCAGGCTGTCACGCAGCCATTTGCATCTGGTCGCGACCCCGGCAAAATCACTTGCAGCTGCGGCACATGTCGCCGCGCAGGCTGGCTATAAGGCCATCATACTGGGTGATGACCTTGAGGGGGAGAGCCGCGCACTGGCAAAGTCGCTGGCAGCAGAGGCACGGGCTGCGCGGCCAGGCACCGCGCTGATTTCAGGCGGTGAGACAACGGTTGTGGTGCGTGGCAGCGGGTCAGGCGGGCGCAATGCTGAATTTATTCACGCCCTGGGGCTGGAGGGCTGTTTTTACGCGCTGGCTGCAGATACTGACGGCATTGACGGCGCAGCGCCGGTGGCCGGGGCCTATATCACCCCGGATATGCTGGTTTCTGCAGTGGAAAGGGGCCTTGATGCAGCTGCCTATCTGGAAAATAACGACAGCCACAGTTTTTTTGCCGCCCTGGGCACCCAGATTGTCACTGGCCCGACAAGGACAAATGTGAATGATTTTCGGGTCATTCTGGTCTGAGCGTCCCCGGAACACAGGCAGGTTTCCATGATCGGTGCCCATCTTACAGCAGAACAAAGAGGTATGGCGGCTGCGCTGGCATCGCCGGCCTTATGGGGATTCGCCCCATTATATTTTCACTATCTGACTGTTTATCCCATAGACGAGATATTGGCCCAGCGTGCCTTCTGGGCCGCAATTTTTATGACAGGTCTGATGATAGCAATGGGTCACTGGCCGTTACTGCGCGCCTGTATACAGACCAGAGGGCAGCTGGCCGGGCTGACTGCTGGGGCGGTGCTGGTGACAGTCAACTGGACTGGTTATCTCTATGCTGTTGGCACCAGTCAGATTATTGAATCCGCCTTTGGTTATTTTATTTATCCATTGATGGCGATCGCACTTGGCATCGCAGTCTTCGGTGACCGGCTGGACAGGCGGGGCTGGCTGGCCCTTCTTGCTGCTGGTGCTGGTGTCCTTGTCAAGGCCACCCAGCTGGACGGCGTGCCCTATATTGCACTGATTATCGGGGCGAGCTTTGCTGTCTATGCGCTGGTGCGAAAGCGTCTGAATGTCGATGCCTTTGCCGGGATGGTGATAGAGCTCTTGATGATTGCCCCCTTTATGGCGGCGTATCTTTTATATCTCACTGTCTCTGTAAAGGGCACAGCTGCCCAGATATTGCTGGACGGCACAGCCTATGGCGCATTTATGGCGATCAGCTCTGGCATTGTGACTGCAGTACCGCTGGTTTTGTTTCATATTGGCAACCGGCATCTCAGCCTGACAGTGACCGGCTTTTTGTTTTATATCAATCCCAGCCTGCAGCTGGCTATCGGGGTGTTTGTGTTTTCCGAGCCCTTCGGCATGGCCGATTTGATGGCATTCAGCCTTATCTGGACGGCTCTTGTGCTGCAGTTTGCGCGCTTGCCAAAAAAAAGAGGCCCCGTGTGGCCTCTTTGACAGATGCAGGATCGCCCTTTGATGTCAGTCAGACACAGTGGCGGCAATGATCTGATCAGGGTCTGCAGGCGGTTCGCCCGCATTTATCTTGCGTGCTGCATCCATGCCGCGCGTCACCTGTCCCCAGACAGTATACTGGCCTGTCAGATGGCCGCAGCCCTCAAAACAGATGAAAAATTGACTGTCAGCTGAATCCGGGCTCATCGACCGGGCCATGCCGACTGTCCCTTCAACATATTCATAATCAGTAAATTCGGCCTTCAGTTTCTCGCCGGAACCGCCCATGCCAGTGCCGGTTGGATCACCTGTCTGGGCCATAAAGCCGGGTATTACACGGTGAAATATAATGCCGTCATAAAAGCCCGCTTCTGCCAGCGCGGCAATACGGGCAACATGGGCGGGGGCAAGGTCTGGCTTGAATTCAATAACGATCTGGCCCTTGCTGGTGTCCAGAATAAGGGATCTGGCGGCGGCCTGTGCGGATTCTTCTGTCATAATTAGGACTGATGCTCCTGTAAGTGCAGTGATAAACACAGTTATAAGTTTTTTCATCATCGCTTTAATAAGCCTTTCATGATGACAGCAAATCTGTGCGGTCTGGCGATTTTTTATGTGCCGGTGACAGCAGCAAAGATGCATTGATGTTTCAGTTAGTGCGCTCAGGTCAGCTCGTCAATCTGTGCATCAGTCATATTGCCGGGAACAACAACGATGGGTGTGCGGCATTTCGCAACGCCCCTGCCGGTCAGATAAGAGACGACTGGCCCTGCGCTGTCAGATTTGGTGTCCGCACCCAGCACCAGCAGACTGATTTCCTTTTCATCATTGATAAGGTTTATGACCTCATCCACTGCCTTGCCCTCACGGATATGCATGAGCGGGGCCTTGCCTGTCAGCTCCTGCACATAATCTGCATGGCTGCGCATTTTTTCTTCTGCCAGTTCGCGTGCTTCCTGCCGCATCAATTCGCCCACACCGGCCCAATGGGCAAATTCAGCCGGGGCAATGACATATAAAAGTGCGATACGCATATCAGCTGCCGCAGCGCGCTTGCAGGCATAATGCAGGGCCTGGTGCAGCTCGTCACTGTCGTCAATCAGAACCAGAAGGAATTTAACTTTTGTTTTTGCTTTTGCCATTTCTGTTCCTGTCAGGATAGGGGTTGCCGGTACAGGGCCGGTGTTTGTCTGATTATACCGCTAAATCAGGGTGCAGGACAAATCAGGTTTTGCGGAAGGCTGCGGCGGCCAGCCAGCCGGCACCACAGGCAAAGATAACAGCGAAAATTCCGTAAAATACCGAATAATCATGCGCGATTGTGTAAATATAGGCCCCCAGCCCCTTTTTTGCCACAGATATAGAGGTTGTATCCTCTGCCAGAAGCTGGCCGTTACGGATATGCAGTACCCTTACATCATAATCACCTGGCAGAATATTGGCCGGCAGGGCCACCGGGGCACGGAACAATACACCTTTGAGGATGGTTACAGCATTTTCATGGCGCCGCCAGAGCCCCTTTTGCCGCATATTCCTGTCCAGTGCCTCTGTCCAGAACACCATATCTGCCGGTGACAGCGATGTGCCTGCAGATTTCAGCCCTATATGCTGATAGCCGATAGCCAGCCGGCGCTGGGCGTCAGGTTTCAGAATCTCATCCAGCGGGCGGGTTGAAAAAATATGATAGAAACTGGGCGCATTTTTCCAGGTTACTGTCTGACGGTTCACCCAGATGCCGCTCACCTGTTCTTTTCTACGGCTCGCAAGGGCGATTTCCGGGCCCTTGAACTCTACAATGATGTCATCATTCAGCGCGTCCTCAACAGCCCCGAACAGGAGCAAATCCTCACCATTGAAATCAGTGGTGATAGCCACCTCATCCAATGACAGGTCAGCAACCAGCGTGTTGGCATAAACCGGTGCAGCAAGGCTGAGCAGAAGACAAATGAATGAAAGCGCCCGGAACATCATTTGAGAATCTCTACAGAAAACAAGTCAGCTGGTGTGACAACCAGATCAAAGCCCAGCTTCAGCGAGACAGTCAGCACCATCAAAGCCAGCAGCCCGCGCAGCTGCTCACCGCGCAGCATGGCACCAAAGCGGGCCCCAGCCTGGGCCCCGATAACAGCACCAAACAGCAACAGCCCGGCAAGAACGAAGTCAACCGTCTGGGTCTGGACAGACTGCAGGATGGTAATGTTGGCGGTAACAAAAATAATCTGGAACAAAGAGGTGCCGATCACCACGGCAGTGGGCATGCCCAGCAGATAAATCATTGCCGGCACCAGGATAAAACCGCCGCCAACACCCATTATGGCTGACAAAATACCGACAAAGGCAGCCAGCATAAATGGCATCAGGGCGCTGATATAGAGCTTTGATTTGCGGAAACGCAGCTTTAGCGGCAGGCCATGCATCCAATTATGCTGGTGCAGTTTGCCACGCCGTGCCCCTGGTTGGCGGGTGCGCATAATTGCCCTTATGCTCTCCATCAGCATCAAAAAGCCGATAATGCCGAGAAACACCACATAGGACAGTTTAATCACCAGATCGATCTGGCCGATATCACGCAAAATAGAAAACAGCAATACGCCCAGCGATGATCCAACCAGACCGCCAAGAAGCAATATGGCGCCCATCATAAAATCGACATTGCCGCGCCGCCAGTGGGCGAGAACACCAGAAACAGACGAGGCCACTATCTGATTGGCTTCAGTTGATACGGCCACAGCCGGCGGCACACCGAGAAAAATCAGCATTGGTGTCATCAAAAAACCGCCGCCGACACCGAACATGCCGGATAAAAAACCAATGCCGCCGCCAAGACCGATAATGACAGCGATATGCATCGACACTTCTGCAATAGGCAGGTA
>JAYPEG010000003.1:66854-68732 GCA_038125645.1 Alphaproteobacteria bacterium
GCAGGTAGATATACATTTTGAGAAAACCAGAACTAACAGCAGACCGGCGCCCGTTTCATGCGGAACGCCAGATTAATTGCAAAAGGTGATGCCATGTTTGCGCTGACAAATCAAGGTCTGGGGTTGATCTGTTTTGCCGCAGGGCTTGTGCGCGCGCCGCTACGGGACATCAGCGTCAGTTCGGCTTTCTTCCCAAGGCTGGATCATCAACATAAATTGTGCGTAAAAGGCGCAGAATCCGCAGCACATCCTGATCCTCAACAGAATAGAAAATAGTCTGTGAAGCCCGGCGTGTCTTTACGATTCCCGCCTGCCGCAACCGGCCAAGATGCTTAGAGAGTGCCGACTGGCTGAGGCTGGGCATCAAAGTTTCAATTTCTGAGACCGAACGCTCCTTCCTGTCGGATAAATGGTTGATAATCTGCAGACGCCGCTGATTGCCAAGTGCCTTTAAAATGGCGGTAGTGCGCGAGTCTTCATCAGAAATATCAGTCTGTCTGGGCATGTTCTGACATCCCGTGCCAATGAATATAAAAGCCTTTCAGCGCATGATATATAGTAAAAATACAAAAATAAAAAGCATCTTTTGGTTGTTATTTTCTGCTGTGTTGGCGGCGATAGTTTGCACCCCGCTACAAGCAGGGCCTTGCGCGCCGGATAGTTGTGTGGATGTCACAGGATAAAGGCTTTTTGATGAATAAGATAGGTAACGGTAATCAGGCGGTAATTTTTTGGCTTTTCAACCAGGCTGGCAATCGGAAACAGCAATTTAACAAAGGGGTGGACAGTTCGGGCCCCCTCACTGTCAATCTGGATATGGCCAAATTGCCGCAGGCCCGTGCCAACCGCCAGGGCAATCTGGCCTGCTATCAGCAGCCATTCATAATAATCTCTCTCAGCAATGGCGATAACATCTGCTAGCTCCTCATCCTCGTCAGCCGGCGGCCAGACCATATTTTCAGGTCGTTTGACAAGCATCAGCTCCTGCTCGCGATTAAAGCGGAAGAACGCGGCATTTGCTGTATGTTTCTGAGACAGTCCTGAAAGGGCAGTCGGGGTGTCGAGATGACTGACCTTCAGCATGCTGAGGGCTGTCATTTCAGGCGGCAGTTGATCCTGATCTTCTGGCTGTTCCTCCCAGTAGGTTATATGGCTGAAAAACTGCCCGTCATGGGATTTTTCAAACAAATCCATACAGAGCTGACCTATATGCAGATAACGTGATGCCGGTATCTGATAAGCCGCAGATGACAGGCTGTCCACTTCGCTGGTCAGATCAATCGAGATGTCACGCAACAGCCGCATATGCTTTATCAGGCTGAGCAGGGCGGTAACCGTGACGCCCTTTCTGATAAGAATATGTATTTTCTTGTTCTGTTTTTCGATACGCACAGGCAGACGCCCCTTGCCTGTCGCTGACGAATCAGAGTGGACGATGCCTTTGGTGTCGATAAATAATGTCACACGCATTATATCACGCCCCGTGCCTGCCCCATGACATGCAGATCACCTGCCTGTTTCTGCCAGCAGACAGCTTTCCCAGCAGACAGTGTCGCAGAAAAAGGTTAGGAAACCGTTTACAGACTCGATTTTTTTGAAAGTTTTTTCTTTTTTGCGACCTGATGAACAAGTAGCATGGTAAAATCGGCATATGAATGCGGGGTTTTCATTGCTTAACATTATGAAATGATTGATAAAAATAAAATATCTGATGGCCAGTCACCATCTGCGGGGCCAGTTGAGAAACAGTTTCATATCAGGATAGATTCTGACGGAAACTGGTATCATGAGGGCGGACGGATTAAGCGTGAGGCGCTGGTGCGCCTGTTCAGCACGGTTTTATCCTGTGATGACAGGGGTGTTTACTGGCAGCGGACG
>JAYPEG010000003.1:68742-70428 GCA_038125645.1 Alphaproteobacteria bacterium
GTATAACAGTTGAGGATGCCCCCTTTGTTATTGTCAGCGCAAACCGGACGGGGGCGGGGCGTGCGGCACAGGTGGATTTGCAGGATAATATCGGGCGCGTTCACCGGCTTTCACCGCAACGGCCACTGGTGTTCAGGGCCCGCAGGGATGGCCGCGCCCTGCAGCCCTATCTTTTGCTGGGACAGGGGCTGACAGCCAAACTGTCCCGCCCGGTTTATTATCAGCTGGCTGAATGGGCCCTTGAGGCAGACACAGGCGCAAAAATAGACAAGGGTGCCGGGCTGTGGAGCGCCGGACATTTTTTTACCCTGACAGATGAACCGGAAGATTAGGTCAAGATGCTGAGCAGAAGCAAAATAGAAACATTGCTGTCAGACCAGCCGGTACGCACAGACGAACATGGCCAGCACAAAGCCTTTGCGAGTGCCCGTCCGGCCGCTGTGTTGATGGTGCTGGCAAATGGCAGGAATGGTTTTGAAATCATGCTGACAAAACGGGCTGAGCATCTGCGCCTTCACGCCGGTCAGGTCAGCCTGCCAGGCGGTAAGCCAGAGCCCGCAGATTTAAGCCCAGCCATGACCGCGCTCAGAGAAGCAGAAGAAGAAACAGGATTGCGGGCAGATCATGTTGATATTGGCGGTTATCTGCCGCCGGTGCTGACAAATACCAATTATCTGGTTGATCTGGCGGTTGGCTTCAGCACTGACAACAGCGAAAAGCTGGCAAGCTGTCTGCGGCCCGCCCCACAGGAGGTTGAGGCTG
Organism: Alphaproteobacteria bacterium; assembly: GCA_038125645.1. Classification (GTDB taxonomy): domain Bacteria; phylum Pseudomonadota; class Alphaproteobacteria; order Puniceispirillales; family Puniceispirillaceae; genus JADHLI01. The sequence continues at coordinate 69,505 of JAYPEG010000003.1, forward strand.
TCTGGTTTGCTGCTCTGCACCCGCTTATTGACCTGCGCGCCTATGAGAGGGTTGATCTTGTGCGTGAGGGCAGGCGGCGGCAATATTGGCAGATAAAGAGCAGCCAGCCGGTGATATGGGGCGCAACGGCTGCTATGTTGCGCCAGCTTGCTGTCAGGCTTGCTGACTGACGGCTCGGCCCTTACTGTTAAGGGCTGGCATTCTGCACAACGGCAGTTAACCGAACAAATGGGGTGCTACCATGCGTATGTATTTTATCATTGCTCTTGCCCTGTTGGCAGGTCTGGTCGTGTTTGCACTGCTGACAAAGATGGCCGGCCGGCATTTAAGCGGCGAATCTGTGCTGTCCTGGCGTGCGGTTCTGGCAGCGCTGGCCGGTTTGATAGTACTGGTCGGCGGGGGGCTGCTGCTGGAACAGGGGGCCGGCCGCCCGGATATGGACTATCAGCCGCCGCGTATTGAGGATGGCGTGATTAAGCCCGGGCAGTTTTCTGATCCCCAGGTGAAATGAGAACGGGCGGCGGCAATGACAATCAGGCCAGTTTTTCTTGAAGCACCGCTGGTGAGAGCTGTGTTTGCGCTGGCCCGCAAAGCGGGCGGTGAGGCACGCCTTGTTGGCGGCAGCGTCCGTGACTGGTATCTGGCAGGCTGTCCGGCTGACTGGTCAGCCGGTGACATTGATATCGCCATGTCCCTGGCAATCACGGATTTTGCGGCTGCGGCCCGCAAGGCAGGCCTGGGGGTTTATGAAACCGGGCTTGCATATGGCACCGTGACTGTCTGTGCTGACGGGGCCAGCGCACAGGTTACCCAGCTGCGTGTTGACGCGGATCAGGACGGACGGCACGCAAGAATCAGCCTGACAGAAAGCTGGCACACAGATGCCAGCCGCCGCGATTTTACTGTCAATGCGCTGTATCTTGA
>JAYPEG010000003.1:70438-104479 GCA_038125645.1 Alphaproteobacteria bacterium
ATCTTGATGAGCATGCAAATTTATTTGACCCGCTGGACGCATTGGCTGACCTCAGGGCCGGGCGGCTGTGTTTCATCGGCCGGGCGGCAGACCGGCTGAAAGAGGATTATCTGCGTCTGGTGCGGGGGCTCAGATTTTTGTCCTGCTATCCGCAATTTCACATGGCAACGGATGAGCTGGCGGCGCTGCAGGCAGCAAAGGGGCATCTGGCCAGCCTGTCAGGCGAACGGATAAGAGCAGAGTTTGAAAAACTAGCTGGCGGGCACAATGCACTGGCTGTTATCGGCCTGATGCAGGAGATGGGCATAGATGAAGCCTTGTTTGACTGGCCCTTTGTCCTGAATGCCAGCCAGCGGGCCGCCCTTGGGCCTGTGTGGCCGGTGGCCAGTTTTATTGACCGGCTGGCGGTACTATTTGGCGATGAGGGACGTGGAGCGGCTGCCCGGCGGCTGAGGCTGGGACGTTCAGACCAGCGTTATCTGTCCGGCCTTGCCAGGAAAGGGCCCAGAATGCGCGCCCCCGCCCTTGGCGGGCCCCATTGGCAGCAGGAAGCCTTCAGGCTGGGAAGGGGGGCTGTATTTGCCTATCTGAAAGCTTTAACGTATGCTGAGATAACCCCTGATGCAGAACGCCTGCGGCATATTGCCGGTTTTCAGGCCCCGCCTTGTCCTGTAAACGGCGATGATATAAAGGCGCGTTTCAATCTTGAGGGGCGGGCCGTGGGTGAAATGCTGAACCGGCTGTCACAGAGATGGGCAGAAAGCAATTTCACGCTTGACCGTGACGCCCTATTGAATACACAGGAGCACAGCTGATGGGCACAGACAGCCAAGGCCAACGCACCGGACATCTGGACGGGCAGCTTGCAGATGACGCGCTGGCAGCAGCGGACTGGTTTGAACAGCTGCGTGATGATATCTGCGCTGCCTTTGAGGCGATTGAGGATGCGGCCGACAACACCCAGCTTGGCAGGCAAGGGGCCGGACGGTTTGACCGGCACCGCTGGCAGCGCGAGGGCGGCGGCGGCGGCCAAATGTCGGTGATGAAGGGCCGGGTCTTTGAAAAGGTCGGGGTGAATATTTCTGTTGTTCATGGCGCGTTTTCCGAGGGGTTCAGACAGCAGATACCAGGGGCAGATAGTGATGGCCAGTTCTGGGCAGGCGGTATCTCACTGGTTGCCCATCCGCAGAATCCCTTTGTGCCTGCCGCCCATATGAATACCCGCTTTGTTGTAACATCAAGGGCCTGGTTCGGCGGCGGCGGCGATCTGACACCGATTATGCCGGCCGCGGCTGAGGCAGAGCTGTTTCATCAGCATCTGGAGGCGTGCTGTGCGCGCCATGACACAGGCTATTATCCGCGCTTTAAAAAATGGTGTGATGAGTATTTTTATCTGCCGCACCGAAATGAGCCCCGCGGGGCGGGCGGGATTTTTTATGATTATCTCGATACAGGCGACCGGGCAGCTGATTTTGCCTTTACCCGTGATGTTGGCCAGAGCTTTGCTGCCGCCTATGATAAGATTGTCCGCCAGACAATGACACAGCCATGGACAGAGGCTGATCGGCATCATCAGCTGGTACGCCGCGGACGCTATGTGGAATTTAACCTGCTACATGACCGCGGGACATTATTTGGGCTGAAAACAGGCGGCAATATCGAGGCCATTTTGATGAGTCTGCCGCCTGAGGTGCGCTGGCCCTGAGCTGTGCCGGGCTTGCGCTGTGCTGGCCCTGAGCTGTGCCGGGCCGCCTGCCACACGCCAGCCCGCCAGCCTTATCGCCAGTCATATGCCCGCCAGTCATATACCCGCCAGTCATATGCCCATCTGCGGCGCTTTCTCTGCTCTTGGAACAGATGACTGCCTGGACGGGGCTTCAGCTCCCCCCCTGTGTAAATTTGGCGCAGTTTTCGCCATAGAAATAAATGCGCGGCAATGATAGGTTAAAGTCAGTTCCGCAGACGAAAGTTTTTTTCTGAGAATCATGCTGGGGCTTGATCGGCGGCGCGTATCGCATTAAGACACTTCTTGGATGCTGCTGAGTTGAAAAAAGAGGGGAAGATGGCGAATTCCAAATCTACCAAAAGCACAAAGAAACCTGCACAGGCACAGCCCTCGCGCCGTGACTTCATAGTTGTGGCCTCATATGCCATGGGCGCGGTCGGTGCCGGGGCGTTTGCCTGGCCGTTAATCGACCAGATGAATCCGGCCGCGGACACACTGGCCCTTGCCTCTGTTGAGGTGGATGTCTCAAAATTGGAGGAAGGCCAGTCGATAACGCTGAAATGGCGTGGTAAGCCTGTGTTTATCCGCCACCGCACCAGCAGCGAGATTGACGAGGCGGGGCGTGTGAACGCAGAAAATCTGCGCGATCCAGAGACAGATGAGGTGCGCGTGCAAAAGCCGGAATATCTGGTTGTGCTGGGCGTATGCACACATCTTGGCTGTGTGCCGCTGGGCCAGAAAATCGGTGAGGTGCGCGGCGAGTATGATGGCTGGTTCTGTCCCTGCCATGGCTCTCATTATGATTCTTCAGGGCGTATCCGCAAAGGCCCGGCTCCGAAAAATCTGGAAGTGCCCCCATATGCGTTCCTGTCTGATGAGGTTATTCGCATCGGTTAATTCAGACATGCGCGATTGCGTGTCAGTTTGAGAGGAAAATCAGATATGTCTGAAAATCAATTTACAAATCCGGTCATCAAATGGATTGATCACCGCCTGCCGGTTTTCACCTTCATGCGTCATGAGACCCATGAATATCCGACGCCGAAAAATCTGAATTATTTCTGGAATTTTGGCTCTTTGGCGGGAATAGCGCTGGTGGTGATGATCGTCACTGGCATAACCCTGTCCATGAGCTATACCGCCCATGTTGACTATGCATTCGATTCTGTTGAGCGGATTATGCGTGATGTTAATCATGGCTGGCTGCTGCGCTATATACATATGAACGGGGCCAGCTTCTTTTTCATTGTTGTATTCATCCATATTTTCCGTGGGTTATATTACGGCTCTTACAAGGCACCGCGTGAATTGCTGTGGATTTTGGGTGTTGTGATTCTGCTATTGATGATGGCAACAGCCTTTATGGGCTATGTGCTGCCCTGGGGGCAGATGTCCTTCTGGGGCGCGACGGTGATCACCAATCTGTTTTCTGCTATTCCGCTGGTCGGCGAGTCGATTGTCAGCTGGCTCTGGGGCGGGTTTTCGGTTGATAATCCGACATTGAACCGCTTTTTCTCGCTTCATTTCCTGCTGCCCTTTGTGATTGTCGGGGTGGTGGTTCTGCATCTTTTTGCTCTGCACCGGTTCGGTTCAAACAATCCGCTGGGTATTGATACCAAGGGCCCGCAAGACACGCTGCCCTTTCATCCCTATTATACGATTAAGGATTTTTTCGGCCTGTCTGTCTTTCTGACAATCTTTGCTGCAGCCGTGTTCTTTTTCCCAAATTTCATGGGACATCCAGACAATTATATTCCGGCAAATGCATTGCAGACACCTGCCCATATTGTGCCTGAATGGTATTTCCTGCCATTTTATGCAATATTGCGAGCTGTGCCTGACAAGCTGGGCGGGGTGCTGGCGATGTTCGGGGCGATTGCTGTTTTGTTTGTCCTGCCCTGGCTGGACAGATCGCCCGTGCGTTCAGGGCGTTTCCGCCCGGTTTTCAAGATTTTCTTCTGGCTGCTGCTGGCTGACTGCGTCCTGCTTGGCTATATCGGTGCCAAGCCGCCTGAGGGGATGTATGTCATTGTCGGCCGTCTGGCGACCATCTGGTATTTTGTTCACTTCCTGATCATCCTGCCTGTCCTGTCTGTGGTGGAAACACCGCGCCCGCTGCCGCAATCTATATCAAGCCCGGTTTTCGGCGGTTCCGGCAGTATGACCGGTGCAGCTGCAGCCCCCAAGGAGAAAGTCTGATGAAACGTTTTTTTGTTAGCGCAGCTGTTCTGCTGTTCAGCCTGCCGGCACTGGCCGCCGGCGCCGGTGATGTTACAATCAAACATGGCGACTGGTCATTTGCGGGCCCGCTCGGCAGTTTTGACAAGGCCGCGATGCAGCGCGGGCTGCAGGTTTACCGCGAGGTCTGCTCAGGCTGTCATGGGCTGCGTTATATTGCCTTTCGCAATTTGGCGGATCTGGGGTATAATGAGGATGAAATCAAAGCCATTGCCGCTGATTATGAGGTAGAGGACGGCCCCAATGATGAGGGCGAGATGTTCATGCGTAAGGCGGTTCCTGCTGACCGCTTCCCATCCCCCTATCCGAATGAGAATGCGGCCCGTGCGGCAAATAACGGGGCCTATCCGCCTGATTTGTCGCTTTTGTACAAGGCCCGCCCGAACGGGGCTGACTATCTATACAGCCTGTTGACCTCTTACACAGACGCGCCGTCTGATGTGAAAGTGCCGGAAGGCATGTATTACAATGCGGCCTATGCAGGGCATCTGATTGCCATGCCCCAGCCGCTCTATGGCGGGGATGTGAGCTATGCTGACGGCGCTGACAGTTCAGTTGACGCAATCGCAAGTGACCTGGTGAATTTTCTCGCCTGGACAGCAGAGCCCGGCCTTGAGAAGCGCAAGCGTACAGGGGTGGCCGTGATGGTCTTTCTTATTCTCCTGAGCGGCCTTTCCTATGGAGCCATGCGCTTTATCTGGGCAGATGTGAAGAAATAGGGCACGGCACAGGCATCACTGCTGTAGCGCTTTCAAGGGGCCGGGCATAATCTGTCCGGCCCTTTTTCATGCCCTGATGACACGAAAAAAACTGCAGGTTTCCTAATATGTTCAGGATTTAAATAGAGAAAAATAGGCCATCATAAAACAGCTGAGGCACAGAGGCGTTGAGGCACAGAGGTGCAAAGGGGGCAGAGGCCGGAAAGCTGCACACTTATATATAGAAAAGGCCTGTTATATAGAAAGGCCGTGCCTCTTATCAACCTGTCCTGCCTGTCTGTCTGCCTGCCTCTCTGCCTGTCTGCCTGTCTGGCTGGCTTTATGGCCGCGGCGGGAATGATTTTTATCGGGGCAGAACGCAGATGTCCAGCGTCACAAACTATTTTGAAGATTATTAGACATTGAAGCGGAAATGGAAGATATCGCCGTCCTGTACCAGGTAATCTGCCCCCTCAATCCGCAGCTTTCCTGCATCTTTCGCCCCTGATTCACCGCCATATTCGATATAATCTACATAAGCCACTGTCTCTGCCCGGATAAAACCGCGCTGAAAATCAGTATGGATGACGCCCGCCGCTTCTGGGGCGCGGGCCCGGTTATGCACAGTCCATGCGCGGGTTTCCTTTGGCCCGGCGGTAAAAAATGTCAACAGGTCGAGCAAGCCGTATCCGGCACGGATCATCCGGTCAAGACCGGCCTCGTCCAGACCCAGCTCAGCCAGAAATTCTGCTGCATCCTCATCACCAAGCGTGGCAATCTCCGCCTCTATCGCTGCGGATACAATGACATGGACGGCTCCTTCTGTCTCTGCCTTTTCTGCAATCCTGGCTGAAAGAGAGTTACCGGTGGATATATCCTGTTCACCAACATTGCACACATACAGAACGGGCTTGGCAGTGAGCAGATGCAGCTGCGGCAGCCGCTGCTGTTCAGCCTCGCTCAGGCCCGGCAATGCACGTGCCGGTCTGCCATCTGACAGGGCTGCAAGCAGCTTTTCCATCAGGGCCAGGTCGGCAGCGGCCTGTCTGTCACCGCCGCGTGTTTTCTTGGTCAGGGCGGTCATGCGCCGCTCAAGGCTGTCAATATCCGCCAGCATCAGCTCTGTTTCCACTGTTGCGGCATCACGCAGGGGATCAATTGACTGTTCGACATGGGTTATGTCTGTATCCTCAAAACAGCGCAGGACATGGGCAATCGCGTCAACCTCGCGGATGTTGCCCAGAAACTGGTTGCCCAGCCCTTCGCCGCTGGCAGCCCCGCGCACCAGACCAGCAATATCGACAAATTCGAGAAAGGTGGGAATGGTTTCAGCCGAGCCTGCCAGCCCGGCAATCGCGGCAAGGCGCGGGTCTGGCACAGCCACACGCCCGGTATTCGGCTCTATTGTACAAAAAGGATAATTGGCCGCGTCTGCTGCCGCTGTTTTTGTCAGCGCATTGAACAGGGTTGATTTGCCGACATTCGGCAGGCCGACAATACCGCAGTTAAATCCCATCTGTGTCTCCGTTCTGGATATCGTTCTGTGTCTGTGGGGCCGGTGCACGCCACGCGACCTTTGAGGCGAAGCCCGCCATATCGCCGCTGGCAAGACGCGGTGCCTCTGCTGTTAGGGCATCCAGCAGCATATCCAGCCAGTGCGTATGTTCATGTTTGCTGAAGTCAGACAGCACCCATTTATCAACATCCCCGTTATGGGCGGGTCTGCCAACACCGATGCGCACCCGCCAGTAATTGCGGCCCAGATGGCGGTCAATGTCGCGCAATCCGTTATGGCCGCCATGGCCGCCCCCCTGTTTAACCCGCATACGCCCGGCCCCAAGATCAATATCGTCATGAAAAACAATGATCTGTTCAGGAAGCAGATTAAAATAGGCAGCACTCTCCCTGACTGGCAGACCAGATCGGTTCATAAAGGTCAGGGGTTTCAGCAGGCGGACTTTTTTATTGTCTATCAGCCCTTCACAAAGGGCAGCGCTGCTTTTCCGGCGCCAGCTGGAAAATCCGGGCTGGCCGGCAATTATATCAAGGGCCATAAAGCCGACATTATGCCGGTTTGCGGCATAGGCTGTTCCAGGATTTCCAAGTCCTACCCAAAGCATGCGTATCAGATACCCTAAAATTACAGGCAATTATAAGCAGGTCATGAAAGCGCCTGTATGTGCCGCGCGTTCCAGACCTATGAAAAAAGCCGGCAAGGGCATGCCCCCGCCAGCCTTGTCAGTTACCGGTCATATGCCAGAGGGGCAGCCTAGTCCTCGTCTGAGCCGCTGTCAGCACTTTCGCCGTCTGCGCCTTCACCTGTGTCTTCGTCCTCGTTCTTGACGCCGCCGCCAGGTGATTGGAGTGTTGCTACCGTAAAGTCACGGTCAGAGATTGTCGGGCTGGTGCCGTCCGGCAGTTCAATTGCGCTGATATGGATTGAATCGCCGATTTTAATGCCGTCAAGATCAACCGTAATTTTTTCCGGGATGCTGCCGGCCGGGCAGTTCAGCTCAACCTCATGGCGGACGATATTCAGAACGCCGCCGATTTTGAGGCCAGGTGATTTTTCGTGATTGATAAATTCAACCGCAACGGCCACCGCGACAGTAGAGCTCCTGCCGACCCGCAGCATGTCAAGGTGCAGGGGCTCGTCTGTGACCGGATGCATCTGAATGTCACGGGTCAGCACTGTTGTCGCCTTGCCGTCAACATTGATTTCAAGCAAGCGGCCAAAAATGCCGGGTTCATGAATCACCTTGCGAATCACGCGCTCATCCAATTCGATGCTGAGCGGGGGCATCTTGTCACCGTAAATGACGGCGGGAACCTTGCCTGCGCGGCGTGCCGCACGGGCGGACCCCTTACCGACCCGAGAACGCTGAGAAGCGTCTATCTGTGTAATGTCTGACATCAATTGTCTCCATGATATTTGGTAAAGCTGACGCGGGCGTCAGGGCTGTGCCTCCAGGGGTGCACAAGCGCGTGCCCTAATTAGGCTATTGGCAGGAAAATATCAAGAGAAAACAGGCATTCCGGCCTATTGGAACAGGCTGGAGACAGATTTTTCCTCATTTATGCGTAAGATTGCCTCGCCCAGCAGCGGGGCAATGGACAGTTGCCTGATATTGCGGGCCACACGCATGGCTTCTGTTGCCTGTATAGAATCAGTTGTCACCAGTGAGGTCAGTGGTGATGAGGCAATGCGCGAGACGGCCCCGCCGGATAGAACGCCATGTGTGACATAAGCATCTACTGACAGCGCGCCAGCATCAATCAGCGCCTTGGCTGCATTGCACAGAGTCCCGCCAGAATCAACAATATCGTCTACCATGACACAGTGGCGGCCATCGACATCGCCGATGATATTCATCACCTCTGACACGCCGGCCTGCGGGCGCCTTTTGTCAATAATTGCCAGATCGGCATCCAGCCGTCTTGCAAGTGCCCGTGCCCGCACCACCCCGCCAACATCAGGTGAAACGATCATCAGATTGCCATTTTTGTATCTGTCCTTGATATCGGCGGTAAAAACAGGGGCAGCGAAGAGATTATCTGTTGGAATATCAAAAAAGCCCTGGATCTGTCCGGCATGCAAATCGATGGTCAGCACACGGTCAGCCCCGGCCTTTGTGATAAGATTGGCCAGAAGTTTGGCTGAAATCGGCGTGCGGGGCCCGGATTTGCGATCCTGACGGGCATAGCCGTAATAGGGCAGTACGGCGGTTATCCGCCGGGCTGAACCGCGCCTGAGCGCATCAAGCGCAACCAGCAGTTCCATTACATTGTCATTTGCCGGATAGGAGGTGGACTGGACAACAAAAACATCCTCACCGCGCACATTCTCGTGAATTTCAACAAACACTTCCATATCCGCAAAACGGCGCACATCGGCATTTGTCAGTGGGGTGTCAAGATAGGCAGCAATCGCTTCTGCCAAAGGGCGGTTGGAATTACCGGCAATGATTTTCATCAGATATCCGTTCTGACAGTCAACAGACGTCTTGCTGCTTATTCACCGCATGTCTCGGCCCGCACATCATGAACAGCAAAACGCATTTACAAAAATTCAAAAGTGACCGATCCCTCTACCCGTCCTGTGATAGCAATCTCATCGTCTGCCTGCAAGGCGAATCTGAAAAGATAAGTCAGAACAGAACGCAGGACGCAATAAGACCAAGGCATAGAAATCCGGCAAAAATCCAAAGATGGGGCATTATACTCTCTTTTTGGCAGACCCGATAAATCTTACTTTCTTGTGATTACAGAAATCAGCCTGCCTGTGTCAGGGGTTTTTTCATGGGTAGCGCGCCGGTAGCTGAAAAACAGATCTGGCCGGGCATAGGTGTCAAGCCGGCTGGAATAGATATGCCGTAGCCCGTGACGGGCTGCTGAAAGGCGCGCGAACAAGGGCAGGTCAAACAAGTAATGCTCTGGGCCGCTGGCTGTGCTCTGGGCAGCGGGATCTGCCATGAAACAGGGGGCACTGTCCGGCCGGTCTGTCAGTATGTCAGCTGCCATATCAGCCCCGATTTGATAACTTTTTTGCTGTATGCCGGGGCCGGTAACCATAATGATATCTGCCAGCCCTGCACCTGCCTGCTGCATTCTATCGATTGTATTTTCAATGATGCCGGCCACAGCCCCGCGCCAGCCGGCATGGGCGGCCCCAACCACCCCGGCAACCGGATCAGCAAACAGCACGGGCAGACAGTCAGCTGTCAGGATGGCCAGACCAACCGACGGGAGGGCAGTGACAAGCGCGTCAGCATTTACGCGCCCGTGCGCGTGAGCGCCCGCAAAACCATGCGCATCTTCAATCATGAGGCAATCAGCGCTGTGCGTCTGATAAAGCCCCGCCAGCCGGTCGGCGGGCAGGTCAAGCGCCGCCGCCACACGGGCCCTGTTTTCAGTAACATTGTCAAGCTGATCGTCAGAGCCAAAGCCGCAGTTAAGGCTGTTATAGGGCGGTGCGGATACACCGCCAGTGCGGGTGAAAAACCCGTGCCGGATAGCTGGCCCCGCCTGTTCAAGGGCGGAATGGGTGAAAAAGACAGGCCCGGCGGGGCTTGTCAGGCAGGTTTCTGTTCCCGGTTCATCATCTTGCATGGCGCGTTCCTGTTCCCCCGGCAGCACCTGAAAAGCCAGGCGGCAGACCTGTTCCAGCTGGCAGCAGCAGGGCCAGCTTAAAGATGCTGCCCATCTGATGCGGGGCTGTCAGCCTGTCTATTGCAGCCAAAAGCTGTCTGTCATTTTCACCGTCATGAGGGCGGCGCAACTGTTCTGCGCGTTCTGCAATGCCAAGCTCAATCAGGCAGCTGCCTTGCTCAACCGGGCCAATCAGGCGGGCCCCGTTAGCTTCAGCGTGACGTGCAAGTGATGAAAAATCAACCAGATGTGATATATCGCAGATTCCAGGTGAGGAAAGCAGCGGGGCAGGCTGGTGATTTTTGACGGCCTGCAGCGTGTCACCCCTATTGTCTGATTTCCCATAATCACAAATCAGAAAGGCCCCGCCATAAGTGGCAATATGGCGGCTGAGTCGGGCAATGAAGATGTCTGCCTGTGGGCAGAATTCGGCAATGGTGCCAGTTTCGGGCTGCGGCGGCAGATTGCAGCTGTCTGCCTTGTCCGCGCTGAGGGGCTGGCCGATTCCAAAAACAAATGCCCCGTCAGTTAAATCAACAACCCGCCAATGCCAGCGACCCTGATGAAAGACGGCCTGAGAAATGCCAAGCGCGTCAATAAATTCATTGGCGATGCCGAAAACCGGCTGCGCTGGCAGCTCGTGCGGACTGGTAATAAAATGCGGGCCATCAGGGCCATAGCGTTCATACAGGCGTCCGCGCAGATAAGGGCTGGCCTCTATGAAAAATGGCGGGCTGGCGGCCAGCTGCGGACACAGTTTTTGATAAACCCTGTCCATGTCAGAAAACAGGGTGCCCCGCCCGGGCCCGGCTTCGAGGCGCTGGCAGGATGACGAATCCGGCTGGCCGGAAAGCTGCCAGATATAGCTTAATAGGCCGGCCATCATCTCGCCAAACAGCTGGGTGATCTCCGGGGCGGTGATAAAATCGCCCTGCGGGCCGAACCTGTCGGTGCGGGCATAATAGCCATAGTCAGGGTGCGACAGGCAGATATCAATAAAGCGGTCTAGCGGCATAGGGCCGCTGTCAGCTATCAACCGTGCAAGATAATCAGCACATCTCATCGCTCAGCTGTTCTTCCTTGCCTGTCTGATACAGATAAACAGCCCGGCACAGCCGACCAGCATCATCGGCAGGCTGAGCAGCTGTCCCATAGTTATCTGTACGCTACTGAACAGGCTGAAAAAGCCGATATGACGGTCGGGTTCACGCACAAATTCAATTAACAGGCGCGCGAAACCATAACCGCAGAGAAAGCCGGAAAGAATGAGGCCATGGCCGTACCCAGCCCGGTGTTTTGCGCGTGTCAGCCACAAAAGCAGGATAAACAGAACCAAACCTTCCAATACAGCTTCATAAAGCTGGCTGGGATGACGCGGCTCTGCCCCGCCACGCGGAAAGACAATGCCAAGGGGATGATCGGTCACGCGGCCATAAAGCTCGCCATTTATGAAATTTGCTATGCGGCCGAAAAACAGTCCTATCGGGGCGACAACTGCGACTTCATCACCGATGGCAAAGGCAGAAAGGCCAAAGCGCCGTGCTGACCAGATAATTGCCAGCATCACACCTATCAGTCCCCCATGAAAGGACATGCCGCCCTGCCAGACTTTGAGAATCTCAATCGGGGCACTGGCATAAAAAGCAGGATTGTAAAATAAAACATATCCCAGCCGCCCGCCGATGATGACGCCAAAAATGATGAGATTTAACAGGGTTTCAAGCTGGCTTGGCTGCAGAACAGACAGCCCCGCCCGCACCCTTGAGCGCATAAAAGCCCAGCCAAGGATGATGCCGACAATATAAGCAAGTGCATACCAGCGGACATCAAGTGGCCCAACAGAAAAGGCAGTTTCACCAATCTGCGGAAAGGAAAAGAGGCGGTCATTCATCAAAACATCATCTCTGCTGGCTGGTTTGGGGGGTCTGTCACCGCGCTGGTTCAGTGCTGTGACATGCCCGCCTATTATCATAGACTGTTTGGCCACATAGAACCATAAGCAATTATTCGTCCTGTGCATGCAGGCGGCTGATTTTTCCCCCATGGCGGGCAGTGGATTTTCATCGCCAGTTATCCTATAATGCGAGGCAGTGATCTTTCCGTGAGGCAAAAAATAACGAAGGCAGGCCGGTTATATGATAAGACCAAAAAACACTCTATTTTCTGATCTGGCCCAGATGGCGAATGGTGCAGCCTCTGCCTTTGGCAGCCTGCGTGAGGATATATCCGTGATGCGCTCTGGTATGAAAGAGCGCCAGCAGGCCGCAGCCGGCATGGTTACACAGGAGGATTTTGAGGCTGTGCTGACCCGCCTTGATGCGCTGGCGGCCCGAATCGCGGCCCTTGAGGCAGCCCAGAATAAGCCGCGGCGCACAAAAAGCACAAAGAAATAACACAGCAGCTGTAAAATCTGCTCATGTCTTTATCGCGTCTGACTGGCGCGAATCGGTGAAAATCCAATAAAAACACAACAGGATGTGTGTGCTGGTCGTATAAACCACAATATTTTGTGTTGAAGGCCGGCATGATTTTTGTCATGGTGGGTTGTCTAACTGCTTTGGGCCGCCTGTTTGGGTGCTGTCCCGGGGCTACAGGAAAGCTGTCAATGACCATGCGGAATCACAATAATGACAAGCCGGGAATCAGGGATATTATCCTTGGCGATCCGCTGGAGGTGGCCTCGCGTTTTGTTGTTGCACAGGACTGGTTTGTAAAGCAGTCCAGCGCGCATAGTTTTATTGCTGATGTGCCGGGCCGGTGGGGGCATTATCAGCTGGTTGCGGACTGGGAAACAGATGCGGAGATTTTCAGCGCTGAAGCGCGCCTGGATGTGCTCGTTGAGGGCATTGACACCACTGATCTGCTGCGGCTGATTGCCGAGTTGAACAAAGGTCTCTATTTCGGGCATTTTCAGCTCTCAGAGGATAACCGCCAGATTATCCTGCGCCATCGCTTGTTACTGCGCGGTGCAGGCGGGGCCACAGCAGAGCAGATAGAGGATATGATAGATATTCTGCTCGGCCAGTGTGAGCAGGCAGCCCCGCTTCTCTGCCAGATGGTCTATGGCAATCCCGAGCAGACAGCCGCTGCCGCGCAGCTGGTTATGACACCTGCACTGGGCGAGGCCTGAGAAAACACAGCTTTTCTTTGCAACGATGATTGAAACGATGCTTGACAAGCCTGGCTGTCTGCTGGTGCGATGGGGTCAGAAGAATGACCAGTACAGGGCAGAATAAGCATGAAAACAATATGTTTGGTTGGCTGTGGGAAGATGGGCAGCGCGATGTTGTCTGGCTGGCACAAGGATAGTGGTCTGCGGGCTGAATTCCATGTCATTGAGCCTTTGGGGCCGGCACACAATGATAGGCCGGGAACCTTTTTTTATGCCGCGCCAGAGGCATTGCCAACAGATTTCAGTCCTGACCTTGTTGTGCTGGCAGTCAAGCCGCAGATGATGAAAGAAGCGCTGTCTGGCCTGGCTAGAGTCGGCAATGGAAAAACCTGTTGGCTGTCGATTGCTGCGGGTCTGTCAACATCCGTGCTGGGCAGTTTTCTGGGGCGGCCTGCCCGCTGGCTGCGGGCCATGCCCAATACACCAGCTGCGATTGGTCAGGGCATCAGTGCGCTTTACGCAAATGCTGACGTGCCAGAGGATTTGACTGCGCTCAGTGAACAGTTGTTATCAGCCTGCGGGCCAGTTGTCAGGCTGGAGGATGAGGTACTGATGAATGCTGTCACTGCCCTGTCCGGGTCAGGGCCGGCCTATGTCTTTTTATTGACTGAGGTGATGGCGGCAGCCGGCGAGAGGCTGGGGCTGGAGAGCCGCCTGTCCTATAAGCTTGCCCGCCAGACTGTCAGCGGTTCCGGGGCCTTGATGGCAGCTGATTCCCAGCCGGCATCTGTCCTGCGTGAGAATGTGACATCAAAAGGCGGGACAACAGCTGCTGCTTTGTCTGTGCTGATGAATGAGGGACGCATGCAGCAGCTTTTTGATGAAGCGCTGGCGGCAGCCGCCCGCCGGGCTGAGGAGCTGGATACACAGGGTTAGATTCACAGGGCTAGATACAGGCTGTGGCTTGCCTGGCCAGCTGTCAGACCCCATATCAGGCAGACACACAGACAGAGCAGGAAAGGGCAGGTTAATGAACGATAGCCCCTATATATACAGGACTGAAAACCAGCAGGCCCTGTTTGATGCCTTTTGGCATTGTCTGGAAAGAGACGGCTGGCACCAGCTGACGCTGGCAGGGATAGCTGCGCATGCCGGCCTTGACGAGAGGGGGGCTGTAATCGCATTCGGATCGGCCCAGCGTTTGGCGCTGGCAGCTATGCAGGCAGTGGATGCCGCCGCCCTTGCCCGGCTGGCTGATGACCTTGGTGATGCCGGTGATGCGGATATGCATGAAAGATTGCTGGAAGCACTTATTCAGCGTTTTGAAAGCTATCAGCCCTATCGCAGGCAGGTTGAAATCATGGCACGAGCCGGCATTGCGCACCCGCAATTGGCCGCAGGTATGGCAGTCCAGCTGGCCAGCGTTGCCGACAGGATATTGTGGCTGTGCGGCGATCATTCTGCTGGAATGAGGCGGTATCTGCGAATAAAGGGTGTCTGTGCGGTGATTATACGCGCAGCCATGGTCTGGCACAGTGATGATACCAGTGACCTGTCAAAGACAATGAAAGCACTGGACACAGGGTTGCGCCGGGCAGCTGAATGGGCGGTCAGTCTGCGGATTTTGCCAGAATATGACGCGCAGCCTGAAGACCGGAATGAAACAGGGGTGTGATGATGGGCAGTGAGACGATAAGTTTTGATGATTTTGTGAAAGTGGATATCAGGGTCGGTACCATCATTGAGGTGCAGGCGTTTCCAGAAGCCCGTAAACCCGCATGGAAGCTGGTTATTGATTTTGGCCCGGAAATTGGCCTGAAAAAATCATCCGCACAGATAACAGATAATTATGATGCAGCGGCCCTGAGCGGCCGTCAGGTGTTGGCCGTGGTTAATTTTCCGCCGCGCCAAATTGGGCCGTTCATGTCAGAGGTTCTCACCCTTGGTGTGAGTGCGCCGGACGGCAGTATTGTTCTGATAGGCCCCGAGCGGCCGGTGGATAATGGTGTGCATCTGATGTAGCCGTCAGACAAGCCGTGCCGGGACTAAACCGGCAGCTCGATAATGACGCGTAGCCCGCCAAGCGGTGCCTCATCAAGCGAGAGTTCACCGCCATGGCTGAGGATAATATCACTGGCGATGGCAAGACCAAGACCTGTTCCGCCGGTTGTGCGGTTGCGCGACTGTTCAAGACGCACAAAGGGGCGCATGGCATCAGCGCGGTGCTCTGGATCAATCCCCGGCCCGTCATCATCAATGAAAATATACAGATTGTCGCCCCTGCTCTTAACCCTGATTTCAGCATAGCTAGCATAACGCAGCGCGTTGCTGATCAAATTGTCCAGGGCGCGGCGCATCGCCTGTGCACGCATTGTCAGCTCGGGGATATCACTGCCCGCCTCGCTGAGCTGCAGGCGCCCGGGATGACTGCGTTCATACTGCGAGACAATCTGGCGGAGCATCTGGGGAATGCTGGTTGTCACTGAGGCTTCCTCTCCCTCACCTCTGGCAAAGGCCAGATAGCCATCTATCATTTGTTCAAGTTCGGCAATGTCAGCCTCCAGGGCCTCTGTTTCCTCTGATTTTTTCATCAGGGCCATCTGCAGGCGCATGCGTGTCAGCGGGGTGCGCAGATCATGGCTGACGCCGGCCAGCATGGCTGTGCGTTCAGTCATCTGTCTGTTGATACGGTGGCGCATGGCCTGAAAGGCGCGCCCGGCTAGCCTGACTTCTTTGGCCCCGGACAGCTGCCAGGTATCTGTCTTGCGCCCCAGCCCCAGCTGGCGGGCAGCATAAGCAAGCTCTCTTATTGGCCTGACCTGGGCCCGCATGAATATCAGCGCAAGAGTAAATAAAATTACCGAGGTGCCTATTGTCCAGCCCAGAAATGTCCAGCCGGTAGAGCTGATAATACGCTTGCGCCCGGCAGATACCTGCAAGACACCCTTTGCCAACTGAATATTGACATCAATTTTGTCCGGATCATTGTCAAGATCGATACTATAGGGAAAATCGATGCGCGATGCCAGCGCATTGATAAAGGCAGTTTCAGCATAGCTGCTGCCGGTCGGCGGCAGCTCGTCCGCGCCGATAATTGCACCTTCATCAAAGCTGATCTGAAAGGCAAAATATGTCTGTGCAGGGCGATAGAGTGCAGCGGCATCCCCACTGTCAAATCCCGCCCCCGCCTGTTCAACAACATACTGCATCTCACCTGCCAGGGTCGCTGCCATCTGGCGGGTGACAGAATCCCAATGCCGCTCATAAAAGATGAAAACAGTGACAATCTGCACCAGAATCATCGGCACCAGAATGATACCGAGCATCCGTCCAAACAATGTCTTTGGCATGTAATCGCGCAGCTGCATATTACGTTTTCTGTCCTGTCAGCCTGATGGCTGTGTCATGATAACCGGCCTACCGGCACTGGCCAAAGATTAATTCGTCCGCAACAGCCAGCCGCGGCCGCGAACAGTTTGCAGATGAACAGGAAAGCGTGGGTCAGCCTCAAGTTTTGTCCGCAAACGGGCGACGGCAACATCAATAGAACGTCCCTTCATCCGCCCGCCAAGCTGTTCGGAAATAACTGTGCGTGACAGAATCTGACCAGGCATTTCAGCAAAGCAGAACAATAAATCCTGTTCAGCGGTGGTAATATGAACCCGCTTTCCTGCATCGCTCAGGATACCGCTGTCGCGGTCAAAGGTGAAACTGCCAAAGCTGACATAGCTGGCGGGGAGCTGTGTCCTGTGCCGGTCAAGGATCCTTCGGATACGCAGAATCAGCTCACGCGGTTCAAACGGCTTGGCAATATAATCATCAGCCCCGACTTCCAGCCCGTCAATACGGTTTTCTGTTTCATTCATCGCTGTCAGAAACAGGGCCGGTATATCAGAGCTTGCACGGATGTCCGCTAGCAGCTCAAAACCTGTCTCGCCGGGCATCATGACATCAATGACCAGCAGATCAAAACGCACGCCGTTCATAAATGATCGGGCCTGTGCACCATTCTGTGCACAGCTGACAAGAAAGCCGCTTTCCTCAAGAAACCGGCGCAAAAGGTCACGCAGACGCTCATCATCATCAATGACCAGAATATGTGCCGCCAGTTCAGTCATCAGTCAAACAAATCAGGATGGCGGTCTTTGAGGGCGGCGCGCGCCTCTTCATTTATCAAGCTGGTCAGCACCTGCTGGAAGCCGTCAACGGCCTCGCCGCCGCGCTCTGAATAGGCGGCAGCAAACCGTCTGCACTGCACGTCTGTCAGCCTGTTTTCAAGAGCCAGCCCCCTGTCGGTGAGAGAGAGCAGACGCTGGCGTTTGTCGCGCGCGCCCTGCTGCTGAACAATATAGCCCTCTGCCATCAAATGTGAGAGCACCCGCGATAAGCTCTGTTTGGTGATGTTCAGGATAGACAGCAGCTCGCTGACAGTCATGCCGGGCTGGCGGCCAACGAAATAGATAACCCGGTGATGGGCCCGTCCCAGACCTATCTCTGAGAGGATGCGGTCAGCTTCACCGGTAAAGTCACGGTAAGCAAAAAATAAAAGCTCTATACCACGCCGCAAATCCTGCTTACGCAGATAAAGCCCCTTCTGGGTCTTCGGCGGCAGATTTTTTTGTCTTTGATTTATGTCAGCCATGTTGACCAATAATAATGAAACTGTTAAGAAAATAAAGAATTTTGATGAATATTATCCTAAATGGCTGAATTTCGACAGAATAAAACAAAAAACATTGGCCAGCAGATATGAATATACTGCCCCTGGTCACTAGCGGAGACAGTTATGGCCCTCATTCCTTTTGATGACAGAGACGGTTTTATGTGGATGAACGGTGAGATGATGCCGTGGCGTGATGCCCGCACACACACGCTGACGCATGCGTTGCATTATGGCAGCCAGGTCTTTGAGGGTGAGCGTGCCTACAGCGGTAAAATTTTCAAATCACGCGAACATACGGTCAGGCTGCGTCATTCCTGTCATTATCTTGATTTTGATCTGCCTGTATCGGATGAGGAGCTTGACAGAATCAAGGATGAAGTGCTGGCGGCCAATAATATTGTTGATGGCTATGTGCGCGCATTTTGCTGGCGTGGTTCGGAAATGATGGCGATTTCCGCCCAGCAGACGAAAATTCACCTGGCCGTCGCGGCCTGGCAATGGCCAAGCTATTTTGACCCTGAGACAAAAATGAAGGGCATTGCGCTGGATATATCAAAATGGCACCGCCCGGCGGCAGAATCAGCGCCGGTTCATGCAAAGGCGGCCGGGTTGTATATGATCTGTACCCTGTCAAAACACAATGCAGAGAAAAACGGGTTTCAGGACTCGCTGATGCTGGATTACCGTGGCTATATCGCAGAGGCAACCGGTGCGAATATCTTTTTCCTTATGAATGACGGCAAGCTGCACACGCCCCTGCCGGACTGTTTTTTGAATGGCATTACCCGCCAGACCATTATTGCAATGGCCAGGGATAAGGGGCTAGAGGTTGTCGAACGCCATATTGAGCTGAAAGAGCTGGCGGACGTGCAGGAATGTTTTCTGACCGGTACAGCCGCTGAGGTCACACCTGTTTCGCGTATTGCTGATTACAGCTTTACCCCTGGTGCGGTGACCCGTGATCTGGTTGAATCTTATTCAGCACTGGTTAACAGCCATCAGGGGCAATAGCCTTGCAGGACAGGGTCTGGAGGCGGTGATCCGGTCAGTTAAAATGCGCCCGGCTGGCATGGAAATAACTCAGCCCTGTATGCACCGTCATCAGTGCTGCCAGCCATAAAAGCCCAAGCCCCAGCTGTTCAACAGGCATATAATTTTGCAAGACCGGCGGCAGGATGAGACATCCCACGGCAATCATCTGGACAGCTGTTTTCCATTTTGCCGCCATTGTTACCGGCACGGTAATTTTGCTACCGGCAAGATATTCCCGCAGGCCGGAGACCAGAAATTCACGAAATAAGATCACCAGCGCCGGCACCAGAAACAGGGCATCTGGCCCCCTTTGTGCCGCAAGGGCCAATATGCAGGCAGCAATCAGCAATTTATCCGCAATGGGATCCAGCATGCGGCCGACAGACGATACGATATTCAGGCGCCGGGCCAGCCAGCCGTCAAGCCAGTCACTGATTCCGGCAAGACAGAACAGGCCAAAGGCCAGCAGGGCGACAACGGGCGTCTGTGTCTGCCAGAGAAGAAAGGCCAACAACGGGGCTATAACCATCCGCACAAAGGTGATAAAATTAGGAAGCTGCCGGTGCATAAAAATTTTTCACTCAAATGTTGGTCATGGGCTCATTCAGGCAGGAGGCGTCTTCGCGTCTGCTTTTTTGTTGTAATGCGGCTAATCTTTTGCGTCCAGCATTTAAACCAGAATAGCTGTCTCTGCACTGCAGGGTCAGCGCTGAGCAGGGTGGAACCAGTCATAGATGGCTGTGGCCGTGGAAAGCGAAATGCCGTCTACAGCGCGCAGGTCACGTATACCAGCGCGTGAGACGGCCCGAGCTGAACCGAAATGGGCAAGCAATGCTTTCTTGCGTTTGCTGCCAATGCCCGGAACATCATCGAGAGGTGAGGTCAGGGCCTGTTTTTTCCGCCGGGCCCGGTGGGTGCCGATAGCAAAACGATGCGCCTCATCACGAAGGCGCTGAAGGAAATGCAAGGACGGGCTGGTATCAGGAAGACTGAAGCTCTGTCTGTCAGCCATATGGAATTGTTCCTTTCCGGCATTGCGATCCGGCCCCTTTGAAATGGCAACAACCGCAATATCAGCGCCGAGGCCTAAATCATTGAGCACATCGCTGACGGCAGAAAGCTGGCCGCGGCCACCGTCAATCAACAGCAGAGCAGGCCAGCTGGCAAGCTGGCGCTGCGGGTCTTCTTTGAGTGCCCGCTCAAAGCGCCTGAAGATCATCTGGCGCATCATGGCAAAATCATCACCGGTCTGCGTGCCATGCTGTCCGTCTGTGCGGATATTAAAGGTTCTGTAGGCGGATTTGACAAAGCCGTCGCGGCCAGCCACCACCATGGCCCCCACGGCATTGCGACCCTGAATGTGTGAATTGTCATAGATTTCTATGCGCTCAGGCGGGCGGGCCAGATCAAAACAGTCTGCCAGCTGTTCCAGCAGACGGGCCTGAGAAGCAGTCTGGGAGAGCTGACGGGCAAGGGCCTCTTCAGCATTGCGCAGGGCCATTGTCATCAGTTGGCGGCGGGTGCCGCGCTGCGGCACGCTTATCACAGTTCTGTGATTGCTGGCTGCGGACAGTGCTTGTGCCAGCAAGTCTGACTCAGCTGGCTTGACAGATGTCAGGATAAGGCCGGGGGCGGGACGCTCGTCATAAAACTGGCCCATAAAGGCAGCCAGAATTTCATCTGGGCCGCTCTGTGCCTGGTGCTGGGGAAAATAAGAGGCATTGCCGAAATTAGTGCCCGCCCGCACAAAGAATATCTGTATGCTGGAACGCCCGCCCTGTTGTGACAGGGCAATTATATCTGCATCCCCCAGACCCTGCAGATTCATGTCCTGGCTGGCCTGAATGGCTGTGAGGGCACGAATACGGTTGCGCCAGACAGCCGCATTTTCAAAATCCAGACAGTCAGAGGCCTGCTGCATCGCCTGTGCATAATCGCGCTGAACCTGATCTGAGGCCCCCGACAGGAAGGCAGCCGCGGCGGCAACCTGTTCTGCGTAATCTGCCTCGCTGACCAGACCGACACAGGGCGCGGTGCAGCGCTTGATCTGATATTGCAGACAGGGACGGGTGCGCGCGCTGTAATAGCTGTCAGAGCAGTTGCGCAACAAAAAGGCCCGCGAGAGAGAGGTGAGGGTCTTATTAACAGCCCCGGCCGAGGCAAAAGGGCCGTAATACTGTCCCTTGCGTTTGCGGGCCCCGCGATGTTTGAGCATCTGTGGAAACGGATGGTCACCGGAAATCAGAATATAGGCAAAACTCTTGTCATCCTTGAGCAGGATGTTATAGCGCGGCCGGTTCTTCTTAATCAGATTGGCTTCAAGCAGCAGCGCCTCAACCTCTGATGCTGTGACGGTTATCTCCAGCCTGCGGGTGAGCCCGACCATCTGCATCAGGCGTGATGACAGCCGGTTTGGCTGGGTATAGCTGGTGACACGGCGCGCCAGATGGCGGGCCTTGCCAACATAAAGACAATTATCCGCGCTGTCATACATGCGATAGACACCTGGCTGCTGTGGCAGGCTCTTTATCTGGCTTTTGAGATAAGCAAGCCCATGGGCGAAATCCGGGTTTGCGGCGGTGTTGCTGTCATCGGTCTGCGTCATAGCCCCACTGTGCTGAATTTGTGTGCCGCGTGCAAGCCCCGCCCGGCCGTTGCCTGGACTCCTCTTTATTTGACTGCCGCCGGATGCCAGAAACGAATCAGTACAGACATTCAGCTGTCGTCAGGATGGAATCTATCCCCTCAGCCTGTGGATAAGTCTGTGTGCTTATCTGACAAAACAGTCTCGGACAGGCAGAAAACTTGCGGTTTTATCGAATTGCCTAATTTTTAAGCAATTAAAAATAATACAATAAATACAATTAGTTAAATAATTTCAATAGGGAATTTCCAGTTTTTTTTGCCTTTAATAGTAAAAAATATGACCAGCTGGTGACAGATGTGCACAACTATGTGCTGTAAGCATAGGTCTGAACCAGCAAGAAGCCTGTATAAAATGCAATAAAAACAAACCCCGTCCTGAAACCCAATGGTTGTCTGAGCAGACTGAAGCCGAGCAGGACAGCTGTGACAGCAATGATCACGGCTGCTGGAAATATGACTGGGCCAACGGGTGTGATAAGCGGGCCGGCAATCGCCGCCCCGCCAAGTGCAACAAGCAGGTTAAACAGATTTGAGCCCAGCACATTGCCCAGCGCAATATCGGTGCGGCGGTGAAACAGGCTGGCGGCAACAGAAATAATTTCTGGCAGAGATGTGCCTATGGCAATAATGGTGATTCCGATAAATGCCTCGCTCCAGCCAATATGGCGGGCAAGGACAACACCGCCGCTGACAAACAGATCGGCCCCCCATACCAGGGCCGCAATACCGCCCAGGGACAAGGCAGCCGATCTGTACAGGGGCATACGGGTCTGCACAGCTGCCTGTGGAGCGGGCATGCTGGCCTGGGCGCGCATCAACCAATAGATATACAGCCCATAGCCGGCAACAAGACAGACACCTGCCATTCTGCCGCCGGAGCCGGAAAAAATCTCAAAATACAGGGCGATGCAGACAAATGCGGAGACAGTCATCAGGGCCCAGAGGTCAAAACGGGTGATTTTATCGTCTGCTACCAGAGGGGCAACAAGCGCGCCCATGCCAAGAACCAGCAGGCTGTTGGCAATATTTGATCCTAATATATTGCCCCAGACAATACCGGGGCTGCCCTGCAGAGCCGCATCAACGGATACCGTCAGTTCAGGGGCAGATGTGCCACCGGCAACAATGACAAATGCTATCAGGCGGGCTGACAGGCCTAGCCTTTCTGCCAGTGCAACTGTAGCTGGAACCAGCACACTGCCGCCGCCCAGAAGCAAGACCAACCCGGCCAGCAGCGTGATAATACCATCTTGCATTTCATTTGCCCTTTTTCGTGTGTGTTGGCGCCAGACTGCTGTCCTGGATGAATTTTCCATGGTTAATCAACGCGGTCTTAACAGATTAGGGCAAAAAGGTTAACCGGCATATGCTGTTTTTATCTGAGGCTGTAAAAGAGGAGCAGAAGATGAAAATGAATGCTGTGGGATGGTTTGAAATTTATGTCAGCGATCTGGAACGTGCATGGGGTTTTTATGAATCGCTTCTGAATGTTGAGCTGAGTCACTTTCCAGCCGGCCGTGATGATATGGATATGGCGATTTTTCCGCATGACATGAACATTTACGGGGCTGCCGGGGCGTTGGTGCGCCATG
Organism: Alphaproteobacteria bacterium; assembly: GCA_038125645.1. GTDB lineage: Bacteria > Pseudomonadota > Alphaproteobacteria > Puniceispirillales > Puniceispirillaceae > JADHLI01. The sequence goes on from JAYPEG010000003.1 coordinate 93,294, forward strand.
ATATGCGTACGGCCCATCCACAAGGAACGCTGGTGTATTTTTCCGTTCCTGACTGTGAGGACAGGGCCCGCTGGGCGGTCGCCCAGGGATGCGATATTCTGGTGCCGAAGCTGTCAATCGGTGAGAACGGCTTTATTGCCATAATATCTGATACAGAAGGCAACAGCATTGGATTGCATTCAGGGCTGTGAGTGGTCTATAGTCCGCGAGGTCATTTGCAGTGCAGGCGGTGCCCCAATTTTTTTCAGCCGGTGCCCGCTCTGAGCTGTTGTACAAGTTTTTTTAGATTTCGTGTTAAGCAGGTGATATGCGTTTTTTGTCTGAAGCCGGCAAGGACAGGCTTGCCATTGCGCTGATTTTTGTCTCGCCTGCCTGTTTCAGTTCTAACATGCTGCTGGCCCGGGCGATGGCTGGAATTTTCCCGCCTGTTTCCATGGCGGTGGCGCGCTGGCTGCTTGTGGCACTGTTTCTGGCAGCTGTCCTCTGGCCGTTGCTGCGCCGCCATTACCAGCAGATTCTGGCAGAGGCGAAATCGCTCATATTTCTGGGTGGTCTGGGGATGGGGTTATGCGGGGCCCCAATTTATCTGGCGGGCACGCTGACAACCGCAACCAATATCGGGCTGATTTACGCGGTCTGCCCGCTGGTGATACTGACCATCAGCATCACAATGTTCGGCACACCTGTCCGGCTGTTGCCGGTGACCGGCGTACTGGCCGGGCTGGCTGGTGTGATACTCATCCTGATCCGCGGAGATCTGACAGTCCTGACAAGCCTGTCATTTAACAGCGGTGATTTGCTGGTGGTTGTGGGCACACTGGCCTTTGCTGTCTATTCGCTGGGGCTGAAATATCTGAAAACCAACCTGCCGCCACTGGTGCGTTTCGGGGCGATGGCGTTCTGCGGCGCGCTCTGGCATCTGCCCTTTTTGATCTGGGAGGCTGTTGTTCAGGGCCAGACAGTCAGCCCGACCGGCCAGATTATCCTGGTTGTGATTGTGCTTGTATTTGTCTCGTCACTGGGGGCCTATCTGTCCTATGGCTTTATTGTTGACCGGCTCGGTGCGACACAGGCAGGGGCTGTGCTCTATATCTCACCGCTTTACAGTGCCTTTTTTGCCGTGCTGTTGCTGGATGAGGTGCTATCTGCTTATCATCTTGTCGGGATGGCGCTGATTTTGCCTGGCCTGTGGCTGGCAAACCGCAGCTAAAGGGGGGCGTATCAGCGGCGGCGCGGGCGCCGGCCAGCCGGCGGCTGAACAGGGGCATCAATTTCAGCGCGCGCAGCATGGTTTTTAAGTGCGGCCGCAGGCATGCCCGGGGCATCAAGGCCCAGTTCCCTTGCCTCCAGCCGCCTGATTTCATCGCGCAGGCGCGCGGCTTCCTCAAATTCCAGATTAGCGGCCGCATCCCGCATTTTGCCCTCAAATTCGGCAATGATGGTTTTCATATCCTTGCCAACCAGAGGTGTGTCCGCACCCGTTTTTACATTTACATGGTCGCCGCGCTCATAGACTGAATCAAGAATATCAGCGATATCCTTTTTAATTGTCTGCGGGGTGATCGCGTGTGCACGGTTCCAGGCCTCCTGCTTCTCGCGCCGCCTCTGCGTCTCATCAAGGGCATAACGCATAGAGTCAGTGATTTTATCCGCATAGAGGATGACCCGCCCCTCAGCATTGCGCGCAGCCCGCCCGATGGTCTGGACAAGCGATGTGCGCGAGCGCAGATAGCCCTCCTTGTCCGCATCCAGAATCCCGACCAGCGCGCATTCAGGAATATCCAGCCCCTCGCGCAGCAGGTTGATGCCGATCAGCACATCAAAGACCCCAAGGCGCAGATCGCGGATAATCTCTATGCGTTCCAGCGTGTCTACATCAGAATGGACATAGCGCACTTTAATGCCGGCTTCATGCATATATTCTGTCAGGGCCTCTGCCATCTTTTTGGTCAGTGTGGTGACCAGAACACGGGTACCGTTTTCAGCAGCCTCGCGGCACTCAGCGATGATATCATCAACTTGTGTGTCAGTGGGGCGCACCAGACAGACCGGATCAATCAGGCCAGTGGGCCGCACAATCTGTTCAGTGAACACCCCGCCTGTGCGTTCTAGCTCCCAGTTGCCGGGTGTTGCGGAAACATAGATGGTCTGTGGGCGGAACTGTTCCCATTCCTCAAATTTAAGGGGCCTGTTATCAAGACAGGAGGGCAGACGGAAGCCATAGTCAGACAAGGTTGATTTGCGCGCAAAATCGCCTTTGTACATAGCTCCTATCTGGGGCACGGTGACATGGCTTTCATCTACGATCAGCAGCGCGTTTTCCGGCAGATATTCAAACAGGGTCGGCGGCGGCTCGCCGGCTGCTCGCCCGGACAGATAGCGTGAGTAATTCTCAATCCCGTTGCAGCTGCCTGTTGCTTCTATCATTTCAAGATCGAACTGGGTGCGCTGCTGCAGGCGCTGGGCCTCAAGCAGCTTTCCTGTGGTCTCAAACTCTGCCAGCCTTTGTGTCAGCTCTGTTCCGATCAGTTTTACCGCCTGCTGCAATGTCGGGCGCGGGGTGACATAATGCGAGTTGGCAAAGACAGTGATTGTTTCCAGCCGCCCGGTCTTTTCCCCGGTCAGGGGATCAAATTCCCAGATTTCCTCTATCTCGTCACCGAACAGGCTGATCCGCCAGGCCCGATCCTCAAGATGGGCGGGGAACAATTCTATATTGTCGCCGCGTACGCGAAAACTGCCACGCACGAAGTTTATGTCATTGCGGCGGTACTGTAACTCAGTGAGGCTGCGCAGCAGCGACTGGCGCTCTGTTTCTGCCCCCTCATTCAGGCGCAGGGTCATGGTCGAATAGGTTTCAACCGAACCGATACCATAAATACAAGACACAGAAGCAACAATGATAACATCATCGCGTTCCAGCAGCGCCCGCGTCGCAGAATGGCGCATCCGGTCTATCTGTTCATTGACCGAGCTTTCTTTTTCAATATACAGATCTGATCGCGGCACATAGGCCTCTGGCTGGTAATAATCATAGTAAGAGACAAAATATTCCACCGCATTATCAGGGAACAGGCTCTTCATTTCCCCATAAAGCTGGGCAGCCAGCGTTTTGTTGGGGGCAAGGATAAGGGCCGGGCGCCTCGCCTGTTCTATGACATGGGCGATGGTGAAAGTCTTGCCTGATCCAGTGACCCCCAGTAATACCTGATCGCGCTCACCCTCGGCGATGCCCTTTGACAGTTCTGAAATGGCGGCTGGCTGATCACCGCTGGGCGCAAAGCCGGATGACAGACGGTAATCAGCGGGCTGCGGCTGGCGGTCAGTTAGTATAGTGTCCTTGCGGATGATGGGGGCCTCGCTGTCCATGCCTGTAATGATAGTGCGGGGGCAGCAGAATGAAAAGAGGGGCAGGGAGACAATAAACTGTGCCCCCGTTAACTTCATTTTAAGTTTTCCTTGCTACAATCAGTCAACATGCCGGCAGAGGAGATGAAAATGGCAGAAACCTACACACACACATACACATGTAAGTGACCTTCATAGAAAATTTCTGAAAGAGCGTACGCTCTCTCCGTCCCTGTTACTGCTGCTGGCGGCTTGTGGCGGCGGCGGCGGCGGCGGACGACGACGCGCGGTGGGGGCGGCTGTTTCTGTGTTTTTGGAGTATTCCACAAAAAAACAAAACAAATTTAATTATTAATATGTGTAGGAGGAATCAGATGGAAATGTCAGGCTGCTTATTGCAAATGACAGCCCTGAAACTGATTTTGGGCTGGATCATAGTGTTGTAACACTTCTGGGGCCTGACAGAGGTGTTGTTAATTACGTCTATCAGGGCGATGATGACTATGTTTCATTTCGCTACAATTTCGAGCTGGCTGGTGCGGATGCAGAGCTGTTTGAGTTTGTGCCGGTTGCCGGCATAGGTCAGCCACAGAGGATTGAGGCTGATGACAGTCTGGATGAACCTGATCTGGTTTCAAAAGAACCGCTGGATTATGAAAACCCGCGCGATGAGGGGGGTGATAACACCTATGATCTGATTATCAGCTATTCAAACAGCAATCCACACTATAGAGACTTCCAGCAGACCCTGAAACTTGAAATCACAGATGATCCTGATGACGGGCAGACAAATGTCACCCCGGACAAAGGCCCGGCCTATAGCCGTGAGGGGGATGTGATCACTGTTTCCTTAGAAGAAGGTGACACAGAAATTTTTTATATGCAGGATGTCACATTGAAATCCGGCCTGTCAGGAATTGTCGGGGGCGTGGTTGACGGCCAGGATGCACAGGATGTTCAGGTTTACATCACAGACAGCAGGGCAAATCGTTATGATTGCTACTTGAGTTCGTGACGGAACCGGATCGCGCGCGCCCCGCAGACAGTGACGCAGACAATCAGTATGAGTTCGCCTTTGCCGGTTTTCTGGCAGACGTTCTGGCACTGGAATTTGAGGTTACGGTGGTTCCTGAAATGATACCTGAAATGATATAGGCAGATGACTGTCCGCAAACACAGAGCATATTGCCCCTCAAGAGGGAGGGGCGCGGTTCATGACCGCCAGAAGTAGCCTTTCATGCGGCAGTGGATGATTATCTTGCCACATGCAGCGTGCAGGGGCGCACGCCTGATCTGCCTTTCAAGGGGTCTTTCAATATTCGGTCGGGCCGCATCCTGCATCAATGCGCTGCATTATGTGCCCGCCAAAGGGGGTGGCCCTTAATGCGCTGGTGACAGAAGAGCTGGCAGATTATCTGAACCGACAAGAAAAATAAGGCAGAAAAAACGCTGCTATCTTCCCTCGCTATATCCCCTCTTTACATACCGGGTCTGTCAGGCGTATTTTGGCGGCGGTGTCAGGCGGTTCTGGACAGCCTGTGCCAGATCATGTTACGCCCGGCTGAATTGAGGATTTTATCATGCTTGCATCGCGCCTGTCTGCTATTAAACCGTCACCCACTATTGCTGTGTCCAATATGGCAGCAGAGATGAAAGCTGCAGGCAAGGATGTCATAGGCCTTGGTGCGGGCGAGCCGGATTTTGACACACCCGAACATGTCAAGGACGCCGCGATAAAGGCGATGCGCGATGGCAAGACAAAATACACTGTTGTTGACGGGATTGTTGAGCTGAAAGACGCGATTGCTGAGAAATTCGCGCGCGAAAACAACATTAGCTGCAGCCGCGATATGGTCACTGTGGGCACAGGTGGAAAACAGGTGCTGTATAATGCGCTGATGGCCACCCTGGACAAGGGGGATGAGGTTTTGATCCCGGCCCCCTATTGGGTATCCTATCCCGATATGGTGCTGCTGGCAGAAGGGGTGCCGGTGAGCATCAGCTGCCCTGAATCAAACGGCTTTAAGCTGCGCCCGGAGGCACTGGAAGCAGCGATTACGCCAAAGACAAAATGGCTGATGCTGAACAGCCCGTCCAACCCCACCGGGGCTGCCTATAGCGGGGATGATCTGCGGGCACTGGCAGACGTGCTGCGCCGCCATGAACATGTGCATGTCATGGTCGATGACATGTATGAGCATCTGGTCTATGACGGGTTTAAATTTGCCACCGTGGCAGAGGTGGCCCCCGACTTGCAGGATCGTGTGTTGACGGTAAATGGCGTGTCAAAGGCCTATTGCATGACAGGCTGGCGTATCGGCTATGCGACCGGCCCAAAGCCGCTGATTAAGGCGATGGCAAAAATCCAGTCGCAATCAACATCCAACCCAAACACGATCGCCCAATGGGCAGCGGTGGCGGCCCTCAATGGCCCGCTGGATTTCATGGCTGATAATCTGGTGCATTTTGCCAGACGGCGGCAGCTGGTCACATCCAGCCTGAATCAGATAGAGGGTCTGCGCTGTTTTATCCCAGAGGGAGCCTTTTATGTCTATCCGTGCTGTGAGGGACTGATGGGCCGCAAAACACCAGAGGGCAAGGTAATCGAAAATGACAGCGATTTCGTGTCCTATCTTCTGGCCAGCCAGGGGGTGGCCGCGGTGCAGGGCGCTGCCTTTGGGCTGGAGCCCTATTTCCGCATTTCCTATGCCACCAGCACCGAAGCGCTGGAAGACGCAATGGCGCGGATTGCAAAGGCCTGTAACCAGCTGGTGTAGGGGACGGGTGGTAGGGCGTTTCGGCTATTCTGATAATATTTGGTCTGATAACATTTGGCCTGATAATATTTGGTCTCAGACCGTGTGGCGTATTTGTGCAATGGTCATGAACATGCGTGCAGGGTCGCTTGCGAAGGGCTGAAACCCAAAAGCGGCATACCAGTCTTTACGGGCGGTAAAAGCCGCTTCACCGCCATCGGAAATTACGTCCAGAAGAATGGCATAGCATCCCGCCTCTTGGGCTACAATACAGGCTTTCTGGAACAGATGATGCATCAGAATCTTGCCAAACCCCTTGTTTTGCGCCTGATTATCTATGGCAATCTGCCCCAGAAACAGAACTGGCAGTTGGCCATGTTGCGGCAATGCCTTTGGCGGTGGGCTGAACGCATCCCCCTCCATCGCCCCCAGATTGACCGTATAATAGCCCAGAATATCTGCACTTCCCTCTTCGGTCAGGATAAAGATGCGACTGATATCTGCAGCCTGCTGTTTTTTGGCCGTCAGACGCAGATAATTATTTAACCGTTCAACACCGCAGTCAAACTTCTGATAGTGATGACGGGCGGGATCAAATCTTTCAATGCGTAGCGATGGCAGGCCATCAATCGGCATGTTTGACACGGCTTTTATACAAGGCAGCTGCCTGTTTGGCGCGCTCTGTCGGGGCAGGCGGCCTATCCAGTGCGGCGGCAAAACTGGCCGCATCTTGCGAGGTTAGAATATGGCGCTGCTGCTGAGAGAGGATACGGGTGGCCTCGCGGGTGATGACACTGCGCAGAAACACCGACTTGTCAACCGCCAGAGCTGTTGCCGCCGCATCTATCAAGGTTGCCAGCTTTTCATCATGGCGAAATTGCGTGGTTTTATTGTGTTTTGCTTTGCCAGTATCGTCGCCAGTATTGTGGTTATCAAAATTCAGCATCGCAAAATTCCTGCTATCTTATGTTCACTCTTGCATTTATTGTAGTGCATATTGCAGTACAAGCAAAGAATGGGGATGGCGCGGATTGCAAAGGCTTGTAACCAGCTGGTGTGGGGACATAATCTGATCGGCCAGCAAACCCGGTGGCACAGCCAGATCAACCGCAGCTGTAAGATGCGCCTGCGGGCAGTCTGCATTGATGCAATCCCCTGCCTTGTTTTGGCCGTAAAGCTGTGAAAATCTGACAGAATTGGTTATGCGTATTGAGTTTCGTGAGCGTGCAAGAGATTTAACAGCCAGAGGCAGGCACAGGGCCGGAAGGGTGATATCATGCAGATCAGAACACGCAGACGCTGGGAAATCAGCGAGCATTATGCGACCGACGAGCAGACCTATATAAACAGGCGCCAGATATTAAAGGGGCTGGGGCTGGCCGGGCTGGGCCTGGTGGCACCGGTGCTTTTTCCCGCTGGCACGGCCTATGGCGCGCCCATTACAGGCTTTCCTGCGCCGCGCAATGAACGCTACAGTCTTGACCGGCCTCTGACAATTGAGGGCGAGGCAACTACCTATACCAATTTTTATGAATTCGGCTCGTCAAAAAATATCTGGCGGCGTGCCCAGGAACTGGTTATCGACCCGTGGATGGTGACAATTGACGGGCTGGTTGAAGAGGAGCTGGTGCTCGATGCAGCTGCTTTGATTGACAAGCTGGGCGGTCAGGAGGAGCGGCTCTACCGTCATCGCTGTGTTGAGGCCTGGGCAATGGCCGTACCCTGGACAGGCGTTGCTATGGCCAATCTGGTACGTTTTGCCCGCCCGCGCCCGCAGGCCCGCTATATCCGGATGGAAACATTCTATAATCCGGCCGTTGCCCCGGGCCAGAAACAGAGTTGGTATCCATGGCCCTATATTGAGGGAGTAACGATTGACGAGGCGATGAATGAGCTGGCCTTTATTGCCACAGGCATGTATGGGCGCGGCCTGGAAAAGCAAAATGGGGCCCCTCTGCGCTGTGTTCTGCCATGGAAATATGGCTTTAAGGGGATTAAATCAGTTGTGAAATTCACCTTTACAGATGAGCGTCCTGTCAGCTTCTGGGAACAGCTGGCGGCCAATGAATACGGATTCTGGGCAAATGTGAACCCGCAGGTGCCCCACCCGCGCTGGTCACAGGAAACAGAACGGATGCTGGGAACCAATGAGCGGCTGCCGACTCTTATTTATAACGGCTATGAGCCGGAAGTGGCAGGGCTGTATGCCGGGATGCAGTCAGAAGGTGACCGGCTGTTCAGATAGGCGTGTCTGCGAGACAAGCTCTATCCCCAGTCTGTGTCCCCAGTCTGTGTCTCTAGTCTGGCTTAACCCCGAAAAAGGTGCGGATTTGGGCGGCGAGTTTTGCGCGCTCATCCAGCACGGCAAAGGGTTCTGAAAGGCGGGCTGGGTTCTGCAGAACCTCATCCAGGCAGACGGTATGAGCGTTTGCGCGCATAATCTGGTGAAAGCGGGCTATACGGCCGGTTTCCGGGGCCAGCTCGGCGCTCAATACCGGCTTGCCCGTGATACAGGCCTCTGTTGTCATATTCACTGAATCTGATGTGACAATGATATATGAGGCGCGTGCCAGAATCCCCGGATAGGGATTACTGCCCCGCCCGTCCCACAGATAATGGGCCTGGCCGCCCAGCCGGGCTGTAAGGGCGCGCAGATGGCGCAGTGGCGTGCGCCGCGAGGGGACAAGTACCAAGGTAGCCCCGCTCAGCGCGGCAAAACGGGCCAGCTTTTCACCAAAGTTCTCAAAGGCCGGGCGTCCCGCCCTGTAGCGTTTATTATGGCCGCCAACCATAACCGCACAGACCGAACCCTTTATTACGTTTATTTCTGCTGGCAGCCCCTGGCCGGCATCGCTTATTTCCCCTGGGCTGAGCCTGTTCAGCGCGCCGGTTGTCAAGATGACATTTTGCGGCGGTTCAGCTGCTGTTTCAATCTGCTCTGCGATATGGTCATGTGAGGGCGTGACCAGCAGGTCAAAATAATGTGGTGGCAGCTTTGGATCCTGAATATGTATGGTGGTTGTCCGGCCGCGCGACAGGCGTTTGACGCCAATGGAAATGCCCGCCATACGCCGCCCGCAGGTGACCAGCAGATCCGGCCACTGACCAGCTTTCAGCCAGTCGGGCCTGCGTCCCAATGTCAGCTGCCATCCCGGCAGGGCCGCCAGATGCGGGAACAGGCGCAGAAGCGGGGTCGGAACCGCGCGTATATCCTCACCATCAATCTCTAGCATCCGCAGCAGGGCAAGGCATTGGCTGAGCATGCCCATCGTGCCGTCAGAAATTACCCAGCAGCGTCCGGGCCAGTTCTGCGGCGGCTGTGCTCTGGCCGCCCGTTCATCCAGCCAACGCCTGAGCAGCGGGTTTATATAGAGGGTCTGTTCGGTCTGCTTGTTGGACATAATGACTCAATTTTGGTGTTATCTGATCAAAAATTGGAAAATTATTTCATCACTTTGTAATAATCTTGCGATAATCATGTGAAAATTATAGTATAATCGTCTGGATATTTCTTCTTTCCCGAGCGGTTGGCGGCAATGGCAAAAAAATTTAAACTTGATCCTGTTGATAAGCAAATTCTCTATGATCTGCAAGAAGATGGCCGCATGACCAATGTTGAACTGGCCAAAAACGCCGGGATTTCGGCCCCGCCCTGTCTGCGACGGGTGCGCGCGCTAGAGGAGGCAAGGATTATCCGCGGCTATCATGCTGACATTGATCCTGAGGCACTAGGCTATACGGTAACCATTTTTGCCTTTGTCGGGCTGACCAGTCAGGCCGAAATGGATTTGCAGAAATTTGAAGAGCTGGTCAGCAGCTGGGAGATGGTGCGCGAATGTAATATGCTGATGGGTGAAACAGATTTTCTGCTGAAAATTGTTGCTCATGACTGGGATGATTTTCAGCGGTTTCTGACCAGCAGGCTAACACCGGCCCCGAATGTGAGCCATGTGAAAACAGCCCTGTCTATCCGTTCCAAAAAATCACTGCCTGGCGTGCCGATAAGCCGCATATCAGTTTCATCGGCAGATTCATGAGGCTGATCTGCCGTGCTGCTGGCGGGCAGAACCGGCATAATGGGGCGCAAGGCTGGCCTCCTCAGCTGTCCCCAGCCATCAGTTTAATTGAGACGATTTCATAAGGGTGGGGCCCGCGCGGCGTCTGAACCTCTACAGAATCACCAACGCCCTTGCCGATAAGGGCTTTGGCAATAGGTGATGAGGTTGAAATCATGTGATTGGTGATATCCGCCTCATAGGGGCCGACAATCTGATAGGTTGATTCCTCATCTGTCATTTCATCTGCAATCACGACCTCTGTGCCGAATGTGACTGTCTTGCCGGTCAGGCGGGACATATCGACCACTTCAGCCCGGCTGGTTACATCCTCAAGCTCTGTTATCCTGCCCTCGACAAATGACTGGCGTTCCCGCGCGGCATGATATTCGGCATTTTCTGAGAGATCGCCATGCTCACGTGCATCGGCGATCGCCTTGATCACAGCCTGCCGTTCAGTTGACTTCAGCGTTGCCAGCTCAGTCTTCAGCTTTTCAAGCCCCTGCCGGGTAAAAGGGATTTTTTCCATCATCATATCCTGTTACTGTCAACCAGATGGGCAGACAGTCTGCGTTCGTCAATAGTGACAGAAAAAGGCTACGATAAAAACTAAGACTTTGGCAAATAATCCTGAATGGATTTTACATCCAGCATGTCATTTTTCAGGCTCTTTATGGCCGCTACCGCCGCCCGGCTGCCTGAAACAGTTGTGTAATAGGGGATATTGTTTTTCAGTGCTGTTTGACGCAGGGAAAAGCTGTCTTTGATTGCCGCTGCACCCTGGGCTGTATTGAATACCAGCTGAATCTGGCTGGACAGCATCGCGTCAACAGCGTGCGGGCGCCCTTCCATAACTTTGTTAATCCTTGTGGCCGGCACACCCGCCTCATTCAGGGCATCGGTCGTGCCCCCTGTTGCAAAGATTTTAAAGCCGAGCGCAGTCAGATCACGGCAGACTGGAATAAAGGCTGGCTTGTCAGCATCCTTGACAGAGAGGAACACATTGCCGCGAACCGGGAGACCGGGC
>JAYPEG010000004.1:0-8960 GCA_038125645.1 Alphaproteobacteria bacterium
GCAGTCATTCGTGAACTTCCTGAACAGCTGGTCAATCAGATAGCTGCCGGTGAGGTTATTGAACGGCCGGCCAGCGCCCTGAAGGAGCTGGTCGAGAACGCCGTTGATGCCGGGGCTGATCATATTGACATTGTACTGGAACAGGGCGGGCTGGGGGCTGTTACTGTTACTGACAATGGTCACGGTATGACAGCAGCTGATCTGTTGCTGGCGATGACCAGACATGCAACATCCAAGCTGGCAGACGATAATCTTTTTGACATTCGCCATTTTGGTTTCCGTGGTGAGGCCTTGCCGTCAATCGCCTCTGTGTGCGAACTGACACTGGCATCACGCACAGCCGGGGATGAACATGGATGGTCTGTTCAAGTGATACATGGACAGGCCCATGCACCGCGTCCGGCGGCTATGGAACGGGGCACACAAATCAAGGTAACTGATCTGTTCGGCTCTGTTCCGGCACGGCTGAAGTTTCTGAAAAGCCAGAAAACAGAAGCCGGCCAATGCAGCGATGTTGTCAGGCGTCTCGCCATGGCCTGTCCGCATATTGCTTTCAGCCTTACAGATTCAGGGCGAAAACTCTTTCATCTGGCGGCCCAGAGCCGTGACAGCGCGGGTCGGCGCACGCGTATCGCTGCATTGATGAGCGCGGGCTTTGCGGATGAAGCGGTGATTATCGATGCAAGACGTGATGAGATACAGCTTTCCGGTCTTGCCGGCCTGCCAACAATGAACCGGCCGACAACAGGCCAGATTTTCCTATTTGTTAATGACCGGCCTGTGCGTGACCGCCAGATTTTAGGCGCGGTGCGGGCGGGCTATCAGGATATGCTGCCGCGTGGACGCCATCCTGTGGCCGTACTGTTCATCACACTGCCGCCGCACCAGCTTGATGTGAATGTCCATCCAGCAAAGGCAGAGGTGCGTTTTCAGGACAGCAGCGCCGTACGCAGCCTGATTGTGGGCGCGCTGTCATCTGCGGTGCGTGACGGGGCCATGCGCGCAACAGCTGAGGGCGGGGCAGAGGCCCTGCGCTACTTTAACAGCCAGCCATCTTCTGCCCGGCATCTCTCTTATGGCTTGTCTGGACAGCGCAGATATGGCCCTGGCAGCTATCACCTCGCATCCCCGGCCAGCCATCAGCTGGCGGGCAATCATGCCCAGTATCCCGCCGACATGGCCGCTGCGACAGGCGGGGGGGACGGGTTTCTGTCAGAGGCCCAGCCACAGGCCCGCTATGAAGCCCCAGCGCCGGCCGCACAGCAGCTGGAGAGCTATCCGTTGGGGGCTGCCAGAGCGCAGCTGCACCGCACCTATATTCTGGCGGAAACAAAAGAGGGTATTTGTCTTATTGACCAGCATGCCGCGCATGAACGCCTCGTCATGGAAGAAATGAAAGAGCAGCGGCGGTCTGGCCCGGTGCCCAGTCAGGCCCTGCTTTTGCCAGAGATTGTCGAACTGCCAGAGGCCCAGTGTGCCGCGCTGGCCAGCCTCGGGGATGAGCTGAAAACGCTGGGGCTACATATTGAGAGTTTTGGTGAGGGCGCGGTTTTGGTGCGGGAAATTCCGGCCGCACTGGGCACAGCTGATATCCGTGCATTGGTTTATGACGTTGCAGAAGAGCTGGCCCTGCTGGGCGGCTCCAGCCTGTTGGAAGACAGGCTGGGCCATGTGCTGGCAACCATTTCATGCCATCATTCTGTGCGTGCTGGGCGGATGCTTAATCAGGCAGAAATGAACAGGCTGCTGCGGCAGATGGAAGACACACCGGCCGCCGGGCAATGTAATCATGGCCGCCCGACCTATGTCACGCTTAGTCTGGCTGATCTGGAAAAGCTTTTTGGGCGGCGTTAACGGGCCAGCTGATAAAAGCTCAGCCGGGCAATCCCATAAACACGGCTGTCCAAACAATCAAATTGCGGGCCGATATCAGCGGGCTCCTGCTTGCGCGTCTCTACAGTGACTAATGTATGTCGGTCAATCGCCCCGGCCGTCACCAGGCTTGTTAATGCCGGCTGGGTCAGCGCGCTGTCATAGGGCGGATCACAAAAAATGATATCTGCTGCGCTGGGGCCAGTCCAGCACGCCGGCTGGCGGGCATCCCGGTGCTGAACACAAGCCTGTTTGTGCACACCCAATTTTTCAATATTACGGGTGATCACCTGCACCGCCTGTCTGTCCTGTTCAATAAACAGCACCCTTTCTGCCCCCCTTGAAAGGGCTTCAAGACCAAGTGCGCCTGAACCGGCAAAAACATCGATTGCATATGCGCCTGAAATATTAAAATCAAATCGCCCGCCGCCAAGAATATTGAAAAGAGCGGCACGCATGCGCTGGGCAGTCGGGCGCACAGCGCGGCTGTCACACTCTGTCAGTCTGGTGCCGCGATACAGGCCAGCTGTGATGAAAATCATCTGCCTGTCCACCCCGGCGTCTTTTCCTGCCGGCGGCGCGGCCGTGTGCCGGGCTGTGTTCGCGACGGCCTGTTGCGGCGGCGCAAGGACAGTTTTTTGTTCTGGGCTGGCTGCTTTTTTGCCCTGGCATGTTCTTCTCCTGCATTTGTCTGTTCAGGGTCGCACGCCAGACCCAGCTGCTGGGAAAGAACAGCTGCTTTGACTTCTTCTGCCTGACCGGGTGCGAGCTTGCCAAGCAGAAACGGGCCATAGGACAGCCTGAGAAGTCTTGTCACAGGATAGCCGAGATGTTCCATTATCTTTCTGACTTCGCGGTTGCGCCCTTCTCTTATGCCAACCGTCAGCCAGGCATTGCTTGTCATCTGTGTGTCAAGACGGGCAAGCACGGGCCCGTAATTGATCGCGTCAAAACTGACGCCCTGTGCGATGGCTTCCAGCTTTTTCTCGTCAACCCGGCCATGAACCCGTACCCGGTATTTCCGCATCCATCCTGTTGCGGGCAGTTCCAGATGGCGGGCCAGGTCACCGTCATTTGTCAGAAGCAGAAGTCCTTCTGAATCTATATCCAGCCGGCCGACAGAAATAACACGCGGCAACCCCTCTGGCAGATGACTGAATATGGTCTCGCGTCCCTTTTCATCTTTGTTTGACACAACAAGGCCGCGCGGCTTGTAATAGCGCCACAGCCGCGCCGGTTCCGGCGGGTTGAGCGTTTTGCCATCGACAAGCACAATATCATCAGGGCTGACACTGACAGCCGGTGATGTCAATACAGTGCCGTTTAGCGTGACGCGCCCGTCCGCTATATAGACTTCAGCGTCACGGCGTGAACAGATACCGGCCCGTGCGATGCGCTTGGCAATCCGTTCTGGCCCGTTTGGTTTAAAGGGGCCTGGCTTTTTTTGTTTTTTTGTCAGTGTGCTCATATACTATCTTGTAAGCCAAGCCAGCCCGCTTGGCAAACAGCATCAAAGAACAGAAAAGGCAGACAGGTGAAGGTTCCGGAAAGTCTTGCAGACAGGATTATGGCCCGCGCGCTGCATCTTGCAGAGGAGGCGGGCAGGGGCGATGAGGTGCCGGTCGGGGCTGTGATTACCAACAGGGACGGCCAGATAATTGCAGAGGCAAAAAATGAGATGCGTGCCCGCACCAGCGCGCTTGCTCATGCTGAAATGCTTGCTATCGAACAGGCCCAGCGCATAATTGGGAATGCGCGCCTGACGGGCTGCGACATATGGGTGACGCTTGAGCCCTGTGCCATGTGTGCCGGGGCGATTAGCCATGCCCGGCTGCGCCGGCTCTATTTCGGGGCTGGCGATCCAAAGGGGGGGGCAATTGATCATGGCCCCTGTCTGTTCAGTCAGCCGACCCTTCATCACCGGCCGGAAATTATTGGCGGCCTGCATGAGAGGGCCTGCAGGGCGCAGCTTCAGGAGTTTTTTTCCCGCAGGCGCTGATAGGCCGCGCCGGGTTTATTCAGACGCAATATCAGTTCTGAAAAATCCTTTCGGAAAATCAATATCCCTGATGCCGGCATAGGCGCGTTCGCGTGCCTGTGCGCGGCTATCGCCAAGTGCGGTAACGCACAGAACCCGTCCGCCATCAGCAGTGAGTCGCCCTTCATTGTCACGCCCGGTTCCAGCATGAAAAATGAGACAGCCTGACGGGCCTTGCAAATCATCAGCCCCGTTGATCTGCCCGCCCCTGTCATAGCTGCCAGGATACCCCTTGTTTGCCATCACAACTGTCACAGCACTGTCATCACGCCAGCGCAGGTCAAAATTATCCAGCCCGCCTTCTGTAAGGGTGTAAACAGCTGATAGAAAATCAGATTTCAGGCGCGGTAGAATAACCTGTGCCTCGGGGTCACCGAAACGGCAGTTGAACTCTATTACCTGCGGGCCGGATGAAGTCAGCATTAAACCGGCATATAAAATCCCGCGATAAGGCTTTCCCTCTGCGGCCATACCGCTGGCAACCGGCTGAATGACGGTTTGCATGATTTCATCGCGCAGGGCCTCAGTTTCAAAGCCTGAGGGGCTGACGGCGCCCATGCCGCCGGTATTCGGCCCCTCATCATTGTCAAAGGCCCGTTTATGATCCTGTGCAGAGGCCAGCCACAGCGCTTTGTCACCATCAACCAGCGCAAAGGCAGAAAATTCCGGGCCGGTGATCCGCTCCTCGACCAGAATCTGTGCACTGGCCGCGCCAAACTGGCCGGACAGCATCTCATCAATGGCTGCAACGGCCTGTGAGAGCTCATCGCAGACGATCACGCCCTTGCCGGCAGCCAGCCCGTCTGCCTTGATAACACAAAAGCCTGACAGGCTCTCAGCAAAGGCTTTTGCCGGTGCGGTTTCGGTGAAATAGGCCCAGGCGGGCTGGGGGATGTCGTGGCGGGCACAAAAGGCACGCGCAAAACTTTTTGATCCCTCAAGCTGGGCAGCTGCCGCACTAGGCCCAAAGGCAGCAATACCGCACGCATTGAGACGGTCAGCCAGCCCGCTGACCAGGGGCACTTCCGGCCCGATAACAGCAAGGTCAATCTTTTGTTCCAGGGCCAGGCTGACAAGCGCGTCATTATCATCGGCTGCAATGTCTATAATCTCGCCAAAGGCCGCCATGCCGGGGTTGCCAGGGGCAATGACAAGCCTGTCACAAAGAGGTGAATCTGAAAGAGCCCAGGCCATTGCGTGTTCACGCCCGCCGCTGCCAACCAGTAAAATTCTCATATCTGTTCTGTCCTTGTGCCTGCTGGCATGCAGCAGCATCCTGTTTATGCTGGCCTAACCTAGCGTGATACGCCATAATCTGCAAATGCCAAACAACACGACCCCGCCATTGTCAAACGCACCCTATCTGACCATTGACGAGCTCAGCCAGGCTGTCAAACGCACGATCGAAGGGGCGTTTGATTATGTGCGTGTGCGCGCTGAGATATCACAGCCGCGCCTGCCGGCCTCTGGTCATATCTATTTTTCACTGAAAGATGACAGGAATGTTCTTGCCTGTGTTATCTGGCGGGGAACAGCAGCCCGCCTGTCTGTCCGGCCGGAAGAGGGGCTGGAGGTCATCTGCACGGGCAAGATGACAATTTTTGGCGGCCAGTCGCGCTATCAGCTGGTTGTATCAGACATTGAAATTGCGGGTGAGGGGGCCCTGCTGCGGCAGCTTGAGGACAGGAAAAAGCGGCTGGCAGAAGAAGGGCTGTTTGACAATGCGCGTAAGAAGCCGCTGCCGCATTTTCCGCGTGTCATCGGTGTTGTTACCAGCCCAACCGGGGCTGTTATCAGGGATATTCTGCATCGGCTGGATGAGCGTTTTGGCGTTCATGTCCTTGTCTGGGGGGTGAATGTACAGGGTGCCGGTTCTACTGAACAGATCGCTGCTGCCATAGCCGGATTTAACAGCCTGTCAGGGGGGGATGAAAATCTACCGCGCCCGGATCTGTTGATTGTGGCCAGGGGCGGGGGATCGCTGGAAGATTTATGGTCATTCAATGAAGAGATTGTGGTGCGTGCGGTTGCTGCTTCTGAAATCGCTGTGATCTCTGCTGTCGGGCACGAGACAGATACCACTTTGGTTGATTTCGCCGCTGACCTGCGCGCGCCCACCCCGACGGCTGCTGCTGAACTGGCAACGCCTGTGGCAGCGGACATCAGAGCCCGGTTAAGCGAAACCGAGGCACGCCTGACGCGTGTCTTGTCCCGGCGCATTGAACTTGCCGCGCAGATGCTCAGGGGCGCAGAGCGTGCCCTGACCCATCCGGATGAGCAGATTGCCCGTCGCCAGCAATCTGTTGATATGGCTGCCGGTGCCTTGCAGTCAGCCATTGTCAGCCATATTCAGAGCGCCCGTCTGCGTCTGGCACGCCTCGGCGAGCGGATCATAACCCCGCAGGTGCAGATCAGTACAATTAGTGCGCGCCTCGGCCGCGCAGGCGAGCGTCTTGACACTCTTCTGACCCGCCAGCTGGAACGTGCTGTCAGCCGGCTGTCACAGGCGGAACGGCTGTTGGCTGCAAATTCATTCGAGCGTGTGCTTGAACGCGGTTTTGCTCTGGTCACTGACAGCAATGGCAAGGCAATAAGGCGCAGTGCGGACGCCCCGGCACCAGCAGACATTCTGCTACGCTTTGCCGATGCCAGCAGACACGCAAGGCTGTCCGGACAGGCGGCAGACAAACACGAACGCCCCTCTGTAAATGAGGCGGCCAGAAAAACGCCCCCCCAGGCAGAGCAGGAAGAGCTGTTCTGAGCCCCGTCAAGACGCCAATGGTTCAAGACGCCAATGGTTTATGTATGTTTGCCCCAGCGCCGGTGCGGCCACAGCCATTGTTCAGGTGCATCCTCTATCCATGCCTCGAACAGCTGGTTCATCTTTTGTGCTTCCTGTTTGATCTCGTCATCACTTGCCCCAGGCGCAATATAAATAGGGGGCAGCAATTTGACATGCAGATGGCAGCCATTGCTGCGCCTTGTTCGGGCATAAAACACAGGAACACCAGTGCGTGCCGCGATTTTGAAATGGGCGATGGCTGTCTGCGCCGGATGGCCAAAAAAAGGAATATTCTCTCCCTCACGCAGCTGCTGGTCTGACAGCATCATCATATAACCACCCTTACGCACAGTCGCTATCATACCCATAGCTGCCTCGCGGCCCTTTTCATAAATATCCGCATTGGCAGATACAGCCCGTCTTTTCAGAAGAAAGGAAATATAGGGATTGTTCAGCGGCCTGTAGACAAGGCCGGTTCGCAGCCCGAGATAGGGGCCGATCATCGCCAGCGCCTCCCAATTCCCAAGATGGGCGCCAACCATGAAACCGCCCTTTGTTTTTGCCAGTGCCTGTGTGCCCTCAAAGGTGATCCGCCCCTGCCGCAAAAGAGCCTGCATTTTGGGATATTCGGCGACCGTGCGGCCCAGATTATCCCACATTTTGGACAGAATGATTTTCTGAGCATCAGCCCCGGTTTCAGGCATTGCATAAATGAGCTGGCGCCGGGCGCGCGCATGCCATGGGGTGAGGGGCCCGACAAGGGCAAACAGCCGTCCAAAAAGGGCACTGGCAACAGCAATAGGCAAAAGATGGATAAAGCCAAGAACCACAAGCAGCAAAAGCATTTCTGCCGGCCAGATAACAAATCTGTGAAGCAGGGTCAGAAACGGGCCGCGATAGGACAAAGACATAGCTCAGCCCCTCTTTTCAAGAGCATTCATTATGGCTGTCATTAACAGCTTCTGGTCACGTTTTTTCAGCTGCATGGTGACGCTCAGAACACTGACATGCTCGCGCCACAATGGCGGCAGACGCACCCAATCCTTGCGGGTTGTTACCAGATCAAGGCCATTGAGATGGGCATCCCCGCGCAAACGCGCCAGATCAGCCTCGCTGTAGGTGTGATGGTCGCCAAAGGCAAGTGTCTGTTCCACACATGCCCCGGTACGGCGCAAACTGTCAAAAAACCGCTCGGGCCTGCCAATGCCGGCAAAGCCAAGAACAGCACGCCCCCGCAATGCGTCTGCTGCCTCACTGTCTGCAACCAACTCACCCTGCAGAACCGGCAGATGCCCGCTAAGGCGGGCTGTCAGCCCGGCTTTGTCTGTGCCGTTCACGACAGCAATATCCATTAATTCAAGACCAGAGGCCAGTGACTGCCGAAGCGGGCCTGCGGGCAGTATACGTTCATTGCCAAGTCCGGCCGCGCCGTCAAAGACACCGATTGTCAGGTCTTTGGCAAGCCATGGATTTTGCATGCCGTCATCCATGACAATAATATCACAGGGGCTGTATCGGGCAATGAAGCGGGCCCCGGCAATCCGGTCGCGGCTGACACAGACATGGTCATACAAGCTCAGCATCAGCGCTTCATCGCCGACATCAGATGCGCTTTGACTGGCAGGATCAACAAAAAGCGGCCCGCCCTCGCGGCCGCCATAGCCGCGCATAAGGATACAGGGGGTAAATCCCTGTTGTTTCAGCATCTGACACAGGCCGGCGCTGAGCGGTGTCTTTCCTGTCCCGCCAACATAAATATTGCCGACACAGATAACCGGCAGCGGCGCGTGATGCGCCTTGATAAGTTTCAGGCGCAGAAATGTGACCGCCCGCCACAGCCAGCTGAGCGGCAGCAGAATCACAGACAGTCCTGTTTTATGTTCCCAGAATGCGGGCGCTTTGTTCATATCGCCATTATTGTTTGTTAGCGGCTAAATCTGACAGCAACCAGTGTGCCGTCTTTGTCGCCCGTTCACAAGCCTCATCGCGATATGCCCTTATCCTGCGGTATGCGGGCGCAGACAAGAGCGGCTTGCCTGCGGCCAGGCCTTTCAGCATGGTGTCAAGTTCTGCGGCCAGTTCCGCGCTGTCAGTTACCTGTGTTATCAGCCCGGCTTCTTTCAATCTGTCAATCGCGTCATTATTTTTGAACTGTGAGGGGCCGGTGATAACAGGACTCCGGAAAAAAGCAATTTCAAGCGGGTTATGTCCGCCCAGATTCACAAAGCTTGCGCCCAGTATAATGATATCAGAGCTGTGATAAACTGA
>JAYPEG010000004.1:8970-25394 GCA_038125645.1 Alphaproteobacteria bacterium
TTTCCCCAAAACTGTCGCATATATAAACAGTATCACCAGACTGCGGCAGACCGCCCTCTGCGCGCCGTGCGGCCCCCGGTGCCAGCCGGGCCAGCGCGCGGCCACGCGGGGGATGGCGGGGGGCCAGCAGCAGGAAATGATCACCTCCCCCAGCCCGCAGCGCAGCGCTGGCAGCAAGAATAAGCTGTTCTTCGCCCTGATGGGTGCTGGCAGCAGCAATCACCGGCCGCCCGCCAGCCGCAGCGGCAATGGCTGTTGAAAGCTGCTCATTGACTGGCAGGGCAGTGGTGCTGATTTTCAGTGACCCGGTAGCCTTGATATGTGCTGAGGCCCCGGCCAGCATTGAAAACCGCGCCTGCTGTTCTTGATCAACAGCATAAATAATGCGGGGACTTGAAAATACAGCTTTTGCGAGGGCTGGGCGCTGCGACCAGCGCTGAAATGCCCGCTCTGATAATTGTGACGAGGCCAGCATGAGCGGCACGCCTGCCTGTGTCGTGAGGGCTATCAGATTTGGCCAGAAATCAGATTCCAGCATTACAGCATAATCCGGTTGCCAGTAATCAAGAAACCGCGCTACGGCACGCGGATGGTCAAGCGGCTGAAAGGCATGATGAATCTGTGCCGAGGAACAGGCGGCAATACGTTCTGCCGCGCTCAGCGTATTTGTGGTGACAAGAATGTGACAGCCGGGATCTGCGGTTATCAGCGCCTCTGCGAGGCTGAGGGCGGCAACGCTCTCACCAACAGACACGGCATGCAGCCAGATAAGCCTGCCCGGCGGGCGTTCCTGCTGCCAGCTTGTTGCAAAGCGTTCCTCCAGCCGGTCTGCATCCTCGAGCCCGCGCAGAGTTCTGAGGCGCAGATAGAGGCCCATAAATGGCCATAGCAGTCGCCAGAGCCGGTTATAGCCATCAAGGGCCCTGCCCTCAGCCATCTGACACCCCCCCGGCTGCCAGCCTATCGCAGTGATCAGCCAGCGCGTTCAGCCTTTCTTCTATCATCTGACGCTGGGCTTCTAGCTGCCCGCGTTCTTTTGTGCGTTGAAGATATAAAGGTTCAGAAAAAACCAGCCATCCAGAACTGAAAGGCTTTGGAAACCGCATGCCGTCCCAGCCGGGCGCACGCCACAGGCGGTCAGCCGACCAGGCAACAAATGTGATGGGTGCGCCGGTTAACTGGGCAAGGCTGACGGGCCCCATCGACAATTTACGCGCTGGCCCCCGTGGCCCGTCAGGGGTGATAACCACAGATCGGCCCTGTTTGATTTCGCTGACCAGCTGGCGCAGGCCAGAGGCCGCCTTTCTGTTGCTGCTACCCCATACAGGCTTCAGGCCAAACAGGCGGGAGGCACCGGCAAGAACGCGCCCGTCAGCATGCGGTGACTGTAAAGCAGAGCAGTTGGACGGCAGGAATGGGCTCATCACAAACAGATGCTCATGCCAGAAGATGATGATCTGCGGCTGGCTTTTATACCGCGCAAGAAGCGCGCTGCGGCCGGCCTGATGCCAGAAGGTGCTGTAGCGTAGAGCTGCCATGATCAGGCCTAGCAAAAGACTGATGATAAGAGAGCCGGTTTTTGATCGTATAAGAGTTTTCAGCATAATCCTGACAAGACAGAGAACCGGCCCGCCGCAGCATGGCCCGCATACAGCCGGTCTGAACAGATTTGAGGCAGGACAACCCAGCTGTAAATGACAGTCTGAGCAGAGTAGAGAAAACTCGCCATTGTGTCTATACAGCTGTCCGCCAGCCATGTTAAATAGCAGGATTAAGCATAAAAAGACAAAAGTTTCTAGAGGTATCAGTCAAATATGCCCCTGTTCACAAAAGCGGATAAGATGATTTTATCGCGGCTTTGGCTGCAGTGGGTGTGGCCGTATAAAATGCGGCTGCTAACTGTTTTTTTATTAATGATTGCTGTCGCGTTGGCGGGCGGCGCCTATCCAGCGCTCATCAGCCATGTTTTTGATCTGCTGGCCGGGACTGAGTCGCAGCAGCAGAGCCGCTGGTTTGCGCTGCCTGATGACCCTTTTATTGCGGTTCCGCTGCTGGTTGTTTCTATCGCTTTCATCAAGGCCGTGGCGATGTTCTATCAGGTGCTCGGTGTCAACAGCCTGGCACTGAAAATAACCACAGATATTCAAAAGGCAATGGCCGCACATCTGATAGACGGTGATCTGGCAGCAGTCACAGCAGAGCCTGCAGGTGCCTATATATCGCGTATTATGAATGATCTGAATCTGATAAGGGAGGCCCTTGTCAGGCTGGCCAATAATCTGGTGCGCGATCTGCTCACGATCATTGTTATGGTTGGGGTTATGTTCTGGTTCAGCTGGCAGTTATCTGTGCTGGTGCTTGCTGTCTATCCACTTGCCATGCGCCCGATCATCCGCATCGGAAATCGCCAGAGACAGGCATCCGGCGCGCTACAGGAGCATCTTGAGGATGTTGTTTCATTACTGGCTGAGACATTGCAGGGTATAAGAATGGTCAAGGCCTATCAGCTGGAAGAGACAGAAAAAAAGCGCACACGCACTGCTTTTGACGGGCTTTACGGGCGGCTGGTCTCGCTACTGTCGGGACGTGCGCGCATTGATCCGATCCTTGAGGCCCTGGGCGGTCTGGCTGTGGCGGGGGTGATCGCCCTTGCAGCCTGGCAAGTGTCAGCCGGCCAGATGCAGGTCGGTGACGTGGTTGGTTTTATCACTGCATTGCTGATGCTGGTACAGCCGGCTCGGGCACTTGGCACATTGAATGCGGTCGTTCAAGAAGGGCTGGCCGCGGGCGGGCGGATTTTTGCACTTCTTGACCGCAGAAACCTTGTCACGGCCCCGGCAGGTGCAGAGGCGCTGAGGATCGATAAGGGTCATATCCGCTTTGATGGGGTCAGCTTTGCCTATAATGACCAGCCGGTTCTGAAAAATATCAGCTTTGAGGTGCAGCCGGGCGAGACTCTGGCCCTTGTCGGGCCCAGCGGCAGTGGCAAATCTTCCCTGCTAAATCTGCTGCCACGCTTTTATGATATAAGCGCGGGACGGATTTTCATCGACGGCACGGATATCAGCACTGTCAGTCTTGCCAGCCTGCGCGCACAGATGGCACTGGTGGCACAGGATGCTGTATTGTTTGATGACACAATCGCTGCCAATATCCGCTTTGGCCGCCCGAATGCAGATGAGGGCGCGGTCAAGGCGGCGGCCCGCGCTGCTGCGGCAGAAGAATTTATCACAGCCCTTGATAATGGGTTTGGCAGTCAGGTTGGGGTGACGGGTGGGCATCTGTCCGGCGGCCAGAAACAGCGTATTGCGATTGCCCGGGCTATGCTGAGGGATGCTCCTGTATTATTGCTTGACGAAGCTACAAGCGCGCTTGACGCACAGGCAGAAGAGCATGTGCAAAAGGCCCTTGAGACACTGTCAAAGGGGCGCACCACCCTTGTGATTGCCCACCGGTTGTCGGCCATCCGCCATGCAGACAGAATTCTGGTGCTTCAAAACGGAGAGATTGTTCAGTCAGGCACCCATGATGAGCTGATTAAAGCCCCCGGCCTGTATGCCGATTTATGCGCCCTGCAGTCGATCCGCACGGGCAGCTGAACAAAACCGGCAGCTGAACAGAGCCGGCCGCTATTCACGCCGGAGAATGCTGTCTACCAGCCGGTCGGCCAGTGACACAGACATAAAACCTTCCTGCAGCGCCTGCGGGTCATAATATCTGTCAACCCAGTCAAAAAATGGTACGCCCTTTGCCTCATATGGCAAATAGGCTTCAAAAAAAGCATCCAGAAGGCCGGTTTTTGCCTGTCTGACATGCAGATATTTAAACGATAGCTGTTCCAGTGCCTCTGCTGCCGGCCTGCCGCGGTGAATCAGCAGATACAGCCCGGCCATCAGCCCGGCCCGGTCAGCACCGGACTTGCAGTGCAAAAGTGCCGGCATGGCAATGTCTGCAAACAGATCGCGGGCCTGATGCAGCATCAGCTTGTCGGGTGCCGCACGCGAACGGGCGGTGAAATCAACCATTGTTATATTATGCCTGTCACAGGCCTCTGCCTCCAGCTGCCAGCCCCCGTCACTGCGCGGCCCGCGCAGATTGATAATGGTTTTAATGCCCTGCCGGGCAAATTGTCCGATGCGCGCCGGTGTGGGCTGGTTACTGCGCCACATCTGATCATCAATCTGGTGCAGATTATGCCAGTAAAGGCGAAGAAACCCATGATCCTTTATCATCAGCTCTGCCCAGTCAACCAAGCCGCGGCGTTTTACTGGGGGGGCGCTGGCCATGATTTAGCTGCCGGCAACAGTCATGGAGCTTACGAACAGCGAGGGCGCGGCAACAGACTGGCGCATATCCAAATCATCGGCCGGGGTCATGCCGGTGAAAATTGATTTCAGATTTCCGGCAATGGTTGCTTGTGTGGCTGGCCAGGCCAGCTTGCCATTTTCAATCCAGAAACCGGCTGCCCCGCGGCTGTAATCACCCGTGGTCATGCTGACTGAACTGCCCATCAGCTCGGTTATGAAAAATCCCTCTTTTATGTCTGCTATCATATCAGAAACAGTCTGTGTGCCATTATCCATGACAAAGTTTGATACAGACGGGCCGGGCGGGCCAGAGAGCGAGCGTGCCGCATTGCCGGTTGGTGCCAGGCCCAGCTGGGCAGCGGTCGCAAGATCAAGAAGCCAGCCCTGCAATATGCCGTCCTTGACAAGATAGCGCTGGCTGACAGGCAGGGTTTCCCCGTCAAACAGGCGCGACCCCAGCCCCCGGTCAAGCAGGGGATTATCGTTTATGGAAATATCAGGGGCAGCTATCTTCTGGCCCAGCTGGTCTTTAAGAAAGCTGGTGCCCCGTGCAATGGCACTGCCATTAATGGCACTGGCTATATGACCGGCAATGGATCGTGAGACACGGCGGTCATAAATAACCGGAAATGTACCGGTCTGGGGCTTGCGTGCCCCAAGGCGTGCAAGCGTGCGTTCAGCAGCAGTTTTTCCTATTATCTCTGGTGTTTCCAGATCTTCGGCAAACACTGTGGCGCTGAAATCATAATCACGCTCCATCTGCCCGTCATGTTCTGCCAGCACAACAGCAGACAGCCCGAAGCGGGAACGTCTGTACGCAGCGGTAAAGCCATTGCTCGTGCCGATTGTAATCTGTGTCACCCCATGCGAGGCTGATGCCCCGTCTGAGTTGGAAATCCCGCTGCATGACAGGGCTGCCTGTTCACATGACAGGGCCATGTCGCCCAGCTCTTCGGTGCTGAACACAGTGTCATCAAACAGCTCAACAGCTGGCAGTTCCCTTGCCTGCTCCTCGGCTGTGGCAAGGCGTGCATAGGGGTCTTCCGGCGCGGTTTTTGCCATGCTGACGGCGCGGTCGGCCAGTTCCCGGATATTGTCATCGTCAAGCTGGCCGGAAGAAATGGTGGCTGAGCGTCTGCCAACAAAGACCCGCAGGCCCATCTGATAATCTTCTGCCCGTTCAGCAGATTCAATCTTGCCCAGCCTGACCTGGACATCATGGCCCTGTCCCCGGATAAAGGTGACATCGGCCCCCTCGGCCCCGGCCTGGCGGGCAGCATCAAGAACGCGTGTTACAATTTCTGTCTCATCTGTCATCATAGCTACTCAAATAGTACGTTGCCGGCACAGATGCAACAGCTTGCCAAACAGATAAGTGCGGTTTATCAGTGTTAGTGATATGAGCTATTCAGTTTTTATAGATGGTGCGGCGGGAACCACTGGTTTGCAGGTTGCTGACCGGCTGGCTGAGCGCAAGGACATAAGCCTTGTTCGCCTTGATGATGAGCGCCGCAAAGACAGCGCCGCCAGACAGGCAGCAATGGCAGCTGCTGACATTACCATTTTATGTCTGCCTGACGATGCAGCCACAGAAGCGGTGCAGCTGGCAGCAGAGACCGGTAGCACTGTCAGGCTGATAGATGCGTCAAGCGCCCATCGCATTCATCCCGATTTTGTTTACGGATTTGCTGAGATGGCGCGCGGACAATCGGAAAAAATTGCCGCGGCCAGACTGGTCAGCAATCCAGGATGCTATCCCACAGGCTTTATTGCGCTGGTACGCCCGCTCACTGCCAATGGCCTGCTCAGCACAGGCACACGTCTCGGCGCGTCCTGTGTCAGCGGCTATTCAGGCGGTGGCAAGGCTATGATTGAGCGTTATGAAAGCGGTACGGCCCCTGCTTTCGGCACCTATGCGCTGGGCCTCAACCACAAGCATTTGCCGGAAATGCAGGTGCATGGCCTGCTTGACACGCCCCCGGTGTTCCTGCCCTCTGTCGGGCAGTTTGCACAGGGCATGCTGGTCAATATTCTGCTGCATCAGCGCGATTTTGACATAGCTGTCAGTGCCAGTGACATTCTGGCAGCCTATCAGAATAGCTATGACGGCTGTGAGGTTGTCAGCGTTGGCCCGCAAGGGGCCCTGAGCGGGCATGGTTTTCTGGTGGCTGAGGCGCTTGCCGGGACTGACCGGCTGGAGCTGTTTGTTTTTGCCAGCCCGGATAACAGCGCCTTTGTCCTGACAGCACGGCTGGACAATCTGGGCAAGGGGGCGGCCGGCGCGGCCGTCCAGAACATGAACATAATGCTGGGCCTTGACCCGCTGACTGGCCTGAATATCTGACAGGAAAACCACACAGACACAGGTGGGCAGAGAATGTTGAAAATACCGCAAATGACGATGCGTGAGCGCGCCCTTGATTATCCCTATGATGCCCCGCATAACGCTTACCTGCTGAAAGACGGCTATCAGCGCGTCCTCAGCCCAGATTATGACTTCGGCAACCGGACGGCTGTGCTGTCTGTTGGATCAAACCGCGCGCCCGCCCAGCTCTTTCGCAAATTTGGTGTTCATGCTGAAGTTCCGGTGACCCCGGTGACTGTTGATGGCTGTGACATTGTCCATGTTGCCAATCTGGCCCCCTATGGCGCGGTGCCCTGTACAGCCTTTCCCTGCGCGGGGACTCTTGTGCGCCTGAATATAGCCTGGCTTGACTCTGTCCAGCTGGAAATTATGCATGAAACTGAATCTCTTGGTGTTGCTTATGAATGGGTTGAATGGGATCGCGCATGCCTGTCTGGTGACGGGTTCCGCCTGCCGGACAGGGTCTTTGGCTATGCAGCGCTTTCTGGCGGGCTGGCCAGCGGGGACGAGGGGCCCTTTGCGCTGACGCGCATACCCCAAACGGGGCGCCGGTTTGCCCCCCGCACACAACAGCAGATGCAGCAGTTCATCCATAGCCGTTTTTGTGATGGGCCGGATACGCTCGGTCAATGGATAGAGCGGCTGCAGACAGATGCAGAACTGCGTGAAAAAGTGCGCCTTGGGCTGGCCGCACAGTCTATACATCCATCAAATCCGCCCTGGCGCGCTGTCTCTGTTCAGGAAATTTTTTAAAGATTGCTCTTTAAAAATTCCCTTTTAAAGATTTCTGGCGCGGTTCAGATGACCGCCTGGGCAAAACAGGCCGCAGTCACAATAAGCCCTGCATCGCGGTTTGACTGGAACAGGCGCAGGGCCAGCGCCGGATTCCCGGCATCAAGCCGGTAAATCTGCCAGCAGAAATGCAGCCCCGCCCCGACAACACCTGTTAGCCATAAATCAATGCCAAACAGTGCATAAAAACCTGCTGCCCATAACAAGACTGCCAGCAGATAGAAACACCCCACCCCATGGCCCAGCCAGCGCCCCAATGACAGCGCAGAGGATTTCACTCCAGTCAGCCGGTCATCGGCCATATCCTGAACCGCATAAATCGTATCATAGCCAACTACCCAGAACACAGTACCGGCATAAAGGAAATAAAGTCCGGACGGCACGGGCCCGCTGAGCACCGTTACCGCAGCTGTGGGTACAGCCCAGCTGAAGGTCAGGCCAAGAACAAATTGCGGCCAGCCAAATACCCGCTTTGCCAGAGGATAAAGGATAATCAGCGGCGCGGCTGACAGACCGGTCAGCCAGCTGCGGGCGGGCAGTTGGCTGAGGATAAGCAGGCCGCATAAACACAAAAGGACAAGAAACAGCAGTGCCTTTGTCTGGCTTATCTGGCCAGAGGCAAGCGGACGGCTGTTTGTGCGGGCGGTTTTTCTGTCAATATCCCTGTCCCACAGATCATTGACCACACACCCCGCAGCCCGCATGACAACCGCGCCGACAAGAAACAGTCCCATTAACCAGAGTGCTGTCAGGGGATCAGGGCTGAGTGCTGCCAGAACCCACCAGCCCGGCAGCAGCAAGAGCCACCAGCCAATAGGCCTGTCAAAGCGGGCAAGGATAAGATAGGGGTGCAGCCATGACGGCAGGAAAGATAACAGACCGTCATAGTGAATATCGCTGGCCGCGCGGTGTTTGTCTGATATTGGCATCCCCCCACTTTTAACTGAGCAGCAGGGAGTTGTCCATGCAGTTGGGCTGATGACAAAGTGCTTGCCACATGCGGCAATTCAGCCTAAATCGTGGGGGATGACCGGCTTTTATCCATCTATCCGATTATATACAGACCAGCCCCTGGCTGTTGGCCAGCAGGTCAGTGTCACAGATGATCAGGCCCATTATCTGGGTGTGGTTATGCGGCGGCGCGTCGGTGATAAAATCGAACTCTTTAACGGCACTCAGGACAGCCTCGTTGCGCGCATTGCCGAAATTGGCAAAAAGGCGGCCCGGCTGGAAACAGAGGCAGTATGCAGGACATTTGCAAAATCACCTGATATCTGGCTTGTCTTCGCACCGGTAAAGCGCACACGCCTTGACTTTATGGCCCAGAAAGCAACAGAGCTCGGTGTCTGTAAA
Organism: Alphaproteobacteria bacterium; assembly: GCA_038125645.1. Lineage (GTDB taxonomy): Bacteria > Pseudomonadota > Alphaproteobacteria > Puniceispirillales > Puniceispirillaceae > JADHLI01. The sequence continues at coordinate 17,788 of JAYPEG010000004.1, forward strand.
ATTCAGCCAGTGAACACGCAATTCTGCCAGGTGGACAGGGTCAGGACTGACAGGCTGCGGGCCAATGCAATAGAGGCAGCCGAACAGACCGGACGGCTGGATATTCCAGATGTCGGGGATTTTGTCCCGCTTGAACAATTGCTGGATGAATGGCCGCGGGAACGCGCGGTACTGTTCTGCGATGAGATGCTTGCAGACAGTCTGCCGCAACCAGACATGCTGGCCTATCTGGCCGGGCTCTCTGGCCGTGCGGCGGGGCTGTTTATCGGGCCGGAAGGCGGGTTCTCACCAACAGAACGCACAATGTTAAATGAGATGCAGGATGTGATACCGTTGAGACTTGGCCCGCGTATATTGAGAAGTGACACCGCTGCACTGGCCGCCCTCAGCCTGTATCAGGCTGTCTGCGGTGACTGGCAGCCGGGCCCCCAACACTAACCTGAACATATAATCAGCTGAAGAAAAAATCATGAGTGCAGAAAAACCATCACAGCGCGTCACATACAAAAAACAGATTATTGAATGGTTTTCGAAATACAGCAAGCCAAAGGCACAGAGGCGCATTGGCACTGAGCATGAAAAGTTTCTGTTTTACACAGACAGTCTGCGCCCAGTTGCGTATGAAGGCGAGAGCGGTATCGGCGAAATGCTGAACCGGCTTGCCGCCCGTCACAATATGCAGCCAATTACAGAGCATGGGCATATTATCGGGCTGAAAACAACTGATGGCGGATCTGTCACGCTGGAGCCCGGCGGACAGCTGGAGCTTTCAGGGGCCCCGCTTGAAACATTGCACGAAACCTGCGCTGAGACTGGTCGCCATTTGAAACAGATGCGCGACATCACAGCAGAGATGGGTTTGGGTATGCTGGGGGTCGGCTTCCAGCCCATATGGGGGCGGGATGATATTTCATGGATGCCAAAGGGACGCTACCGCATTATGCGGCGCTATATGCCGACACGCGGCCAGCTGGGGCTGGATATGATGCTACGCTCCTGCACTGTACAGGTAAATCTGGATTACGCTGATGAAGCCGATATGGTGAAGAAATTCAGAACCTCTCTTGCCTTGCAGCCTGTTGCAACGGCACTCTTTGCCAATTCACCATTCAAGGATGGCGCGCCCTCTGGTCTGAAATCAACACGCGCCCTTGTCTGGACAGATACTGACCCTGACAGATGCGGTGTTCCCGGCTGTGTCTTTGAGCCAGATTTCAGTTTTGAGAGATGGGTGGATTATATTTTGGATGTGCCGATGTATTTTCTGCATCGCGGCGATGATTATCTGGATGTTTCAGGCCTCAGCTTCCGCGATTTTATGGCCGGAGAGCTAAAGGGATTTGAAGGTGAATATCCGACAATAGATGATTTTGCAGATCACGTCACAACAGCTTTTCCTGAAGTCCGGCTGAAAGGCTATCTTGAAATGCGCGGGGCAGACGGGGGCAGCTGGGACAATATCTGTGCCCTGCCTGCCTTCTGGGTTGGTCTGCTTTATGACGAGCAGGCTTTGGATGAGGCTGCTGTGCTGGCAGGTGACATAACAGCAAAAGATGTAGAGGCTGCCCGTCTTGACGTGGCCAAAAATGGTCTGGCGGCCGCACTGGGCAGGCATGACATGCTGTCACTGGCCCGCCGCACGCTGGAAATTGCAAAGGGGGGGCTGCGGCGGCGCGCCCGCACCGATCCTGCCGGCAATGATGAAACCGGCTTTCTGGCCCCGCTTAACCATATTGCCGCCAGCGCCCAGACCAATGCTGATCTGATGCTGACCCGCTATGATGGCGACTGGCAGGGTGATATTAAACGGATTTTCAGTGATTATCATTATTGATCCGGGCATTGCCAGTGCGGGTGCTGTTCACAAGCGGGTGATTGAACGGGGCCTGGCTGTCTATGATACTTTCAGGCCGGCCCCTGTTCCGGCCTGTGGCACTGTATATGTTATGACGTGATATGTTATGACGTGCCTGTCATTATCTGTCTTTTTGTCATTTATCTGTTTATGAACGAGGGGAGCCCATGTTTGGCCTGCTGCTGATCGTCTTTGTGAATTTTGTCGGCATTGGGGCGCTGATTCCTGTTCTGCCATTCACTGTTATTGAAAATCTTGGCTATTCTGAGAGTGTGATGACAGCGCTTCTGGCCAGCTTTGCCCTGGCGATGTTTATTGCCAATCCGGTTCTGGGCAGGCTGTCAGACAGGTTCGGACGCCGTCCGGTTCTGCTGATATCCTTGATTGTCGGTACCGGTGCCCATATCTGTTTTGCCCTGACAAATGACATTGTTATTATGTTCGCTGCCCGTATCATTGCCGGCCTCTCGGCTGGAAATATCGGGGTTATTCAGGCAATTATCACAGACAGCAGTTCTGCCGGGGATCGGGCGCGTCTCATGGGTTTTTTAGGGGCTGCCATCGGTTCTGGCTTTGTGCTGGGCCCGGCTATAGGCGGCTTGCTTGGCGGCATAGGCAGCGGGCCTGTGCATCAGGTGCCTTTCTTTGTCGCCGCACTGTTTTCCTTTGTCGCGGTTTGTCTGACTGTCAGGCTGCGTGAAACAGCGGCTGCGGGGCGCACAGATGGCGGGCACAGCACGCTGCTCGCAGCGCTTGGACACCTGTTTGGTAGCAGAATCGGCATGTTTGCTGCTGCTTTTTTCTGTCTTAACCTGTCCTTTGCACAGGTTGAGGCCTCCTTTGTGCTGCTGGTGCGCGACCTGCTGGGTTTTGGGCCCCGGCAAACAGGCTGGCTGTTCACCTATATCGGTGTGTGTATAATTATTATTCAGGGCGGGATGATAGGGCGGCTGGCCCGGCATTTCGGCGACATGAATGTGGTGCTGGGTGGGGTATTGCTGTTATGTGCGGGCCAACTGGCAACAGCACTGCTTGCCAGCGCGGCTATAACCAGCTCTGATTATCTTCTGATTCAGGTCATCGCTGTAACAACCTTCATCTGTGCTGGTTTTGCGCTGACCAACCCGACATTGTCCGCTGTCTCTTCCAAGGCGGCGCGCGCTGGCGAAACAGGCGGTGCGCTTGGCCTTGTTCAGGGTTGCGGTTCAATGGGCCAGGTTATCGGGCTGACGATCGCCGGGCCGCTCTATCAGTTGGGAACGGGGGCTATGTCCTTTGGCTTTGGGGCTTTTGTCAGTGCTGTATTGCTGGTTCTTGCATTCATTATCGCGCGCGGCACCGCTGCTGAATAGGCCATTGGATCTTTTCTAGGCTGCTTGTGTGCCGCCGACAGTGATGCCGCCCATCTTCAGTGTTGGCTGGCCGACACCAACCGGCACTGACTGACCAGCCTTGCCACAGGTACCAACCCCGCGGTCAAGACAGCTGTCATTGCCGATCATGGTGATTTTTGACATGGCGTCAGGGCCATTGCCAATCAGCGTTGCCCCTTTAACAGGAGCGCCGATTTTCCCATTTTCAACCAGATAGGCCTCTGAGGCGGCAAAGACAAACTTGCCAGAGGTGATGTCCACCTGCCCGCCGCCGAAATTCACTGCGTAAATGCCCTTTTTCATCGATGCGACTATCTCTTCAGCGCTGTAATGCCCATTTTCCATAAAGGTGTTTGTCATGCGCGGCATGGGCAGATGGGCATAGGATTCACGCCTGCCATTGCCAGTTGGCTGGACATTCATCAGGCGGGCGTTTTGGCGATCCTGCATATAGCCCTTTAAGATACCGTCCTCTATCAGCACATTGCGGGCAGAGCCTGTGCCCTCATCATCAATAGTCAGAGAGCCGCGCCGGTCAGCCAGCGTGCCGTCATCCACCACAGTGACCCCGCGGGCGGCCACCTGCTCACCGATACGCCCGGAAAATACAGATGTTCCCTTGCGGTTAAAATCCCCCTCAAGCCCGTGACCCACAGCCTCATGCAGCATAACGCCCGGCCATCCTGAACCCAGCACTATTTCCATCTCGCCGGCAGGGGCGGCCACAGAATCAAGATTGAGCAGGGCGATGCGGAGCGCCTCATCAACCTCACCCTGCCAGAGCGCCTGATCAAGATAGCGGGTGAACATGAAACGCCCGCCAGTTCCGCTCGACCCTGATTCCATGCGCCCGTTCTGTTCAACAACCACGGCGACATTCAGGCGTACCAGCGGACGGATATCTGCATAACAGGACTGGTCAGGGCGAATAATCTGCACTGCCTGCCATGATCCGGCAATGCTGGCGCTGACCTGCTTTATGCGCGGATCGCGCCCGCGGGCATAGCTGTCAATTTTCTGCAGCAAGGCGACCTTGTCCTCAAATGCCGTGCAGTTAAGCGGGTTTTCGTCTGAATAGAGCGGCTTGTTATGCCCGGCAGCAGGCGGCAGGGCCAGGGTGCCGCCATGGCCGGCAGCAACCGATGACACGGTTTCAACTGCGCGGCGCAGCGCATCCTCAGACAATTCACCGGCATGGGCAAAGGCATCTGCCTCTCCGGCAATAGCGCGCAGACCAAAACCGGCGCTTTGATCATAGGTCGCTGTTTTCAGGCGCCCGTCATCAAAGGCAAGCATTTCTGAATGGCGCATCTCGAGAAACAAATCACCGTCATCAGCCCCGCGCAGCGCTTCTGCAACCAGCGCGCTGGTGCGTGCCTTGTCAAGTCCCGTGCGGCTAAAGAAAAGAGCATCTGTTTGTTCAAGCAAAGTCATATCTGGCCTCAGTAATGTCATCTGTCTGAATTAAATCTGTCTGAATTATCATCTGTCTGAATTATCATCTGTCTGGCATCTGCTGACAGGCATCCGCTAAAACGCATACGGAGCGCGGTTGTCGCGGCAATCATTTCCGCCAACTGATAATGGCGTGCAGACACAGAAGTTTCAAGGGGCAGAACAGATAAAGTCCAGAGACCCGCGATTGTGAAAAGAACGGTTGAAAGAGGGGCTGTCACAGGTTAGAACAAGCGCGACAGGCGGTCGCAGTGGTCTTTTCACAGGCGAAAAAACACGCTACAACGAGATGTCTTTATTATCGGGCGCGCTGCGCCTCTTTACTGTTCGCCGGCTGTCATCCCGGGCGGCCCGCAAGAACAGATAAAAGGGGTTGTGCAGTCAACCGAACCTTGAGGTGAAGGGGGAAAAGAAATGAGTTTTCGCAGCGTTTTAGGCGCCAGTTCTGTGCTGGCAGTTACGCTCATGGTTCTTCAGACAGGTGCGGCGCTGGCAGGACAGCCAAAGCCCTGGCAGCTGGGACTTCAGGAGCCCGCCGGTTCAATCGCGGAAAAGGCAACCAGCCTGCATGATATGCTGCTGGTGATCATCACGGCCATTTCGCTGTTTGTTCTGGCTCTGCTGATTTATGTTTGCGTGCGTTTCCGCCGTTCAGCCAATCCAACCCCCTCAAAGACCTCGCATAACACGGTTATTGAAATTCTGTGGACGGTCATTCCTGTGCTGATTCTGGTCGTCATTGCGGTGCCTTCATTCCGGCTTTTGTACCATCTGGACAAAACCAAGGACACAGATATGGTTGTAAAGGTCACTGGCAATCAGTGGTACTGGCATTACGAATATCCTGATGAGGAAATTGGTTTTGACAGCTATCTAGTCGCCGAAGAGGATTTGCAGGCTGGCGAGGCCCGTCTTCTGACTGTTGACAACCCTATGGTGGTTCCAGCAGGTACCCGTATCAAACTGATCGTCACCGGCAATGATGTGATGCATTCATTCTTTGTGCCCTCACTGGCAGTGCAGATTTATTCAGTCGCCGGCAGGGCCAATGAAGCCTGGATAGATGTTCCTGAGGGTACAAACACTTATTACGGCCAGTGCAACCAGATTTGCGGTGTCAATCACGCTTATATGCCGATTGTCATCAAAGCACTGGATAAGGCAGATTACGCACAGTGGCTGGCGTCAGCAAAAGAGGAATTTGCCTCAGTCGAGCGGCCGCAGCAAACGATTTTGGCATCATCAAACTAATTTTTGTGAGCAGGGAGTGATAATATGAGTGCCCAGACACATACAGCAGATGACGGTCACGCGATCCCTTCAGGATTCGTGCGCCGTTGGCTCTATTCCACTAACCATAAAGATATTGGGACGATGTATATCATCTTCTCTATTCTTGCCGCTCTTATCGGCGGTGCATTTTCAATTTATATGCGTATGGAGTTGATGGAGCCCGGCGTTCAGTATATGGCTGACGGTCATGTATGGAATGTCTTTACCACTGCCCACGGGCTGATCATGGTGTTCTTTGTTGTTATGCCAGGCCTCATCGGCGGCTTTGGCAACTGGTTTGTGCCGATTATGATCGGTGCACCTGATATGGCGTTCCCGCGTATGAACAATATTTCTTTCTGGCTGTTGCCGCCCTCATTCATATTGCTGCTTCTCTCTGCTGTGATGGATGGCGGGGCAGGTGTGGGCTGGACAATTTATCCGCCCATGTCAAGCACAGCTGGCACACCCGGCATGTCAATGGATCTTGCTATTCTGTCACTGCATCTGGCCGGGGTGTCATCGATTCTGGGCGCGGCGAATTTCATCACAACGATTTTCAATATGCGTACACCTGGCATGACCTTGCATAAAATGCCGCTGTTTGCCTGGGCTATGCTGATCACAGCCTTTCTGCTGTTGCTGGCTGTGCCGGTTCTTGCCGGGGCGATTACAATGCTGCTGACAGACCGGAATTTCGGCACCACCTTCTTTATTCCAGAAGGCGGCGGCGATCCGATTTTGTTCTTGCATCTGTTCTGGTTCTTTGGCCATCCGGAAGTCTATATTATGATTCTGCCGGCCTTTGGCATTGTCAGCCATATCATCTCAACTTTCTCGCGCAAGCCGATTTTCGGTTATCTTGGGATGGCTTATGCAATGGTGGCGATTGGCTTTGTTGGCTTTATCGTATGGGCCCATCATATGTATACAGTCGGTCTGGATGTTGATACGCGGGCCTATTTCACAGCAGCGACCATGGTAATTGCCGTGCCGACAGGGGTGAAGATTTTCTCATGGATCGCAACCATGTGGGGCGGATCTATCTCTTTTCGTGTTCCCATGCTCTGGGCAGTCGGATTCATTTTCCTGTTCACTGTTGGCGGGGTTACAGGCGTGGTGCTGGCCAATGCCGGCATGGATGTGGTTCTGCACAATACTTATTATGTGATTGCCCATTTTCATTATGTGCTTTCACTTGGTGCTGTGTTCGGTCTGTTTGCCGGTTTTTATTACTGGTTCAGCAAAATGTCCGGCTTTGAGTACCATGAAGGCCTGGCCAAAATTCATTTCTGGCTGACATTCATTGGTGTGAATCTGACCTTCTTCCCCATGCATTTCCTCGGTCTTGCCGGGATGCCGCGCCGCTATATCGACTATCCAGATGCCTTTGCTGGCTGGAATTATGTCGCATCAATCGGCTCTTTCATCAGTGCATTTGCCACCCTGATTTTCCTTGTTCTGATAGCAGAGGCCTTTATCAGCCGCAGAAAAGCACAGGTTAATCCGTGGGGCGAGGGGGCCACTACGCTGGAATGGCAGGTATCATCACCGCCGCCGTTCCATACTTTTGATGCCCTGCCAAAAGTAAAATAGGGCTGAGTGAGGCTGACAATGCCGCGACCGTTGGCACAAGCTGAAAATCATCTGAC
>JAYPEG010000004.1:25404-28688 GCA_038125645.1 Alphaproteobacteria bacterium
AAGATCTACAAATTCATTATCATCTTGATAGTAAAGCTGAAAATCATCTGACTGTAGCAGGTGGGCCTGCTACAGTTGGTGCGTTTTTTGAGCTGATGAAGCCGCGTGTCATGAGCCTTGTCATTTTCACTGGCTTTGCTGGCATGTATCTGGCCCCGGGACATATGCATCCTGTGCTTGCGGCTGTGGCGCTGCTGGCGATTGCTGCGGGGGCTGGGGCCTCTGGGGCGATTAATCAATGGTATGACCGTGATATTGATGCCGTGATGCGGCGTACCAGCCGCCGCCCGATACCCTCCGGACGCATGGATCCGGCAGAGGCACTGGCGTTTGGTGTTGTTGTGTCTTTTTTGTCGGTATTGCTGCTCAGCCTTGCTGCAAACCTGCTGGCGGGCGGCCTTTTGGCCTTCACCATTTTTTTCTATGCCATTATCTATACGGTCTGGCTGAAACGTAGCACGCCACAGAATATTGTCATTGGCGGCGCAGCCGGCGCACTGCCGCCAATGGTTGGGTGGGCAGCTGTCAGCGGGGCTGTGACGATTGAGTCGATCGCGCTGTTTGTGCTGATTTTTGTCTGGACGCCGCCGCATTTCTGGGCGCTCGCACTGGTTAAGAATGATGACTACACACAAGCAGGCGTGCCGATGATGCCCGTCATTGCCGGGGCACATGAGACCAGAAAGCAGATTGTTCTCTATTCGCTGGTGCTGGCACCGGTCGGTGTGCTGCCGTATAGTCTTGGGATGGCCAGCCTGTTCTATGGTTTGGGTGCTGCGGTTATGGGTGCTGTGTTTGTTGGTCTCAGCATTATGCTGTATCAACAAAAAACAGATGCTGCTGCATGGCGGCTGTTTAAGTTCTCGGTACTTTATCTGTTTATCCTGTTTGCCGGTCTGGTGGCAGACAGGCTGGTAGCTGAGCTGCTGGCCCTGTTCGGCCCGCTTGTTGGCATATAGTCAGGCATGAGAGGCTCAGGAATGACAGGCACAGAACCAAAAACAGGCAAGGAAATGCAGCAGATGCGCAAGCGCCGTAACTTTTGGGTGCTGGGACTGATTTTTGGCTTTGTGCTGTTATTTTATCTTATCACAATTTTGAAAATGGGGCTGTAGGGCCAATGGCTGATCTGGCGACAGAAAGACTTTACCAGAACCCTGTGCCGCGTGCGCGCAATTTGCGGCTTTTGGCTGTTATTGCCATTGTTGTGATGGCGATGACCGGGCTTGCCTTTGCCTCGGTTCCGCTGTACCGCCTGTTTTGCCAGGTGACAGGTTTTGGCGGGACAACCCAGACGGCCGCGTCTGCCCCGCTTCAGCCATCAATAGCTCTGCCGCCTGTGTCTGTGCGTTTTGACGCCAATGTCAGCCCTAGGCTGAATTGGTCATTTGTGCCTGTCAGCCGTCCGGTCTCATTGCGGCCAGGCGAACAGGTCACGGCAATTTACCGGGCAACAAATACGGGCAATATGGCTTCTACCGGCACCGCCACTTTTAATGTGACACCCCAAAAGGCGGGGTCGTTTTTTATGAAAATTGAATGTTTCTGTTTTACTGAGCAGACACTGCAGCCGGGCGAATCAATGGATATGCCTGTAACATTTTTTGTCGATGCTGATATCGCGGCAGAGGCAAATACAAAAGATGTGAATGAAATTGTTCTGTCCTACACGTTTTTTGAGGCACGGACATAAAAGGATTTTATGATAGTTAACTGATTTGCCGGTCGGAGGGGACAGGCTTTTTGTGAAGGAGACGAAAATGAGTGGATCCCATCAACATCCCTATCATCTGGTTGAACCCAGCCCATGGCCGGCTGTTGGATCAGCTGCTGCTTTCGTCACGGCGATTGGCGGTGTGATGTTCATGCATGAGCGTGCCTATGGCCCGCATATGCTGGCGGCCGGCCTTATGCTTGTGCTGCTGACCATGTTCATGTGGTGGCGTGATATTGTGCGCGAGGCAGAATATCAGGGGCATCACACACCTGTTGTTCAGGTTGGCATGCGTTATGGCATGATGCTGTTTATTGCCTCTGAGGTGATGTTCTTCGTTGCCTTTTTCTGGGCCTTTTTTGACCGGTCATTCTATCCGGCAGGCGGGGTATGGCCGCCAGAGGGGATTGAGACATTCAACCCGTTTGACCTGCCATTGATCAATACGCTGGTGCTGTTGCTTTCCGGCTGCACAGTAACCTGGGCCCACCATGCCCTGGTCAAGGATAACCGCCGTGATTTTATCACTGGTTTGGTGCTGACAATAGGGCTGGGCGCGCTGTTCACTGCCCTGCAGGTGATCGAGTACAGCCATGCTCCCTTTGGTTTCACGGATGGTATTTATCCGTCCGTGTTCTTTATGGCAACAGGCTTTCACGGCTTTCATGTACTGGTAGGCACCCTGTTTCTGACTGTTTGTCTGTTCCGCGGGCTGAAAGGCCACTTTACCGCTGACCAGCATTTTGGTTTTGAGGCAGCAGCCTGGTACTGGCATTTTGTTGATGTGGTCTGGCTGTTCTTGTTTGTGGCTGTTTACTGGTGGGGCGGCTGATGAGCGGCCTTCGCAGATAAAGTAAAAATAAAGGCGGCCTGTGCCCTTGCGACAACAGGCCGTTTTTTTTATCTTAGCGCGTTATTTCAGGTGCTGCACAGAAAGGTTCGGCAGATGTATTTCAGACCGTTTTTATGGCTGACTGTCTTCAGTGTTCCCGCGCTTGGTGTTTTGCTGGCATTGGGATTCTGGCAGCTTGACCGGCTGGCATGGAAGACCGCCTTGATCGACACCTTCCATGAACGGGCCTCGGCAACGCCGATAATGCCGCCAGAACAGGCCGCCCCGCTGGCAGGGCTGGAGTTTCACAATCTGCGCCTGTCAGGCTATTTTCTGCATGACAGAGAAGTTTATCTGACGGGAAAAACCTATGAGGGCAATGCCGGCTTTCATGTTGTCACCCCGTTTAAGAGCGACAGCGGGGCCCTCCTTCTGGTTAATCGCGGCTGGGTTTCAGAGGCTTATAGGGAGCCTGAAAAGAGACCGTTTTCTGTGACTGACAGCCATGTGGATATCCGCGCAATTCTGCGTCTTCCCCAAAAAAAGGGGTATTTTGTACCGGAAAATGAAGCTGAGCGGGGCTTTTGGTTTACATTGCGTCCGGATGAAATCGCCGCGCATCTGGGCCTTTCGGGCGCCATTACCAGCTATTATGCTGATCAGATACGCGAGGGCGAGGTGCTCACCCTGCCGATTGCCGCGACTATGAATATTGATGTCAGGAACACGCATCTGAAT
>JAYPEG010000004.1:28698-31478 GCA_038125645.1 Alphaproteobacteria bacterium
GTTTGGGATCGCTCTGTCGCTTGTCGGCGTATATATTGCGTTTCATGTGAATGCCGGGCGTCTTGGCCTTGGCTCATCATCAGACAGGTGAATGTCTGTATATTTTTAAAACCAGAGACAAATGATTATGGAATATATCAGTACCAGAGGGCAGGATGGCCCGGTCAGCTTTGAGACCGCTCTTTTAAACGGGCTGGCCCGCGATGGCGGTTTGTATCTGCCGGTCAGTTGGCCGCGTTTCAGTCCAGATGAAATCAGGGCGCTGTCAGGCCAGCCCTATGCTGCTGTGGCTGCCAGTGTTATGGCCCGCTTTTGTGATGCAGAGGTCAGCGAGGATGAGCTGCACGAAATGGCCAGTGATGCCTATCACAGCTTTACAGATGATGCTGTGGCGCCCCTGCGGCCTATGGATGATGGCATATATCTGCTGGAGCTGTTTTACGGCCCGACAATCGCTTTTAAGGATTATGCGATGCAGTTTCTATCACGGGCCTTCGAACGCGCGCTGCGCCGCACGCAAAAGCGGGCTGTGATTTTAGGGGCAACAAGCGGCGATACAGGCTCTGCCGCACTTGAGGCTTTCCGCGGCCGTGATAATGTAGATATTTTCATTCTGTTTCCAAGAGGCCGTGTCTCGCCTGTGCAGCAAAAGCAAATGACCTCAGTTCTGGATGCAGGGGCCTATGCTATTGCCGTTGACGGTGATTTTGATGACTGTCAGGCACTGGTCAAGGCCTGTTTCAATGATTCAGCCTTTCGCGATGAGGTTGGCCTGTCTGCGGTCAACTCAATTAACTGGGCGCGGCTGATGCCGCAGCTGGTCTATTACTTCACCTCTGCCCTCAGCCTCGGGGCGCCTGAAAACAAAGTGGCCTTTTGCGTTCCCACAGGAAATTTTGGCAATGTATTTGCCGGCTGGACAGCGATGCAGATGGGGCTGCCTGTCGAGCGTTTTATTGTCGCGTCCAACCGCAATGATATACTGACCCGTTTTTTTGCCACTGGCAGCATGGACAGGGCTGATGTCCGTCCCTCTCTCAGCCCCTCTATGGATATTCAGGTATCTTCTAATTTTGAGCGGATGTTATTTGAACTTCTGGGGCGTGACGGGGATGCGGTGCGGGCGCTGATGACGCAATTTTCACAAACAGGTGTTTTTTCAGTGAGCGCTGAGGTGCTGAAAGAAGCGGGCAGTGTCTTTTCTGGTTTCTGTCTTGATGATGAGGGCACAACAGCCGAGATAAGGCGCAGCTTTGACAAGGAACAATATCTGATTGATCCGCACAGTGCTGTTGGCCTTGCCGGGGCCAGGGCCGCACGCCAGCAGGCATTGGTTGATGCAGACACACCGATTATCAGCCTGGCCTGTGCCCATCCGGCAAAATTTCCCGATGCTGTGCAGCACTCAACAGGCAAGCGCCCAGAACTGCCGCCCACCCTCAGCGATTTAATGCGCCGTGAAGAGCGTATGCTGAATATAGGTAATGACAAAATGGCCCTGCAGGCCCTGATAAAGCAGCGGCGCCGCTGATGGCTGTTATTACGACCAGCCGTACAGAAAAGGGCATGATGGTTGCCTCTGTCACTATGGCCGGCATGAACAGCGTGTCTGTCGGTGTCTGGATACGTGCCGGGGCCCGTGATGAGCGCGCCTCAGAAACGGGCATAGCCCATTTTCTGGAACATATGGCTTTTAAAGGCACATCGAAGCGCAGTGCCTTTGCCATCGCAAAGGAAATAGAGGATGTCGGCGGATTTATGAACGCCCATACTGGCCGCGAGGAAACAGCCTATTATGTCACATTACTGCCAGAACATTTAGAACTGGGATTTGACATACTGTCTGATATTCTTGTCAATTCAGCATTTCCAGCCCATGAGATTGAACGTGAGCGCGGCGTGATTATTCAGGAAATCGGACAGTCAACAGACACGCCTGATGATTATGTGTTTGAATGTTTTAACCGCACCTGCTATGGCGATCATACGCTTGGCAATTCAATTTTGGGAACCAGCGCGTCTGTCTCAGCCTTTCAGGACAACGATTTATCTGCCTTTATGCGCCGTCATTACGGTGCCGGGCAGATGATTGTCTGTGTTGCCGGGCCCGTCAGCCATGCACAGGCGACAATGCTGGCAGCGCGGTATTTTTCTGCCATTGGCGATGCCGAACAGCCTGTCCGCACTGCCCCGCTATGGCAGTCTGCCAGCCATCTTGCCCAGCGTGATCTTGAACAGGCCCATATTGTGTTTGGCCTGCAGGCCCCGGATGCGCTGAGTCACCGCCGCCATGCAATGATGGTGCTTTCAAATCTTTATGGCGGGGGCATGTCTTCACGCCTGTTTCAGAAAGTCAGGGAAGAGCGCGGCCTGTGCTATTCTGTTTTCTCATTTGCCCAGATGTTTTCTGATACCGGACTTTTCGGCGTTTATGCCGGCACAGCAGCTGACAATATTGATGAGCTGCTGTCCGTCTGCGCGGCTGAATTGCGTGACTGTGTCAGGGCAACGCATATGGATGAGATCGCAAGGGCTAAGCAGCAGCTGCGCGCTGGCCTGCTGATGCGGAGCGATTCTGTGTCATCAATGATGGAAGCAACGGCCCGCCAGCTGGCTGTTTTCGGACGCACGACAGACAATGAAGAGCTGCTGACAAAGATTGAGGCTGTTAGCCGCACGGATATCTCTGAACTGGCAGAAGAGCTTGTCAGTACATCAGCACCAGCCTTATGCGTGGTCGGCCCGGCAACGCAGATCCCAACAGCAGCAGACCTTGCATC
>JAYPEG010000004.1:31488-69804 GCA_038125645.1 Alphaproteobacteria bacterium
CTGGCCTGAGTTGGTGCCAGGGTCAGACAGGCGGGTCAGACAGGCGGGTCAGGCAGGCGGGTCAGGCAGACCCGCTCTGCGGTGACAGCGATCCCGCATTGATTCCCATCAGCGTGAAACATTGCTCCCAGATATCATGATCGTCTGTGCTGAACAGTGTTTTGCTCGTTGCCGGGAAATGAAACCACATATTCTGTTTCATTTCATCTTCTAGCTGACCGGCAGACCAGCCCGCATAGCCCAGCATTATCTTGGCATGCACAGGGCCAAGACCGCGTACAATCTCTGTTATCATGTCAACATGCATTGACAGGCAGATATTGTCGCTGACACTCACAGACTGCGGCATCATCTGCTCATCCGTATGCAAAATATAGCCGCGCTTTGGCTCAACCGGGCCGCCAATATAAACAGGCGTTTCAGGGGCAAAACGCGGATGGTCAAGATTTAGCTGGTCGCTCAGCATCGCAATGGTGATATCATCGCTTGGCTGATTGATAATCAGCCCCATGGCAGAATTTTCATCATGCTGGCACATAAAGATGGCCTTGTGACGAAAGCGCGGGTCTGTCATTTGTGGGGTTGCCACCAGCAGATGACCTGCCAGATTTTTGGAAAATGTCACTTGTGATGCGCTCATACCATGCTCCCTGACAGCTCTGATCATACGCCCTGTTACGAATATTGCCAAATACTGCCTCTGTTTTGCCGCTATTTTCATGATAATTTGGACGCAGACAGCCAGTTTGTGCTATCACAAACGGATCTGAGCCACAAAAGTGACAGGCATATGACACGATTATCACAGCTGATAATACGCATTTTCCTCACGGTTTTTATGGCTGCCGCCGGGTTGCCGGCAGTTGCCTCTGCGCTGTCTGGACTGGACGGCGAGCCGGTGCGTTTCAGCCTGTTGCCGGCGGTGAGCGGAACCGGGCAGCTGGACAGTCTGCCGCTGGCATTGAAGGCTGAGCTGGCAAAGGGATGGAAAATTTATTGGCGCAGCCCGGGTGACGCGGGTCTGCCGCCGCATCTCAATCTGGCTGACAGCACTGCGGCTGAACAGAAAAAACAGCTGGAAATCACTATGGATTTCCCTGTTCCCAGCCGTTTTTCATTATTTGGCCTGGATACCTATGGATATGGTGATGAGGTGATTTTTCCGGTGACTTTATCCGGTCACCGGCCGGGCCAGCCGCTGGATGTCAGTTTTGCAGTGGATGCGCTAGTTTGTTCTGATATCTGCGTGCCGGTTGCAGGAGAGCTTGACCTCAGCCTGCCGGCCGCACCGGCCCGTGCCAGCACCCATGCACAGGAAATAGCCCGTTATAGGGCGCGTGTTCCCGGCCCCGGAACCGGACAGGATATCGGCGTCCTTGATGTTTATCTGGCAGCTGATAAACAGGCATTGGTCGTCACATTGAATGAGAACAGCCCGCAGATTGTTGATATTTTCATCGAAACAGAGGTTCCCGGCTATGGTTTTGCCCGCCCGCAGAGGCGCAACAGCAATGACTATGAAATTCCGATTTCAGGCCTTGCACAAACCACAGCACTTCTGGGAAAACCGTTAAGGATGACGCTGAAATCGTCTGACCAGTTCAAGGAGACGGCCTTTGCCAGCCTGTCTGACAGGCCTGTGCAAAAGCCGGCTACGGCTGGCAGCCGGCAGGGCGGATCACAAGCCGATGCCGGTGCCCCGGGCAGTTATTTTCCGGGCAGTTATTTTTCGGGCAGTTACTTTCTGGCAAGCATGCTGATAATTGCTTTTGGCGGCGGCCTGATTTTGAATATCATGCCCTGTGTGCTGCCTGTTTTGTCGCTCAAGCTCTCTGGTCTTATCTCTATGGGCGGGCAGGGATATGCCAGAAGCCGGCAGCGTCTGCTGGCCGGTGCGGCAGGGATTATAACAAGTTTTGCCGGTCTTGGCGGCGTCCTTGCTGTCTTTAAGGCGGGCGGCGCACAGCTGGGCTGGGGTGTGCAGTTTCAAAATCACTGGTTCCTGGCGGCTTTGATCATTGTGATAGCTGTGTTTATGCTCAGCCTGCTTGACCGTGTCACTGTTCGTGTCCCAGCCCTTGCAGGACAGGGCAGATCCAGCGGCCTTGCCGGTGATTTTGCCAGCGGTGCCCTGGCGACAATTCTTGCAACGCCCTGTTCCGCCCCGTTGGTCGGCACAGCAATAAGTTTTGGTTTTGCCGCCCCGACAGCCCAACTTTTTGCCGTGATGCTGGCAATGGGCACAGGTCTTGCTGCCCCGTGGCTGTTATTGGCAGTCTTTCCGCATCTTATCCGGTTTTTACCTGCGCCCGGACGCTGGCTGGGATGGGTTAAACCTGTACTGGCTGCGGGGCTTGGCGGTACGGTAATATGGCTGGGATGGCTGTTTGCCGGTGCTGCGGGTCTGACCGCTTTGGCCGTTTTGTCCATCAGTCTGGCTGTGTTTGCCGGGCTGATTTGTTTTGCGCCCGCAAGACAGGCATGGGCCGGGGCATCGACTGTGCTGGTGGCTGGACTTATAGCTGTGGGTTTTGTCGTGCAGACACCGCAGATACAGCCCGGCAGCCGGACTGATAACGGTCTCTGGCAACAATGGTCGCCAGCGCGTATAGACAGCGCCCTGGCTGATGGGCAGGCTGTCTTTGTTGATGTCACAGCAGACTGGTGCATCACCTGTCAGGTGAATAAAAGGCTGGTTCTGGGCCGCGATGATATTGTTGCGGGCTTTGACAGGGCAGATGTACTGCGCCTTCAGGCAGACTGGACATTGCCTGATCAGGCAATTGCAGATTATCTGGCGGGTTTTAACCGGTTTGGAATTCCTTTCAATATTCTTTATTTACCGAACGGGCAGGGCCGGGTAATTTTTGGTGAATTACTGTCAGCAGAAAAAATTCTCACAGCTCTGGACAAGATTAATAATTAAAACTAATTCATTTCAGTGGCTGTTTAGCAACCGCCCCTTTTTTCTTTCTGTGATAGAGGATTAAGCCGATGAGTCTGAAAGCCGGTATGAGCGTTCCGTCAGTGCGGGTGCATGTAAAAACTGAAGATGGCATCGACACTATTGATACCAAGGATTATTTTGCTGGACGCAAAGTCGTTCTTTTCTCGGTTCCGGGTGCTTTTACCCCTACTTGTTCAGCCAAACATCTGCCCGGCTTTGTATCGCAGCGCGAGGCGCTCAGCAAAGCTGGCATTGATGCTGTTGCCTGTTTGTCTGTTAATGACGCCCATGTGATGAAAGCCTGGGGGGACAGTGCCGGGGCAACCGGCAAAATAGACATGCTGGCTGACAGTCATGCATTATTCGCGCGTGCACTGGGCATCGCAGCTGATTTTGGCGAGGTGATGGGCGAGCGCACACAGCGCACGGCCTTTATTGTTGACAATGGCGTGGTTGAGGCTGTGTTTATCGAAGACCCCGGTGTCTTTGAGGTGTCAAGCGCAGAGCATATCCTCGGCTATCTGGGCAGCTGATCAGCCGTTCGTGTTCTGGTCAGATTTTATCTGTGCTGCCTGCTGGCTTGCCAGCTGATCACAACGCTCATTATAGGGATGGCCTGAATGGCCCTTTACCCACTGCCAGCTGATTTTATGCTGGCCGCAGAGCTGGTCAAGACGCTGCCACAGCCCCTGATTTGCCACCGGTTTTCTGGCGGCGGTTTTCCAGCCATTTTGTTTCCAGCGCGCCATCCAGTCAGTAACACCATTCATTACATATTTGCTGTCTGTGATGATTTCCAGCGATACAGGCTGTTTCAGGGCCTCCAGCCCTTTAATGACCGCCGTCAGCTCCATCTGATTGTTTGTGGTCTGCTGTTCTGCCCCGCATAGCTCTTTTTCATGCCCGCCCCACACCAGAATGGCAGCCCATCCACCAGGGCCGGGATTGCCAAAACAGGCCCCGTCTGTATACAGGCAGACTGACTTCATAACTGTCACCGCCTAGTCCCACAGCCCATAGGCAGATATCCCTTCTGCCCGGGCGTGAAAGCGCAGGCGAGCCCAGAATTCCATAGGATTGAGCGGTTTAACGAGCGCATCTGCTGGTGTGTGTATCCAGTCATAAAGGCGGGTCAGAAAAAAGCGCAGTGCCGCCCCTTCACACAGAACTGGCAGGGCCTGTTTTTCCTCATCAAGAAGTGGGCGCAGACTCTGATAACCAGAGAGTATTGCGCCTGACTTGGTAATATTGAAGCTGCCGTCAGCATCAAAGCACCAGCTGTTCAGGCATACGGCCAGGTCATAGGCATATAAATCCTGACAGGCGAAATAAAAATCTATTATGCCGGTCAGCCGGTCACCGACAAACAGGACATTATTCGGAAATAAATCAGCATGGATATGCCCGGCTGGCAGGCCAGCAGGCCATTTTGCCAGTATCTGCTCCAGCCTCTCGCCGGCCTGTGCGGTGATACCGGCTGGCATATCAGATATATCATCGCCGATTGATGCCAGTAGCGGCGCCCATCCCGCAGGGCCCAGAGCGTTTTCCCTGATGCCATCAAAGCCGTGAGAAAGCGTGTGAAAGCTGGCAAGCGCGCGACCCAGCTCGCGGCACTTTGCCGGGCCGGGATGGCGTTGTGAGGTGCCGTCCAGAAATGTGACAATCGCGGCTGGGCGGTCGCAGAGTGTCTGCAGAATCTGACCCTGTTTATCAGCAACAGGAACAGGACAGCTGAGCCCTGCCTGTGAGAGGTGCTGCATCAGCCCGATAAAAAAAGGCAGGTCTTCTCTTTTTACCCGCTTTTCATACAAGGTCAGAATATAATTTGCCCTTTTTGTCCGCAGCAGATAATTGGAATTTTCAACACCTTCTGCAATGCCGGCAAAGCTCAAAAGACTGCCCAGATCAAAGCGCCCCAAAAAGGCGTCCAGGGCCTCATCAGCTATGTGTGTATAGACAGCGATAACAACACCTCTTAGGCAGATAAAATGGCCGGGAGCTTGAATGACAGGGATTCTTTGATGAAATTCTGATGGCTGATTT
This sequence comes from Alphaproteobacteria bacterium, assembly GCA_038125645.1. Lineage (GTDB taxonomy): Bacteria > Pseudomonadota > Alphaproteobacteria > Puniceispirillales > Puniceispirillaceae > JADHLI01. The sequence continues at coordinate 36,482 of JAYPEG010000004.1, forward strand.
CAAGGTCATAGCGTTTTTTCAAGGCTGCAATCACTTCATCTGTGAGACTCTCTGGAGCTGAGGCACCGGCGGACAGACCAATATGCCCCGCCCTGTCTAGCGCGTCAAAATCAAGGGCACTGGCATCAGCGACAAGCTGGGCATGCGGCGTGCCAGCCTTTATGGCTGTCTCAACCAAGCGTTTTGAATTTGATGAATTTTGCGCGCCGATAACAATCAGACAGTCAATCTCGTCCGCCAGGGCCTTTATCGCGTTCTGGCGGTTTGTTGTGGCGTAGCATATATCCTCACCCTTTGGGCCGGAAATTTCAGGAAAGCGGTGCTGCAGTACAGTGATAATATCGGCTGTTTCATCTGCTGACAGGGTTGTCTGGGTGGCAAAGGCAAGGGCCTGGCCGGATGGCGGGGTGAATGAAAGCGCATCATCAACGCTCTCAATCAGGGTCATCTCACCGTCTGCAACCTGCCCCATTGTCCCGATAACCTCTGGGTGGCCGGCATGACCTATCAAGAGAATATGCCGCCCCTTTTTTACATGCTTTCCCGCCTCAAGATGAACTTTGGTCACCAGCGGGCAGGTGGCGTCTATGGCGATCATTTTCAAATCATGCGCACGCTCATGCACAGATTTAGCCACCCCATGAGCAGAAAAAATGACCGGGGCACCGGCCGGCACCTCATCCAGCTCATTGACGAAGACTGCGCCCCTGGCAGCCAGGTCATCAACCACACGCCTGTTATGCACAATTTCATGGCGAACATAAACAGGCGGGCCAAAGCGCTCTAATGCACGATCAACAATCTTTATCGCCCGCTCAACACCGGCGCAGAATCCCCGCGGCGAGGCCAGAATCAATGTTTTTTTGTCGCGTCTGGTCATAAACGGCCCGCCAGCCCTTCAGGCAAAAAAGATAATCCAGATAAGGTTTAAGGCTATATCGGTAGCACAATAGTCATTACACTGCTATAAAAGTTTTCTTAAATCCCTATAAACGCTGTAGTTGACAGGAATTGCTTTATTATGCGCCGCTCCATCTTTTCTGCTTGTGTTTCTGCCGGTCTGATTGTGGGCCTTGCGGGCTGTACAACACCTATCTCGCCAAAGACATATGATTGTTCAGCACGGGTCAGTGTGCCAGAAGTGGGTGACCGTATGGTCATCGCCTCAAAGGACGGTCAGGACGTTGCTGTCAGGCTGAACGGGGTCACAGCAGACTGTCATAACAAAAAGGGCATGACCGTGTTCAATATCGGTGCCGGGCTGAAACTCTCTCGCGATCTGCAGCAGCGTTCTGATGCCCAGCATGTGGATGTGCCCTTTATTGCCGCGCTGCTTGATGGCGATGACAATATTGTCGGTCATAACAGCTTTGGCTACAGTATGGCCTTTGGCAGCAATATTGATGTGCTTTATCCGCTGAATCGTTTCAAACTGCGGGTACCCGAAGGCGGGCGGGTTGTCCTGTCGCTTATTACCGAGCGCATAGAAACACAATAATCGGCATAAAAAAGCAATCGGCAGAAAAAAAGCCGCCTGCAATACAGGCGGCTTAGCCATTTTACCGGCAACAGTAAAGCATCACTTTACAGAGGCGATTTGCCTGACTGACTGATCAACTAGTTTCAGGGCGGCATCCTCATCAAGTTTATCTGCGATCAGCTCACGTGCGGCCTGCACGGCAAGACTGGCTGTCTTTGCCCTGATCTCGCTTATCATGGCTGCTTCTGATGCCTCAATTTTTGCCGCTGCCTGGGCTTCCCGCCTTGCAACGGTTTCCTCTGCTTTGGCCGCAGCTGTCTCGCGGATACGCTTTGCTGCGTCCTTTGCATTGGCAATGATGGTCTTGGCTTCTTTGTTTGCCTCATCTTTCAGCGTTTTGAACGAGTCAAGCTGGGCTTTGGCCTCTTCACGCAGCTGACGGGCCTCTTCCAGTTCAGCACGGATTTTCTCTGAGCGGGCATCGAGCATCTCAGCAAGCGCTGACCCCGCCTTTTTCCAGACCAGAATTACAAAGATAACAAAGCCAAGGGCAACCCAGGCACTCTCATCAAAATGCATTTACGCCTCCTGTCCGGCCCTGGCCAGTCTGGCAACCGACTTTGCCGCATCGCTTTTGCTGATTTTCAGCCCTGCCACAGTCTTGACCGCATCCTGGGTCACCTCACTTGCGACATCATTGATGCTGGCCAGTGCCTCATCACGGGCCTTGGCGAGCCTGGTTTCTGCTGTTTTGACTTTCTTTGCCAGCTTGGCTGTCAGCTCAGCCTCAGCAGCATCGGCGCTGGCTTTGGCTTCTGCCATTGCCTTGCTAGCCGCCTCTGCAGCTGTGCTGCGTGCAGCTTCTAATGCCGCCTCATAGTCTGCCTGCATAGCCGCGGCCTCAGCCTCTGCTGATTTGGCCGCAGCAATATCAGCGCTGATGGCGGCCTGGCGTTTTTCCAGCACTGTGCCTATCCGCGGGGCAATCAGCCGCGATATCAGCACATAGCCAATGGCAAAAGTCACTACCAGCCAGATCAGCTGGCCGCGCCAGGTGGAAATATCCAACTGGGGCAGGCCAGCGGCCTCGCCGCCGGACGCCAATGCTATCTGCGGCATCATCAGCACAACAGCTGAAAGGCCGAAAATCAAGCCGGATGATGGTTGTAAATGTTTCATATCTGCTACCAGCCTGTGCGAAAACCCGTAAATTGATCTGAACCTGTTTTGCCTTGTTCGCATGCGGAGCCGCGTTTGTCAGCCCTGCATCCTGTGTGCGGCAAAGCAAATCCGACCTGCTTACAGCGCAAACAGCATCAACAGGGCAACAACCAGCGCAAACAGCGCAATCGCCTCTGTCAGCGCAAATCCCAGAATACCGATACCGAACACAGTGTCACGAGCGGCAGGGTTGCGGGCGATTGAACTTACCAGAGAAGAGAAGATGCTGCCAATGCCAACACCCACACCAGCCAGCGCAATCACAGCAAGACCGGCCCCAATCATTTTTGCAGCTTCGACGTCCATCTTTATCATCCTTCCATTTCGTAAGAGAACTAAGTTGCTAATCTGCGGCCGCCTGACACAGATGCACACAAACGGCCGAATCAAAATCACACGTTAAAATCAGTGCAGATGTAACGCGTCATTCAAATACATACAAGTCAAAATTGTGAATACATAGGCCTGCAGGACGGCAACCAGGATTTCCAGACCCGTCAGGCCGATAATTGCAACCAGTGGCAACAAAGAGCCGGCAACAAAGACGCCGCCCGCCCCGGCGATCATCACGGCCAAACCGCCAAACACCTTCAGCATCGTATGACCGGCCAGCATATTAGCAAACAGTCGCACAGACAGGCTGACGGGCCGCACAAAATAGGAAATCACCTCAATCAGCACCAAAAAGGGGATTAGAACTTTCGGTGCGCCTGAAGGAACAAAAAAGCTGAAAAAATGAAGCCCGTGCTTTACCAGCCCAATCAATGTGACGCCAATGAAAATGAACATCGCCATCGCAAAGGTCACGACAATCTGTGAGGTGGTGGTGTAGCTGTAGGGAATGAGACCAAGAAGATTAGAGAACAGAACAAAGATAAATAATGTGAAAACAAAGGGGAAGTAAGGGCGCCCTTCATTGCCGACATTGCTGCGCACCATATCAGAGACAAATTCATAGAGCATCTCTGCCAACCCCTGCAGGCGTCCGGGCACGCTCGCAGCCGGGGCCATTGCCATATACAAAAAGGCTGAGCTGACCAGAACAGCGAGAATCATGAATAATGCCGAATTGGTCACTTCAATGTTAATGCCGAACAGGTTCAGGGCAAACAGAACCTTGATCGTGAATTGTTCAACAGGTGAATGCACCTAACCGCTCCTGTCATTGGTATCATTCTGTTTGTCAGAATGATGACTTTCATCAAAAAAACCGGCAGCCATGCTGCGGCCGGTAAGCGCTCTCCAGACGTTCATCATACCAGCGGCCGCACCCAAAAAAAACATCACAACCATCAAAAAGGGTGTGGTGTTCAGCCACCGATCCAGTGCCCATCCGATCCCTGTACCGACGACCAGCCCTGCCACCAGCTCTGTTGTTACCCGGCCAGCCAGTGCCAGACCGTTCGGGGGTATCTGTGCCCTTTTGGCCGGCGCCGTTTCCAACTTCTGGCGGTCTTCAAGCTCCTGGATGCGTTTTGACAGGCTGTCAGGTGACCTGCTCCTGCCGGTAAAGTCCTTATCCATAGCCGTGGATCATTCCAGACATCAGTTTTAGCCAGGCCCCCTATCATCACCGGCATTAGCCAAAGGTCATAAAGGCCCTGTTGAGATCGCGCACAAACTAGGCTGTCCGGCCCTGTTTTGTCAAGTGATTCATATGTAAAAACAGCCCGGCACAGACGGAAACGGGCGGGCATGGCGCTCGGGCGGGCAAAAAAGCACAGTACGGTCAGGCAATCAGGCTGTCACGTAGGCCCTCTGCCGTCTGTAAATCCACAGAAACCAGACGGCTGACACCCTTTTGCTCCATCGTTACCCCATAGAGGCGATCCATGCGTGCCATTGTCATGCGGTGATGGGTAACAACAAGGAAGCGTGTTTGCGTGCGCTCGGCAATATCGCGCAGCAAGTCACAGAATCGCGCCACATTGCTGTCATCAAGCGGCGCATCAACCTCATCAAGAACACATATGGGGGCTGGATTCGTCAGAAATACAGCAAAGATGATGGCCAATGCTGTCAGCGCCTGCTCTCCGCCTGATAACAGTGACAGGGACTGCAGCCTTTTGCCCGGCGGGCTGGCCAGAATATCGAGTCCAGCCTCAAGCGGGTCATCTGATCCTGTCAGCTGCAACTCGGCATGTCCGCCGCCGAACAGGGTTTTGAACAGCCGCTCGAAATGTGTGTTTACCGCGGCAAAACTGTCCATCAGCCGGGCCCGCCCCTCGCGGTTCAGCGTGGCTATCGCGGCCCGCAGTCTGGCGATCGCCTCGGTCAGATCATCATGCTCTGCCTGCAGCTGTTTGACCCGCTCATCCAGTTCGGCCATCTCAACCTCTGCCCGCAGGTTAACCGGGCCTATCTGGTCACGCTCATTCATCAACCTGTTAACAGCCGCCTCCAGCTTTTCTACAGGCTCGTTAAAGGCCGTCCCTGCTTCCAGCTGGGCCACAGATGCCAGCTCATCCGGGGTGCAGTTCAGCTTTTCTGCCACACGCTCTTTAAAACTGTCTGTCTCGCTGGCCAGCCGTTCAGCCAGTGATTCAGACCGGATAAGTGATTCTCGTAAGTGAGCAAGGCTGCGCTCGCATTCTCTCATATTCTGGTCAGCCTCAGACAGCCCTGCCTCTGCATGGCGCAGGTTGTCACTTTTTTCTTCCCGCAGGGTTTCCTGTGCTTCCAGATTTTCTGCCAGCTTATGTTTGTGCTGTTCCAGTTCTGCTGGACGATTGTCCAATGTCTGCCGCTCGGCTGCGGCCTGTGCCGCCCGGCGGGCAATTTCCTCTTGCCGGCTGCCCGTCTGTTCCCGCCGTGACTGCCAGTCATTTATCTGTGAGGAGATGGTCTGTGCACGTTGCTGGCCCGTCTGAACCGACTGGCTGATTTCTGTTTCTTTACGCAGGGCGTCATCAAAGCGCGTGCGCGCGGCCCCGGCCTTTTCTGCCAGCATATCTGCCTGTGCAGACAGCGTGTCCAGATCAGCATCAAGCCAGCTTTCCCTTGCAACTGCCTCAAGATCAGCCTTTGCGGTTTCCAGTGCTGATGTCAGATCGCTCTCTCTGGTGCGTGCTGTCTTCAGGGCCATGGTCGCGCTGTCGCTGGCCCGGCGGGCCTGCTCTGCTGTCTGACCTGCCTCGCGGCTTGACACAGATAGGGCTCTCAGCTGCTCTGCTGCGTCCCGCTGCTGCTGTTCAGCAGCCTCAAAGGCTGATTTTCTCTCATCCAGCTGTTTTTTTATGCCGGCTTCCTGTGTGCTGAGTGCCGCCAGACGCTGGCGCTGTTTTATACGCTCGGCGTCGCTGTTGGGCTGAGAGGTGCGAACCAACCCGTCCCAGCGCCACAGGCGGCCATTTCTGCTCACTAGTGACTGACCGGGTTTCAGCTGTTTTTGGGCGGCAAGTGCATCAATGTCATCGCCGATAACGCTGACGCCGGCCAGTGCGCGTTTCAGGCTGGCTGCGCCTGTAACAAACTGGCTGAGCGGCTGTCCTGTCTGTGGCGCGGTGAGCGCGTCACTGCCCGTCCAGTCTGTTCGCCAAAAGCCATTATGCCCGGTGCCGGCAGGCAGATTTAAATCCGCGCCTAGCGCGGCTGTCAGTGCCAGTTCCATATCACCGCTGACACTAAGAGCATCAGCCACAGCTGTGCCGTCATCAAGCTGACTTTCGGCCAGGAGATAGCTCAGCGCATCAATCTCTGCTGTCAGGCGGGTATGGGCGGCTTCTGTTTCTGTGCGCGCCCTTGCGGCTGTATCGCGTTCTGCTGTTCTTTGTGCCAGAATATCTTCTGTTTTGGCCAGGTCTGCGCTCATGGTGGCCAGCTGGTGCTCGGCGTTCTGCACGGCTTCCTGTGCGTCCTGCTCGCGCGCTGACAATGTTTTCAGATTGAGCTGGCTGAGGCTCTGTGCCGCGTTTTCTATGCGTTTTTCCAGCTCTGCCTTGCGTTTCTGAAGCTGTTCTTTTGTCTGTCTGGCAGACGCAAGGCTGGTGCGGGCCTCAACAGCTGCGCGTTCTGCCTCCTGGCTGGCGGCGGCTGTCTGTTCACGATGCTGGCGTGCCTGCTCCAGCTGCGGGGTGTTGTCAGCCAGAGCTACGGTTATTGAAGCTGCCTCTGCCTCCAGCGCGGCAATAGCTTTTTGCGCATCGTCCTGCAGGCCGCGCTCTCGCTGTGCATCGCTGTTAATCTGTTCAATCTGCGCATCCAGCCGGGCGATGGCGGCGCTTAGACGGTCAGCCTCGCGGTCACATTCAGCAAGTTCAATTCTCAATGTCTGCACAAGTGCTGCCTGTTCTGCCTCTGCCTGTCTCAATGCAGGAAGGGCTGCGGCTCTGTCTGCCTGGGCAGCCGCAGCCGCAGCCGCAGCCGCTGTTGCTTTTTCAACAAGCTGTTGATGCTCTTTCAGCTCAGCGGCCGCCTGTTCACCCTCAGCTCTCAGCCTTTGCCAGCGCGATAGTGCGAGGCGGGCTTCTGCTTTTCTGATCCGGTCAGCAACAGAGCGATAGCGTGCCGCCTGACGTGCCTGTTTTGCCAGCTGATTGCGTTGTTCAGCAAGCTGGGCAGTGATATCTTCCAGCCGCTCAAGATTTGTTTCTGTGCCGCGCAGCCGCAATTCTGCCTCATGGCGGCGCTGATGCAGACCCTTGATATTGGCAGCTTCTTCTATCAATGAGCGCCGGTCTTCTGGTTTGGCGCCAACGATGGCACCTATCCGCCCCTGCGACACCATACCGGCAGAGCGGGCACCGGTTGCAGAATCAGCAAATAAGAGCTGGATATCGCGTGCCCGTGCGGGCCGGCCGTTAATTTGAAAATTTGACCCTTTGCCACGCTCTACCTTGCGGCTGATCTCAAGTTCATCAAAGCTGTTATATTCAGCTGGTGCTGTTTTTTGCGAATTATCAAGCTGCAGGGTGATTTCAGCTAGATTGCGCGAAGGGCGGCTCTCAGTCCCGGAAAAGATGATATCATCCAGTTCAGCCCCGCGCATCTGCCGTGCAGAGCTTTCCCCCATAACAAAGCGCAGACCCTCAACAATATTTGATTTCCCGCACCCGTTCGGCCCGACAATGCCGGTCAGGCCTGTTTCTATCTCCAGCTCAGCCTTTTCAGCAAAGGACTTGAAACCAGCCATGGATAAGGAACGGAAAATCATAAATCAGGATGCCCTATGCTTTCGCTGAATCCGGCTAAATGCCAAAAGCGTTCAGCTCGGCAACGAAATCATCATAGGACAGGGCACCGCTGAATGTTTTCTCATCATTAATAACAAAGCTGGGGGTCGATTGTATGTTAAAGCGCCTGAGCGCGTCCTGGCGTATCTCAACAATCGCCTCCAGATAAGGGCGGTTAGACATAATCGCGTCATAATCAGCAGCTGAAATCCCTGCCAGCTTTGCATATTGCATCAGCACAGAGACCGCCTGTTCGCTGCGAACCCATTTTTCCTGTTGGTTCAGCAGCACATCCACCATCCTGAAATAGCTGGCTTCTGGCAATACGCGGCAGATGGCGTGGGCCTGCAGGGCCAGCTGATCAAGCGGAAACGGGTGCATCTCAAATCTGATAAGACCCTTGTCAATCAGATTTTCTTCCACCTGCGGGAACGTATTGCGGTGAAAATTTCCGCAATGGCCACAAGTCATCGAAAAATATTCAGCCACTTTCACCGGCGCATCTGCGCGGCCGAGAAACCTGACCTCGCGGGCCCGTGCCGCTGAAATATCAACTGTTGCCAGCGCGCCAGCAGGGCCCAGTATCATGCCCGCCCCCACCGCTGCGGAAATTTTCATGAAATGGCGGCGCGCAAGGACATTTCCAGGCTGGCTGTCAGATAAAATACCGCTCATTATGACCTCTTTGTTCTGTCGTTTCAGACTGTATATATTCAAGACCCTTTATAATCAAAATAACAATGGCCGCAATAAGGCAATCATTCCTCCTGCTCGTCTGCAGTGTTATTTCCTGTCTTTTCCGCGCGTCTGCTAGCTGATGGCACGCCCAAGCCGGATGAGGGCCGCGCGTAATTCAGGGTTGCTGACAGAGGCTGTGGCCTGTTCGATTCGCGCCAGCGGCAATGCAGGGGCGGATGACATTCGCTGAGCGGGTATGCTGTCCGGCCGCGGACGCAGAAGGTCTTGCTTTATCCTTATGCGGCCAACCGCGCCATAGCCGTAAAGCCTGTTGACTCTCTCTACAAGCTGCGGGGCCAGCATCTGTATCTGCGGGCCGTAACCGCTGCATACAGACAAAACCAGCGTGGCGTTCATCCGGCTGTTGGCACTGAAGTGAATATCTGATGGCAGGCACCATTTGCTGCAGTCAGCCCCGATTTGGGGCCAGGCTGCGACAAGACGCGCCAGCATTTGCGTGCGCTGGCGCATGGCCGGGGCAATCAGCGTTTCTGTCAGTCCCGACAAACGCTGCAGGGGCGGGCCGGATCTGCGGCGGCTGCCAGATTTGTACCTGTTCATTTTCATAGCTGCTATGATAACACAGGCCCCTTGTGATAGCCATCGTTACCACTGTCTGCTATCGCTTAAACTGAACGGGGCGTGGACAAAAGAGCAGACAAAGGAAAAAATGGAACAGATGCGGAAAACAGGCAGCGTAAATGTCTTTGACAGTACCTTGCTGTTTGACTGGTATGATGGTCATGGCCGCTTCCTGCCCTGGCGCAGGCGCGCCCCAGAGCGTGCAGACCCCTATTATGTCTTTTTGTCTGAATTAATGCTGCAACAGACAGTTGTGGCAACGGTAATTCCCTATTTTAACAATTTTATCAGCAGATGGCCGGATATATTCGCGCTGGCAGCAGCACAGGACGAGGATGTTCTCAGCGCCTGGGCGGGGCTGGGCTATTATGCACGGGCGCGCAATATGCTGAAAACTGCGCGCCTGATTGTCAGCGATTTTGGCGGACAGTTTCCGGCTGAACAGGGGGCGTTGGAAAGTCTGCCGGGAATTGGCCCCTATACAGCCGGGGCCATAGCCGCCATCGCCTTTGGCCGCCCGGCTGTGGTTCTGGACGGCAATATTGAGCGGATTCTGATCCGCTATTGTGCCCTGGAACAGCCAGCAAAGAAAATAAAGCGCGAACTGGCAGATGTTTATTCAGCCTGTCTGCCGGACAGTCGTCTGTCTGATTTTCCGCAAGCCCTTATGGATCTGGGGGCGCTTGTCTGTCAGCCACGGCGGACTGACTGCGCAGTCTGTCCGCTCAGCCGCCATTGCCGCAGCGCCAGCCGTGACAATCCGGCTGCCCTGCCGGTGCGGGCAGCCAAACAAGCAAAACCGACACGCAGAGGCACTGTCCTGATAATAACAAATGCAAAAGGCCAGATGCTTGTGGGGCGGCGCCCGAATTCAGGTCTTTTGGGGGGAATGCTGGCCTTTCCCTCTTATGGCTGGGATAACAGCATCCGCCCAGACTGGGCAGATGACGCGGATGCTGATTTTGGCTGGCAGCTGGTCAGGGCACAGCTGCGCCATGTCTTCACTCATTTCACTGCTGATATCGATATTTACACTGGCCATGTCCTGACGGACTGGCCGCTGCCGCAGGGCTGGTACTGGGCTGACTGCCGACCAGATGCACTGCCCAGTTTGATGGCCAAATGCTGGAAACTGGCACGCGGTGCCAGCTGACCGCCGCTGACCAGCAAATTAAGGGCCAGCAGACTAAGGGCCCGGCGTTCAGGATATGTGCCCTGTGCCGGTGATCAGTGATTAAAATGCCGCATGCCGGCAAAAACCATGGCGATTCCTGCCTCGTCAGCTGCGGCAATGACCTCATCATCACGCACCGATCCGCCCGGCTGGATAACAGCCTCTGCCCCAGCCTCTATCGCGCTGACCAGCCCGTCAGCAAAGGGAAAGAAGGCATCAGATGCTACAACAGACCCGTTTGTGCGCGGGGTCTCCCAGCCATTTTGATCAGCAACAGCCCGTGCCTTCTCAGCTGCGATGCGGCAGCTGTCAACGCGGCTCATCTGGCCGGCGCCAATGCCTGCTGATATGCCGTCACGCACATAAACAATGGCGTTTGATTTCACATGTTTGGCAATCTTCCAGGCAATCAGCATATCTGCTGTCTGGCGCGCATCAGGGTGCCGTTTTGTCACGATTTTCAGATCGGCTGCGCCCAGCCGGCCATTGTCGCGGCTCTGGACAAGATAACCGCCCAAAACAGATTTCACCAACAGCCCCGCCTGTTCAGGATCAGGCATGCCGCCGGTCAGCAACAGCCGCAGATTGGTCTTTTCTGCTAGGATTTTTTTGGCGGCCTCATCAGCCTCAGGGGCAATAACAACCTCGGTGAAAATCGATGCGATTTTCTCTGCAGCTGTGCCGTCAAGCGGCCGGTTTGCCGCCACAATGCCGCCAAAGGCACTGACCGGGTCTGCTGCCAGTGCCGCCTGCCAGGCCTGAACAAGATTTTCTGCAACCGCAACACCACAGGGATTGGCATGTTTGATAATCGCAATGGCCGGCTGATCAAACTCACAGACCAGACGTAGCGCCGCATCTGTGTCATTAATATTGTTATAGGACAGGGCCTTGCCCTGAACCTGGGTTGCTGACAGGACAGAGGGGCCGCTGGTGTTTCCTGTATATATGGCCGCAGACTGGTGCGGATTCTCTCCATAGCGGAGCTGGCTGACAAGCGGGGCCGACAGCTGCAGTGTTCCGGGCATCACATCCCTGTTCGGGTTGCTGTCTGTCAGCCAGTCAGTGACCATCTGATCATAGGCGGCTGTCATGGCAAAGGCTTTTGCCGCCAGCTGTTTTTTTGTCATGCTGTCAATGCCGCCTTGCCCGGCCAGCCGCCCAGCTATCTCGTCATAGTCTGACGGGTCGGTCACGACAGTGACAAAGGCATGATTTTTTGCCGAGGCTCTGACCATTGCCGGCCCGCCAATGTCAATATTTTCAATACAGGTATCAAAATCAGCACCCCCGGCAACAGTGCGGGCAAAAGGATAGAGATTAATGACAACCAGATCGATCATGCTGATATCATGCTCATCAGCAGCGGCCATATGTGCTGGATTATCCCGTTTGGCCAGCAGGCCGCCATGTATCTTTGGATGCAGGGTCTTTACACGCCCGTCCATGATCTCTGGAAAGCCGGTCACAGATGATACATCTGTGACGCTGAGGCCAGCTTCACGCAGGGCGCGTGCGGTGCCGCCGGTGGATAGCAGGGCTATGTCCATCGCAGCCAGGCGGGTTGCAAACTCTATCAGGCCGGTTTTGTCTGATACTGATAAAAGTGCCGTTCTGACAGGCTGTATGCTGACGTCAGCCATGCATAATGTCCTTTCTGAGTGAAATGGCGGGGCTACGCATAAAATAACCTTTGGGTTTGCCCTCCCCGCATCGCTTTGACAGGCAGCCCTGTCACCGCCCCGTTATGGCGCAGGGTCAGCAAAAATTCAAGCAGCAGTCAAAAGGGGAAATTAAATTTTAGAAGAATGGCGGGTAAAGCCCCAGTTAACAGTTATTTCACCCTTTGTTTGAATTTCACTGGCCGGGCAGCGCAGGACGATCTGCTGGCAGCTGTTGCGCCTTTCAGCCTCTATGTAAAGCGAGGTGTCGAGCAGGGCTGTGGCCCCGCGGCATTTGAACAGCCAGCCTGATTTCTGGCCACGCAGTTTCAACAGGATGTGGCTGTCGCGCACGCGTGCTGCGCTGACCCTGGGATGCAGGTGAAAGCGGATGATAAGTTCGACTGGAATTTGGCCGGGCGCACCTGAATAATGCAGCCTGTCACTGCCTTTGATCTGGCTGCCGCTCTGGCTGAGAAAGATTTGTCTTGTGTGCAGAATGCCATGTGACTTCAGATAGCCGTCATGGGTTGCGTGCAAAAGCTGGCCGCCGGCAGCCGGCCCCATCTCAAAGGCAATAGTAGAGGTCTGAGCGCTGCAGTTATCAAGGCCATCCAGGGTCAAGGTGCTGTGTGCGGCACTCTGCGACAGGGCAGCGCGCAGTCTGGGATCAGCCACGCTCTGACCGGAATTGACAATAAAGCGGCTGCTGGCGACTGAACATTCAAAGGCAAACAGCCCGCCAGCCATTGGATAGGGCTGGGTGGTGCCAGCGCGTGCGGACTGGCGCGCCTCGCTGACTGGGCCGGTATCTGCGATTAAGACAGTTCGCGCAGCAGAGAGGCGGGCAATGCCGGTATCAGCTGCATGCGGGGGGATGGCGCCCTTGCTGGACGCGCGCGTGATTATCTGTTCGATATCGTCTAGCGGCATGGCGCCGGCAAAATGGAAATGGGCAAAACCACCATCTGGATGGCGCCAGATTCGGGCAATGGCAGCCATCTTCTGGATGATGTCCTCTATCGCCGGCATATCGCTTACAGCAAGAGAGGTAACAGCCGTTCGGCATTCCAGTAGCAGCCGCAGCAGTTTGAGATGAATTTCCGGCTGGCGTGATCTGTGCCCGCCATCTGGCAGCAGCTGGCCGCGGGCCTTGGGAATTACAATATCGAGCAGGGCATTTATCCCATAGTCACGGCGGCGGCTATTACCGCCACTGGCAAGAACAGCCTGGCTTAATATCAACCCTTTCAGTGCTGTCAGCTGATCCATCTGTGTGTGCAGGCGCTGCCAGTCCATCGCAAGACAGCGCGCCTGTCGTGCAATCATCAGGGCAAAACGCTGCTGAAAGGCCTCATCAGCAGACGCACCGAACCAGCCATAGGTCAAAATCAGTGTGGCCAGTCGATCCCCCATAACATCCGGCCGCCAGCTGGCGGCTGACCAGTACCAGTTATCTTTCATCCATCTGTCTATCATTGCGCGTGCGCTGAGCCGTGCACCAGAACCGCCATAATCACGCATATCGCGCAGCCAGCCAAATCTGGCAAAGTCCACTGAAGCTGGTGAAAGGGGCATCTGGCCCTGGATGATCTGAGCGCCGATGCGTGCATTGCCCCGCCAGGGATCAGACAGAACCGGCAGGGGCAGGCTTGGCGGGGTGACTCTCATCTGCCAGTCAAACAGGCGCGAGCGCCGATAAAGTTTCTCAATCCGGCTCAGTGACCAGCCGCCTGTCAGCTGTCTGTTGCCGGCATTATCTGTTTTTCGTGCTGTGCGGGGCCAGTGTGTCATAAATGATTTACCGCGAAGCCGAATCAAGAAAGTTGAAATTGTTACAGCGCCTGTAACAGCCCCTATATTATGCTGTCAGCTTCTGCAGTCTGGCAATGAAAAATCCGTCACTGCCCTGCTGCAACGCCCTATTCAGGGCCTCATCCGGGGCTTCATCCGGGGCCCGTATCTGCGTCTGCGTTGACGCGCCGGTTGCCGTCAGTGTGCTGGGCAGTATGCGTGCCCAGCCCTCTGGGGCAAGGGCGGCAGCAAAAATGCCCAGTTCCCCTGCTGAAAATCCCAGCAGTTCTGCCTGGCCGGTTTCAAGGACAGCGCGCACTATCTGCTCGCCCTCTTCGGGTTCCAGAGAGCAGGTGGCATAAATGACCATACCGTCATCCGCGACCCATTCAAGAGCCTTTGCCAGCATGTCAGACTGTGTTTTCTGAAAGGTTGCCAGATCACCTTGCGGGCGCAAAAAGATATCAGGGCGGCGGCGGATGGTGCCGCTGGCCGAGCAGGGCGCATCAAGCAGGATGCAGTCAGGACGGTGGTTCTTTGCATAGAGGTCAAATTCAGGGCTGAGAATATCGGCCTGTCTGATCTCGGCATTGAGGTTCAGGCGGGCCAGATTTTCTGTCAGTCTTGAAATGCGCTTGCTGTCCCGGTCAACAGCCATAACCTGTGCCCCAACTGCTGCCAGCTGTGCAGTCTTGCCGCCAGGCGCCGCACAGATATCCCAGACAGATTTGCCTCTGACATCACCAAACAGGCGTGCCGGCACAGCCGCGGCGGCATCCTGTACCCACCAAAGCCCCTCATTATAGCCAGGCATGCTTTTGATATCACCGTCAAAACAGCATCTCACAGTCTGGCCGTCAAGCTGTATGCCCTCCAGCTGGGCCGCGACAGCGCCAGCATCCTGCTTGGCCGTAATATCCAGTGGCGGGGGTGACATAGCCAGCTGGGCTGTCCTGTCTGTATCTGTTTTGCCCCAGGCGCTACGCCAGCGTGTCAGCATCCATTGTGGCAGATTATCCGCGATACCAGTTGCTGTGACCAGCTTTTCGCGTTCACGGATAATGCGCCGCAGCACTGCATTCACCAGTCCGGCCTGCCGTTCAAAGCCCAGCGCGCGCACCAGATCAACAGCCGTGCTTGTCGGGGCATGTACAGGCATATCAAGAAACAGTATCTGAGCCGCACCAATATGCAGAACAAGGCGCACGGACATATCTGTGTCTGGTGAAATCAGCTGGCTGATGATGTTTTCAAGTTGGCCATGGCGACGCAAACAGCTGGTCACCAGCAGCCGCACAAAAGCACGGTCACGCCTGTTCAGCCGGGCAAATTCCCTGTTGCCCGTCAGCGCGCTGTCAAGCATCTGATGTTTGGTGATGATGACATTTAAAATCTCAAAGGCTGTATGGCGGGCTGCAGTCGCATTGACAAGCAGGGCCGACTTTTTTCTGGCCGCCGCCTTTTGACTGGTTATGCCTGTTCGGGCTGTGCCTGTCTGGGCAGTATCTGTTCGGGCTGTATTTTTATAAGAGCGGCTTTTTGCTGTCCTGTGGGCCGGGCGCTGCTTTGATTTGCGCTTTTGTGCAGCTGCGGCTTTTAAGGTCAGTTTGGGTCTGTTACTATTCTGCATGTTGTGGCAATAGAACAATCAGCCCCTGTTTGTCTATATCCGAGTGCAGGCATGGATGCGATTTTGGTTGCTGCCCCTGTTGCAGTGAGACATTTTACATAATGATGACAGAGAATAAGACAGAAAAAACAGGCAACACAGATAACCGCTTGCCAGAGGCACAGACAGGCAAGCAGAAAAAACCTGCAGCAAAACAGGCCCCAAAAGAGACAGGCGGGCCCAAAGGCCCCGAGCCAACCCGCTATGGCGACTGGGAAAAGGCCGGGCGCTGCACAGATTTTTAAGATATGTCAAAAACCAGCAGCCGGATAGTGAGATGACGCGCCTGAGAACAGATATCATGGTCGCGGCTGCCTTGCGACAGGCTGAAGGGGCTGGTATCTATGCTGCGGTTCTGCGCAGGGGCGATGCGGCAGCAGGAACTGTTTTTGTGGAAATAGAGAGGAATGCCCGGCAAGCTTGTTTGCTGGCAAGACAATTATCTTTTGACGGTGATTATGAATGGGTTCAGATAACCGGCGATGGCTGGGTCAGTACGCTGGATGTCACACAGGCCCTGACACGCGAGGCTGCGCGCGATCCAGATTGCTGGATCATCTCGGTGCAGGATGCAAAGGGGCGCAATATATTTGCGCTGGATGGGGCTGGCAGCGACTGATAAACAGGCACAGAAGGCAGAAGGCAGAAGGCACAGGTGCAGAGGCAGTTAGTGAGACAATTATGACAAGAACAATCGCAATCCACCGGCTGGCAGACCTGAATGACAGCCAGACAGTAGCGCTGAAGACGCGGGTTGAGGATGATTTAACCCCCTTTATCCGCCAGGTTGAGCCGGTGATAGAAGATGTGCGGGTCAGGGGTGATGCCGCGCTGATAGAGCTGGCCAGGCGTTTTGACAATGCTGATATTTCTGACAAGGGGATTCTGGCAGGCAAAAAGGATATTGACGCTGCTTTTGACAAACTTGACCCCGCTCTGATTGCGGCAATGGAATATGCTGCAGATAATATTCGCCGATTTCATGAAAGGCAAAAGCCGGAGGCTGACTGGCGGATGGAAATCCGCCCGGGTGTCACGGTGGGTGAACGGGCCTTTGCGATTGACAGGGTGGCGCTCTATTCGCCGCGTGGCAAGGGCAGTTTCCCCTCAGTCACCTTGATGACGGCGATACCGGCTGTCGTTGCCGGCGTGCCAGAGCCTGTCATACTGACCCCGCCCGGGCCAGACGGTGACATTGATCCCGCAACTCTGGTCGCCGCCCGCATCGCCGGGGTCGAACAGATTGCAAAGGCGGGCGGTGCACAGGCTGTTGCTGCTGCCGCCTTTGGCACGGGGTCAATAGCAAAATGCAGAAAAATAGAGGGGCCGGGTAGCCCGTGGTTTGTTGCAGCCAAACGCGTTCTGGCTGACAGGATTGCCTCTCGTCTGCCAGCTGGCCCCAGCGAGGTGATTATTCTGGCTGACGAAACCGCCAATCCAGAACTGGCCGCGCTGGATATTCTGATCGAGAGCGAGCATGGCCCGGATTCTTCGGGCTTTCTGGTGACCTGGTCAGAGGCGCTGGCAGAACAGGTGCAAAAAAATCTGCCGGATTATCTGGCCCGCATGTCTGATGAACGCCGTGATTTTGCGCTGACTGTCCTGTCAGGCAGCAATGGCGGTATTGTGCTGTGCCGTGATACCCGGCAGGCTTATGAGTTTATTAATGACTATGCCCCGGAACATTGTCAGATACTCTCAAAAGAGCCGGAAATCCACCTGCCGCATATTACCAGCGCGTCTGAGATTCTGCTGGGTGAATATGCTGCCGGCTCGCTCGCCAATTATATGATGGGCCCGAACTGCGTGCTGCCGACATCAGGGGCAGCGCACAGCCATTCCCCGCTGGGTGTGCATGATTTCATGCGTACTGTCTCAATCGGCGGGGTCAATGCGCGCGGCTTTGCTGAAATGGCGCCAAAGACAGAGATATTTGCCCGCTATGAAGGTTTTGACGCCCATGCCAATGCTGTTTCTGATTTGCGTCTGAAACTGATGGAAAAGGGCTGAACCAGTGCTGCTTAAAAGGGCATGGGGTGGGCCTTGTGGGCGGCATTTATGGCCGCACAGATTTCCGGGGCCAGCGTCAGCTCAGCGCCCTTCACGATATGGTCAAGCTGGGCCTGTGTGGTGGCACCGAAGATGACTGCACCCATAAACGGGCGCGAGGCCGCCCAGCTGAGCGCCATATGCACAGGATCAATGCCATAATCAGCGGCGATGTCCAAATAGGCCTGAACAGCGGGCAGCGCCCGTTCGGTCATGCGCCCGCCCAGCCCGGGCGTGGCGGCAAGGCGTGATCCCTCTGGCACGCCCCCTGACTGGTATTTCCCGCTTAACAGGCCGGCCGCAAGCGGCGAGAAGGCTAGCAGATCAACCTGTTCATGGTGGCAGAGCTCAGCCATATCAAGATCAAACAGGCGGCAGAGCAGACTATATTCATTCTGGATACTGACTGGCCGGACTGCCCCTCTGTCCCCTGCGGCTGTCAGCCAGCGCGCCATGCCCCATGCGCTCTCATTGGACAGGCCAAAGAAGCGGATTTTTCCCTCACTCACCAGCCTTTCAAGTGCCCCCAGAACATCATCCATATGCTGGTAAAAGGCCTTTGTGTCCTGATCGCTGGGGTCATAATCCCAGTTCTTGCGGAACATATAGGAGCCGCGGTTTGGCCAGTGCAGCTGATAAAGGTCTATATAATCTGTTTTCATCGCACGAAGAGAGGCCTCAGCAGCTGCCCCTATGGCTGCAGAGGAAATCGGTGCTCCGCCGCGTACATTCATATTTCCCGCCCCCGTGACCTTGGTTGCGATCACTGTCTCGGTGCGCCGTCCAGAACGTGTTACCCAGTCGCCAATTATACGCTCTGTGTCGCCCTGTGTCCCGGCCCGCATAGGGTTGGTCGGATACATCTCTGCTGTGTCAATGAAATTAATGCCGTGATCAAGGGCTGTATCGATTTGGCGCCATGCCTCTGCCGGGCCTGTCTGTTCACCCCAGGTCATTGACCCAAGACACAGCATGCTGACCTCAAGCTCGGAGCCGCCCAGTCTTTTTCTCTGCATCTGCCTCGCCCTGTTCTGTCTGTCCCTTGACAGGCCCGTTCTTTGGATATGCCTGTCATACGGAGGTGAAATATGCTATCTATCGCTCAGGCACGGCCCCTGCCTTGCCTGTTTCGAAATTGTGTTAAAGAACAGATAGCCACCTGTCAGTCAAGAAAGCCGCTGTAAAATTGTTTAAAAAAAGACTCAATCAGACTGATAATATTGACCGCCGCCTGTGTGTTGCGCCGATGATGGATTGGACAGACCGTCATTGCCGCTATTTTCACCGGTTGCTGGCCCCAAAGGCGCTGCTGTTTACTGAAATGGTGACTGCCGAGGCTGTTATTCATGCAGGGGCAGATCGGTTTTGCCGCCATGAGCCAGCAGAACATCCGCTGGCCCTTCAGCTGGGCGGGTCTGATCCAAAAACTCTGGCGGCTGCTGTCAGGCTGTGCAGTGAGTATGGCTTTGATGAGTTTAATCTGAATGTCGGATGCCCGTCACCGCGTGTGCGTGCGGGCCGCTTTGGTGCCTGTCTGATGGCAGAGCCGGAATTGGTTGCGGCATGTGTGGCAGCCATGCGCGCCGAGACAGACAGGGCGGTAACTGTGAAATGCCGCATTGGCATTGATGATATGGATCCCATCGCCGGTCTGGACAGATTTATAGAGGCCCAGCTGCGGGCTGGTGTGAGGGTTGTTTATCTGCACAGCCGCAAGGCCTGGCTGTCTGGCCTGAGCCCAAAGGAAAACCGCGATATACCGCCGCTGGATTATAACCGCGCAGTGAGGCTGGCACAGGCCTATGGCGAACTGGATGTAATTTTAAATGGCGGCATCACAAAATTGTCTGATGTTGCCCGCCAGACAAATCCGCATACAGATTCTCTGGCCGGGGTCATGATCGGGCGCGCCGCCTATAAAACGCCGCTCAGTCTGGCCGAGATGACACAGGAGATTCACGCTATTGGTCAGGCTGACCTGGCCGCATTGACCGCACAGATGACAGCTTATGCCGGTAAACAGATACAGGACGGGGCGGTGCTGCATCAGATCACCCGTCATATGCTGGGCCTCTTTACCGGATTCAGGGGCGCGCGCGAATGGCGCCGCACGCTTGGTGAGACAGCCCGCCTTGATCCAGAAAATGCACAGCTTATATCAGATGCAGCACAGCTCTGCCTGCGCCTCAATAACGAATATAGCGGCAGGAAAGATAATGGCAGAAAAGTCGCATGAGAAAAAGATGAGCATGAACAGCAAAATATCAGACAAAGAACAGCCAGCACAAAGCCAGCACAGAACCCGCCCGGCACTGGAATATGGCCCGCTTATTCTATTTTTTATCACAAATTATTTTGCCGGCATTATGTGGGGCACAGCGGTTCTGGTTGCCGCGACCGCAGCAGCGCTTGTTCTGTCCTGGCTGTGGGACAGGAAAATTCCCATGATGGCACTGTTCGGCGGGATTGCTGTTGCGTTTTTTGGCGGGCTGACGCTGTTCTTTGAGGATGAATTCTTTATTAAAATCAAACCTACCGTCATCAGTCTGCTGATCGCAGCGATTTTGGCGGGCGGCCAGCTGATTGGCAGAAATCCGCTGAAGGCCATGCTGTCCGGCCAGCTGCAGCTCTCGCGAAAGGGCTGGCAGCAGGTCACCTGGATATGGGTTTTGATGTTTGTTGTATCGGCGGCGGCGAATGAGCTGGCCTGGCGCAGCCTGTCGACCGATGGCTGGGTCACATTCAAGGCCTTTGGGCTGACCGGCATATCACTGGTCTTTGCGCTATTGACAATTCCGGTGATGAAACGTCATGGCGCGCTCGAGGGGTGAGGAACAGCGTTGATTTACAGCAAAAATGTCGTGCCTGTGATAATAAAAGTCGCTGAAATATGCCGTAATTAACACTTGTCGGCTTAACAATCAGGAATCACGGGGGTGGTACGCGGATGAACAAAGGGATTCAAGGAGGCAGAAATGGCCGATGATGATGAAATTATCCTCTCTGAATTGGATGATGATGAGCTTGTTCAGCAAATGCATGATGACCTCTATGATGGTCTGCAGGAAGAGGTTGTAGAAGGGGTTAATATCCTGCTTGAGCGGGGGTGGGCCCCCTATGATGTGCTGACAAAGGCGCTGGTTGAGGGGATGACAATCGTCGGCATTGATTTCCGTGATGGCATTCTGTTTGTTCCAGAGGTGCTGATGGCGGCTAATGCGATGAAAGCGGGAATGGGTGTTTTGCGTCCATTGCTGGCTGAGACCGGCGCACCGCGTGTCGGCACGGTTGTTATCGGCACTGTCAAGGGTGACATTCATGACATTGGTAAAAACCTTGTTTCAATGATGCTGGAGGGCGCCGGTTTTGACGTGATCGATCTGGGGATTAATAATCCGGTGGAAAATTATCTTGAGGCACTGGAGACGCACAAGCCTGATATTCTCGGCATGTCAGCATTGCTCACCACCACTATGCCCTATATGAAGGTGGTCATTGATGCGATGATCGAAAAGGGCATCCGTGACGATTATATTGTTCTGGTTGGTGGGGCCCCGCTGAACGAGGCTTTCGGCGCGTCTGTCGGTGCTGATGCTTACTGCCGTGATGCAGCTGTTGCAGTTGAAACAGCAAAGGCGATGATTGCCAGTAGACGTGAGGCGGGCGTTGCCTGATGCGCATGTGTTGCAATATGGCTGACCTCTGTTCGCGCTGACAGGTGCTCTTGCAGGTTCCAAACTATTTAAAAGAGGGGTGAACAGATGGCACAGCTGTCGGTGATATACTGGCGTGATATTCCAGCACAGGTGGTTGCTGAAAGCGGGCGCGGGCGCAAGCGGGAACAGGCAAAAATTGAACTGCACCGGCGCTTTGCCCTCGCTATAGACGAGGCGGCGATGCGTGACGGGGCAGCGGGAACAGATGATTATCTGGCCCAATGGCGGCGCGGCCCGGCTGAGCCCTGCTCGGATGATCTGCACGCAGAGGCACAGGCACGCGCACAGCAGCTGGAAGATGACTATACGGGCGCGGTGCTGGCAACGCTGGTTCACTCTGGCGGGCGGGCGCAAAAAACAGGCTGATCTTTCTGCCCGTATTGTGGTGTTTGTCCCGCAGATGTCGCACGCTGACAGATGAAAGGCGATAGCAGGCGATCTTTTCATCATTCCTGGCGTCACTATCTGACAGTTTTTTGCCTGCCAGACGAGCGCGTCCGTCCGGCACAGGGTAGCCAGCAGGAAAAAGAGGAATGTCATGGCGGTTTCAAGAGAACAGATTGCCCGTGCCGGCGCCGGCTGGTCTATAGAGGTCACACCCGCCGGTGCAGCAAAAATCCCCAGCTTCAGCGACTGTCTGGCAGAGGGCACAACAGTCAATGTGACGTTTTTGCCGGGCACAGATCCGCTTGACACCATTGCCACCGCACGCCGGCTGAAAGATGAGGGGATGAACCCGGTTCCGCATATTGCAGCGCGCTCGCTGGCGGGAAAAGAACAGCTGAATGATCTGCTCAGACATATGCGTTCTGATGCACAGGTGAATGAAGTGCTGGTGATTGGCGGCGGTGTCGACCATCCGGTGGGCGCGTTTGACTGCACCATGCAGGTGCTGGAGACAGGCCTGCTACAGGAATATGGCATTACTTCAATCGGTGTTTCCGGCCATCCAGAAGGCAGTCCTGATATCAGCCCGGACAAGCTGGCAGACGCTATCGCCAGAAAGAATGAATTTGCCAGACAGGAGGGTCTGAACCTCTATATTGAAACCCAGTTTTGTTTTGATGCAGAGGCCGTTCTGGCATGGGAACGCACAATAAGACAGGCAGGAAATCGGCTGCCGGTGCGCGTTGGCATACCAGGCCCGGCAACGATTAAAACGCTGTTCCGTTTTGCCCAGATTTCAGGCATTGGCCCATCCATGCGCTTTATTTCCAAACAGGCGCGCAATGTCACAAAGCTGATGACTGTGCAGTCACCGCTCCTGCTGCTGTCTGGTCTTGCTGCCGGCATGGCCGCGGACAAGGATTGTCTGCTACAGCATTTCCATTATTATCCCTTTGGCGGTTTTGCGCGCACTTCAGCCTATGCACAGGCAATAGAGACAGGACAGATAAAACTTCTGCCCAGCGGTGGTTTTGAGGTTTTGGACACTGCTGAGGTTTGATTTTTCCCTCACAGGCCCTAGTATGTTTTTTTCAGGAAGGTAACCAGCTATGACAAACACAATTCTGTCATCCCATAAACAGGAAATCACTATTGGATTTGACTCTCCTTTTTGTGTGATAGGTGAACGTATCAATCCAACCGGGCGTAAATTGCTGGCAGCTGAAATGGCCGCCGGCGACTACAGCCGCGTGATTGCCGATGCGCGTGCACAGGTAGAGGCCGGGGCCACAATGCTGGATGTGAACGCAGGCATCCCAATGGCAGATGAGCCGGCCATTCTGGCAGAGGCCGTCAAGCTGGTTCAGTCTGTTGTTGATGTACCGCTTGCCATTGACAGCTCTATTGTTGCCGCACTAGAGGCAGGCTTGTCTGTCTATCAGGGCAAGGCGCTGGTAAATTCAGTGACAGGTGAGGAGGAGCGGCTGGAAGCAGTTCTGCCATTGGTAAAAAAATACGGTGCGGCTGTAGTGGCAATATCCAATGATGAAACAGGCATTTCAGAAGATGCGAATGTGCGTTTTAATGTAGCAAAAAAGATCGTTGAGCGGGCAGAGGATTTTGGCATTCCAAGGTCAGATGTTGTGGTTGACCCTCTGATTATGCCAGTTGGCGCGATTAATCTGGCCGGACGCACAGCCCTTGATCTCATTACCCGTCTCCGCACAGAGCTGAAGGTCAATACAACCTGCGGGGCATCCAACATTTCTTTTGGTCTGCCTAACCGTCATGGTATGAATGCCGCCTTTCTGTCGATGGCTGCCGGGGCAGGCATGACGTCTGCGATTATGAATCCGCTGCATCCAGAGGAAATGACAGCCATCATGGGTGCGAATGTAATGAATGGCGTTGACCCCGAATGCCGCAGGTGGATTGCCAAATTCCGCGAGGTGCCTGCAGAGGGATCAGGCCAGCGTGAGCGGCGTCAGACACGCAGGCGTGCACGCGGCTGAAAGCAGCAACAGAGCTGAAAAAACAGATGCCGGACAAGCAAATCCCAGACACTGTAAAAATCGTCTTTACCCCGTCCGGGCGACAGGGGCAGGTGGCGCGTGGCACCAATCTGCTACAGGCAGCCCGCCAGCTGGGTGTTGATATTGATTCTGTATGCGGCGGGCGGGCCATGTGTGGGCGTTGCCAGGTTGATGTCGGTGACGGTCATTTTGCCAAACATGGGGTGCGTTCTGATGCAGCTGCGCTGTCAGAGACCTCTGCGGCTGAGGCGCGCTTTGCTGACAAAAGAGGGGTGGCGGCGGGGCGGCGGCTGGCCTGTCAGTGCAGCATTGAACGCGATGTTGTCATTGATGTGCCGGCAACAAGTCAGGTGCATAATCAGCTGATCCGAAAGGCCGCTGACAGCCGTGTGATCGAGATGGAGCCGCCTGTAAGGCTGTGTTTCGTCGAGGTGCGTGAACCTGATATGCATGAGCCGTCAGGTGATCTGCGCCGCGTCACAGAGGCCCTGTGCACGCAATGGCCAGAACGCGTCAGGGGCGAAATCGACTGTGATTTACAGGTGTTGCAGGAACTGCAATCTGTTCTTCGCCAGGGGAAATGGCAGGTAACCGTTGCTTTGCGTCAGGGGTGCCGGATTGTTGCAGTCTGGCCGGGGCTGAAGGAACAGATTTTGGGTGCTGCCGTTGATGTCGGCTCTACCACTATGTCAGCCCATATCTGTGATATGAATGACGGCAGGGTGCTGGCATCAACAGGTATTATGAACCCGCAGATCCGCTTCGGTGAGGATTTAATGAGCCGGGTCTCTTATGGGCTGATGAACCCTGGCGGTGCGGATGAGATGACAGGGGCTGTCAGGACGGGTCTGCAGGAGCTGATCGCCACCGGTGCTGAACAGGCAGGGCTAGGCGCGCATGATGTTCTTGAGGTGGTGCTGGTTGGCAATCCGGTCATGCACCATCTCTTTCTTGGCATTGATCCGATTGAACTGGGCGGTGCGCCCTTTGCGCTGGCTGTTGACACAGCCTTTGACTGCCGGGCCTCTGAAATTGGTCTTGATTTGCATACCGGTGCCCGCCTTTATGTGCTGCCTTGCATTGCCGGGCATGTCGGGGCTGATGCTGCCGGCGTTTTGCTGGCTGAATCGCCACAAACCAGAGAGGATGTCAGCCTGCTGATTGATGTCGGCACCAATGCAGAGATTGTACTGGGCAACAGGAACCGCCTGCTGGCCGCCTCGTCACCGACAGGCCCGGCCTTTGAGGGGGCACAGATAAGTGCCGGACAGCGCGCCGCCCCCGGTGCCATAGAGCGCGTGCGTATCAGCAAAGATACATTAGAACCGCGTTTTTCTGTGATCGGCACTGATTTGTGGTCAGATGAGGCGGGGTTCAGTGAGGCTGTGAAAACCAGCGGCATTACAGGCATCTGCGGTTCAGGCATCATAGAGGTGCTGGCAGAAATGTATCTGTGCGGGCTGATTACAGCAGATGGGGTGATAGACGGGCGAATGGCAGCGCGCACAGGCCGTATTGTGCCTGATGGGCGGACATTCAGATATCAGTTAACTGAAACTGTCAGCATCCTGCAAAATGACGTGCGCGCTATCCAGCTGGCAAAGGCAGCCTTGCATGCCGGCTTTCGCCTGCTGATGGGTAAAATGCAGATCGAACATGTTGACCGGGTGGTTCTGGCCGGGGCCTTTGGCACCCATATTGATCCTAAATATGCCATGATTCTGGGCATGGTTCCTGACTGTCCTCTGGATCAGGTTACGGCTGCTGGCAATTCAGCTGGTACCGGTGCGCGCCTGGCGCTTTTGAATCTGTCCGCCAGGCAGACAATAGAACAGACCGTCCGCAATATTGAAAAGATAGAAACAGCTGTAGAGGCTGAGTTTCAGAATCATTTTGTGCGGGCCATGGCCTTTCCGCATAAGACCGATCCCTATCCTCATCTGAGCGCGGCTGTCAGCCTGCCTGAACGCGATTTGAGCGATAATGTGCCTAATGCAGGCAATACAGGCAAACGGCGCGGCAGGCGGCGGGCCCGTCCTGTGGACATAGTCTGATCTGTGGCTGATCTGTGGCTGGCCTGCTGGCTGGCCTCAGTCCTGTTGTGTTTTTTTCCTTATTTGGCGGGCTTTTCTCCAGCTCAGCATAGCTGTGCCAATGACAAATATTGCGCTGGCAAGATAGCTGAGCGTGATATAAAGCCCATAGCCCTCAACAGATAAAAATTGTGAAGCCATCATCCCATCCCGCCATCATCCGATGTTCTTGATTTTATCTGTGTCTTATCGCTGTGCAAAAGCCGCGCCTCTGCCCGGCGCTCAGCCAGCATCCAGGCGATCCTGTGCAGGACAATCCAGACAAAGAACAGTTGAAATCCGGCAAACATAACCATTAACGGCCAGAGCATGGAGGCATCTATTGCCACACCGCCTGAACGCAGGATACTGGCAGGCTGGTGCAGCGTGTTCCACCAATCCACGGAAAATTTCACTACCGGAAGATTAATGCATCCCACAAGCGCGAGTATGGCAGCCATGCGCGCACCGCGTTCACGCCGCTCAAAACCGTTAGCCAGCGCGATATAGCCGATAAAGAAAAAGAATAGAAGCAGCATGGAGGTCAGGCGTGCATCCCAGACCCACCAGGTTCCCCAGATAGGATAACCCCACAGACTGCCGGTCAGTAATGTCAGCCCGGCAAATCCGGCCCCGACCGGTGCAATCGCACGCGCCGCAACATCTGCCAGGGGATGCCGCCAGACCAGATAGAAGAGCGCACAGAGACCCAGCCCGAGATAGCCCGAAAGCCCCAGCCAGGCAGAGGGAACATGAACATACATAATCCGCACGGCCTCGCCTTGCTGATAATCTGCTGGCGAGCCGAGCAGCGCGAGATACAACCCCCAGCCGAAACAGAGCATTGACAGCCAGAAACAGATCGGGCGCAATGGCCCGGCCAGTGCCTGAAAGCGGGTCGGATTGGCCATAAAATCAAAAAATCCCGTCATGCTCACAATCTGTCCAGTGATAAAATTTGCGCCGCCATTATCCATCTTCAAGGGCAGAACGCAACCCTGCAGCGGTTGCCGGCGGGCTGATCACCAGCAAAAATAAAAAGAAAGCGCTCAGCAGGCTGAAATGCGTTGACATATCATCACCGCTGACAGTGGCCTGACAGCCCAAAACGCCAAACACCAGTAACGGGATCGCCAGTGGCAGAATCAGCAGCGCGACAAGCATCGCTGCCCGGCGTGCGCCCAGTGTCAGAGAACCGGCGATGCTGCCCAGCAGTACCAATACGCCCAAGCCGAGCGCCAGCGCGCTGACAAAAACAGGTGCCAGCGCCAGCGGCATCATGAAAAATATCATCAAAAGCGGCGTGATGACAATCAGCGGCAGCAGGGCAAACAGATACCAGCACACCAGCTTGGCAGCGATATAGCTGTAAAGCGAAAAGCGGCTGAGGCTAGCCTGTTCAAGCCAGCCTGAGCGCAAATCGTCACAGAACAGCCGGTCAAAGGCCGGCAAGGCGCTGAGCAGGGCCGCTATCCAGATGACTGCGGGCCCGATCAGGCGCAGCCCATCGGCGGCTGGGCCAACAGTCAGCGGAAACAGGCTGGCAAGCATAACAAAGAAGGCGGCCTGTGCCAGATGGTCGCCCAGCCTCGCATTGGCGCTCAGCCGCTCGCGGGTGAAATACAGAAAAAATCCGTTCATTATATCCATTGCCCGCTGTCAATGACCCGGTGACTGAAGCTATTGGAAAAGGCTGAGTGGCTGGCCAGCAGGCAATAGCCGCCCGCCCGCTGCTGGCGTGCCAGCAGCGCTTCAAGGGCCGCGCGCCCCTGTCTATCCAGGCCGCTGTCAGGCTCATCCATCAGCCAGAGATAATCAGGCCCGGTACAGAGGCAGAAAACGCTCAGGGCCACACGTTGGCGCTGGCCGGTTGACAGGCTGCGTATTTCACAATCAAGAAAGCTGGCAATGGCAAAATCATCTGCTGCCAGCACTGCATCCAGCTCGTCATTGCGGCCATGCAGGGCGGCGGTTAGCTGCAGTGACCGGCCCGCGCTGAGCTCTGCTGCCAGCCCGTCCTTGTGACTGTACCAGCACCCGTTCAGGCCACGCTCCGGCCCCTCCAGGACGAGTGGCTGGTCGCGATAGAGAATCTGTCCCTCGGCCAGGGGCAGAAAACCGCCAACGGCGCGCAGGAAACTGGATTTTCCGCTGCCGTTGGGGCCGCGTAACACTGTTGTGCTGCCCGCCGCAAGACTGAGGCAGAGGCCAGCGCAGAGCCAGCGTGCCCCGCGCCGCAGGGCCAGATTTTTTATCTCTATCGTCATGGTGTGTGTACTGTAAGCGGGTGCCGTGGCCCGGTCTAGTTTTTTTGCACACCTCAGGAACGGCATGACTGTCTGGTCACTTCGGGCGGTACTGTTTCAGGCCTGTTTGGTACTGGAAACTTGCCGGATTATTTGCTATCCTGCCAGCGACCGTAAGCAGGCGCTCCTCTTGCGGCCATTTTCGATATTTTTGCGTTTGAATATAGCTGTGGGTGCTGACAGGCGGGCAAGGCATGGTGGGCACAGCCGCATAACATCTGCATAAACGCTGTTTTTTAAGGGGAAAGCCGTGAGTTTATTTGCTGATTATCTGCTGGAAATTGAAAGCCGCAAGGAACAGAATCTGAAACCAAAGCCGATTGATGACGGCGCGCTGCTGGCTGAGGTGATAGACCATATAACAGACACAGCCAGCAAGCACCGCAGCGCCTGTCTCGATTATTTTATCTATAACACCCTGCCGGGAACAACCAGCGCTGCCAATGTGAAGGCACAGTTTTTGAAAGACATTATCACAGGGGCACAGACAGTTGCTGAAATCACCCCTGAATTTGCCTTTGAGCTGCTCTCGCATATGAAGGGCGGGCCGTCTGTTGCGGTTCTTCTTGATCTGGCACTGGGCGGTGATGATAAGACAGCCAGAACCGCTGGCGATGTCCTGAAAACACAGGTCTTTTTATATGATGCGGACACAGCGCGTCTGGCAGATGCCTATAACAGCGGCAATGCTGTAGCTGGCGATATCTTGGAAAGCTATGCACAGGCTGAGTTTTTCACCAAACTTCCTGAGATTGACGAAAAAATAAAAGTTGTCACCTATGTTGCTGCTGAAGGGGATATTTCAACTGATCTCCTGTCACCCGGCAATCAGGCCCATTCACGTTCTGACCGCGAATTACATGGCAAATGCCTGATATCAGAACGCGCCCAACAGGAAATAGAGGCTCTGAAATTACAGCATCCGGACAAACAGGTAATGCTGGTGGCTGAAAAGGGCACAATGGGCGTGGGGTCATCACGCATGTCCGGGGTGAATAATGTTGCGCTCTGGACAGGCAGACAGGCCAGCCCCTATGTACCTTTCGTGAATATTGCCCCGATTGTTGCCGGAACAAATGGTATATCACCGATTTTTCTGACCACTGTCGGGGTAACAGGCGGAATTGGCATCGACCTGAAAAACTGGGTCAGAAAGCTGGATGATGAAGGCCGCCCGATATTGAATAATGACGGCAATCCAGTGCTGCAACAGAAATATTCTGTTGAGACAGGAACCGTGCTGACTATCGACACAACAGAGAAAAAGCTGCTGGATGATGATGGTGCAGAAGAGCTGGCAGACCTTGCCGCTTCATTCTCGCCGCAGAAGCTGGAGTTTATCAGGGCTGGCGGGTCTTATGCGATTGTGTTTGGCAAGAAATTACAGAGCTTTGCTGCCGAGACTTTGGGGGTGCAGCCAGCCCCGGTATTTGCCCCGTCCAAAATAGTCTCTCACAAGGGACAGGGGTTAAGCGCGGTTGAGAAAATCTTTAATGCAAACGCGCTTGGCGTTGACCCGGACATTAAGCTGCATGCCGGATCGGATGTCAGGGTAAAGGTCAATATTGTCGGATCACAGGACACCACCGGCCTGATGACAGCACAAGAGCTAGAGGCGATGGCCGCAACAGTGATTGCCCCGACCATTGATGGGGCCTATCAGTCAGGCTGTCATACCGCGTCTGTATGGGATTTCAAGGCCCAGGAAAACACCCCCAGGCTGATGAAATTCATGAACAGGTTCGGTCTGATCACGGGCCGTGATCCAAAAGACAGATACCATGCCA
Organism: Alphaproteobacteria bacterium; assembly: GCA_038125645.1. GTDB lineage: Bacteria > Pseudomonadota > Alphaproteobacteria > Puniceispirillales > Puniceispirillaceae > JADHLI01. Next base: position 66,322 of record JAYPEG010000004.1, read on the forward strand.
TGACAGATGTAATTCATAAGGTTCTGAATGATATTACTGTTGATGACTGGTCAATCATTATTGGCGGGGATTCGCATACCCGCATGTCAAAGGGTGTGGCGTTCGGGGCGGATTCGGGCACAGTGGCACTGGCCCTTGCCACGGGTGAGGCCACCATGCCGATACCAGAATCTGTGAAAGTTGTTTTTAAGGGTAGCATGGCAGCGCATATGGATTTCCGTGATGTAGTGCATGCAACACAGGCACAGATGCTGGAGCAGTTCTCAGACAATGTGTTTCAGGGCCGGGTGATAGAGGTGCATATCGGCACGTTGCTGGCCGACCAGGCCTTTACCTTTACTGACTGGACTGCAGAGATGAAGGCAAAGGCCTCTATCTGTATTTCAGAAGATGCCACACTGATACAGTCGCTGGAGATTGCCAGAGACCGTATTCAGGGCATGATCGACAAAGGCATGGATAATGACAATGCGATGCTGGCCGGTCTGGTGGCGCGGGCAAACAGACGCATTGACGAGATTAAGACAGGCACAAAACCGGCCCTGATGCCGGATGACACAGCCAAATATTTTGCCGAGGTTGTGGTTGATCTGGATCAGATTGTAGAGCCGATGATAGCCGATCCGGATGTAAATAATTCTGATGTGTCCAAACGCTATACGCATGACACGATCCGCCCGATTTCCTATTATGGCGGGGATAAGCGGGTTGATCTGGGCTTTGTCGGTTCCTGTATGGTGCATAAGGGCGATATAAAAATCGTTGCTCAGATGCTGCGCAATCTTGAACGGGACACAGACAGGGTCGCATTCAGGGCCCCTCTGGTGGTGGCCGCACCAACCTATAATATCATTGATGAGCTGAAGGCCGAGGGTGACTGGGCGATATTGCAGAAATATTCTGGCTTTGAGTTTGATGATGCAGCACCGAAACAGACCTCACGCACCGAATATGAGAATATCTTATATCTCGAACGCCCGGGCTGTAATCTGTGTATGGGTAATCAGGAAAAGGCGGCCAAGGGCGATACGGTGATGGCGACATCCACGCGCCTGTTCAAGGGCCGTGTGGTCGAGGATGGCGAAGATAAAAAGGGGGAATCCCTGCTCGCCTCTACCCCGGTTGTGGTGCTGTCCGCCATATTGGGGCGCACCCCGACAGCAGAGGAATATAAACAAGCTGTTGCTGATATCGATCTGACGAAATTTGCCCCACCATCAGGGCGCAGAGGCGCAGGCGATTCCGTGCATTTCTAAACAGCGGCGCGTTTATTCAGGCGCATTTATACAGGCGCGTTTATACAGGCGCGCGGTGCCGGTTCATCACAGGCCATCCATCACAAAAAAAAGCTGTGACAGGGTGCATATCAGATAAAAAAGGTAGGGCCCGGGCCCTGCTTTTTTGGTGGGGGATTAATTTAAACTTGAATCAAATTTAGGAATAACAGAATCATTTAGCCATTCGAAAAATTCTAATTGCTCACGTGAATAAATCTTTTCCTGATTTCTATGGGCTGCAATTTTCCTTAACCCATTGAATTTACCTAACCAGCCGAGGTAATATTTTTGCCCGTGTCTTTCTCCAGGCATTGGGTTTTTAAATAGGTTTTCGAAGAAAGACCAATTGTCTCTATCTTTCACTATTTCTTCTAAGTCTACTATCTCAAGATAAGCTTCTTTCTTTGATCTTTCAGCTTCATTATCCATCTGCTGTTTTTCATATGCATTTCTTCTAACCCTTGGTGATTTTGCGCCGACTTCCCAATATTTTGGTTCACCAGAACTCATTTGCTCAGTGCCGTGTAATTGTCTCAGCCCGTTAATTACAGTGTTAGTTAATGTTTCTGAAAACGCCATAATTTGGTCATGTATTGAGGAAAAATCATCAGAGTTAGTTTGGATCAACCAACCCTTAAATTCTTCAGGGCCAAAATCTGCGTTTGTATTATTTAGGATTTTAAGCAGTTGAAGCCGATAATGTTTTACACCCCCTTCACCGAATTTTCGTGAAAATTTTTCTTGAATCTCTGAAGATGGCGCCTCTCTAAAATACTCATAAATAGGTTGACAAAATGCTAGAATAATTTCCGCCACTTCCTTTTGACTCATTAGCCCAAAGTTCAAATCCCGTTTGTAAGATAAGTATGCAATAACCTCTTTCATGACACCTAAATGTGCTCTAATTCCTGGATTAGTTGCTATATAACCAGCTTTGCCATCTTCCCAAGCTGTAGCATTTGAGAGTTTCAATTCATTGAAATAAGCTTTTAGTATGAAGGTTGTTTTTTGAATTGTCTGTTCATCATTTTCGCCCGTAAAGAATCCGTCAATTTGAGACTTTCCCCTTACCTCACCGAGAAACGAAGTAGATTTAAGTCCCTTTATTGCCTCGGAGAGAGTCAGGCTTTGATATTCTGTTGCAGGAATTCCGTGTTTGGCAAATCGTCCAAAAAATGGACTGTCTGTATCAGCTCCCATTCTTATAAAACCCCGAGACGCGAGCGCTGTTATAATATTTTTGGGATTGTCGTCCTGTGATTTTAGTTCAGGTATCAGACTTTCAAGTAAACTGCGGGGAACAGATTTTTGTTCACTATTAATTTTGACAAAAAGCTCAGCTTCATCGTTTACGCTTAATTGATTAAAAGCTAGAACAAAGAGATTGCCTGATTGCTGCCTCCTTTCTTCAAGATGCGCATAGCCAAATAATCGGTGCTGACCATCAATCACCCACGCTGACCGGTATTGAGATGGGAGTGTAAGCCATCCAAACTTGATATTTTCATTTGTATTTTCTTTATTCGATAATAATTCAAATTTTGGGCGAGATTTAAAGTTTAGTAAAATATTTGTAGGAAAGTATCCCTTTTCCTCAGCAATAAATTTGGCAATTTTTCGTATTCGCGCAGAAGAGACCATGCGTTGATAGGCTGGCTTTCCATCTGGGTGATCCAAAGTAAAATGATTAATAAAACAGATTTTGAATAAATCGGAAGGTGAAGCGATAAAACTATAAAAATCAACACCGGCCATCTTGCCTTTTATGGCAGGTAATTTCTTTCCTTCCAAACCTAGTATTTTCTGGCCATCAAGAAATTCACCAAGAAACTGATGTCTGCCTGGTTTGCCAAGATGCTTAATAAATTGTTCGTAGTATTCCAGTTGATTATGGTTAAGTATGCGAATCCCATTTTCATTTGCTCTTTCTACATCTTCTCAGGAGATGAAGATATTATGGGTTGCAAGGATCCAAATACATTTTGGATGGGCTTTCAGATTTTTCTGAAACAATATGGAAACTGTCCCTCTTGATTTTTCTTTATAACTACCAATTTCTGCTATGGTTCCTCGTAAATTTTTATATCTCCTGCTTTCTGAAGATTTGCATTCAACGAAAATTGTAGTTTGTCCATCACAAGCAAAAACATCGATTTGTTTTTGGTCTAGTTTTCCATTGCTCATTTCAAATTTAATTGTGCAATTT